>CAVIRF010000173.1:0-2007 GCA_963645185.1 Coprococcus eutactus | reverse complement strand
TGATACGGGTGAGGTACTCGTTTGCGGAGTAAACGCCGTTTGCGTTCTCGCCCGGCACGCCGATGAAGGTCGGCAGGCCTGCGCCGGAGCCGACGAAGATCGCCTCGTAGCCGTCGCCGAACAGCTCGTCGATGGTCTCGGAGCGGCCGACAACGAAGTTCAGAACGAACTCGACGCCGAGATCCTTCAGCGTGTCGATCTCCTTCTGTACGATGGTCTTGGGGAGACGGAACTCCGGAATGCCGTACATCAGAACGCCGCCTGCGGTGTGCAGCGCCTCGAAAACGGTGACTTCATAGCCCATGCGAGCAAGGTCGCCTGCGCAGGTCAGACCGGCCGGGCCGGCGCCGACGATCGCGACCTTGTGGCCGTTGGACTCGGGCTTTACGGCCTTCTCGGTGCTGTTCTCGCGTGCGTAGTCGGCAACGAAACGCTCCAGACGGCCGATGGCGACTGCCTCACCCTTGATGCTGCGGACGCAGTGGCACTCGCACTGGTTCTCCTGCGGACATACACGGCCGCAGACAGCCGGCAGAGCGGAGGTCTCCTTGATCTTCGCTGCGGCCTCGAGGAACTTGCCCTCAGCGACCAGAGCGATAAACTCCGGGATCTTGACCTGTACCGGGCAGCCGGTCATGCAGGGCTTGTTCTTGCAGTTCAGGCAGCGCTGCGCTTCCTCGACCGCCATGTCAGCGGTGTAGCCGAGCGTTACCTCTTCGAAATTCTTATTGCGCACGTCCGGTGCCTGCTCGGGCATCGGGCACTTTTTCGGATTCATATTCGGCATGATTACTTGACCTCCATCTTGTACAGGTTGCAGTGCTCCTCGCGGCGCGCGACAGCAGCCTTTTCCTGTGCCTTGTACATGGCACCGCGGCGCATTGCGCTGTCGAAATCGACGAGGTGGCCGTCGAAGTCCGGGCCGTCGACGCAGGCGAACTTGGTCTCGCCGCCGACGGTCAGGCGGCAGCCGCCGCACATGCCCGTGCCGTCAACCATGATGGTGTTCATGGAGACGATGGTCTTGATGCCGTAGGGACGGGTGGTCTCGCAGACGAACTTCATCATGATCATCGGGCCGATGGCGATGACAGCGTCATACTGGTTGCCGGCGTCGATGAGCTCCTTGAGGACCTGCGTAACGAGCGCCTTGCGGCCGTTGGAGCCGTCGTCGGTGACGATGTGCAGGTTGGTGCAGGCGTTCTTCATCTCGTCCTCGAGGATGATGATGTCCTTGGAACGGAAGCCGGCGATGAGGTCGACCTCTACGCCCATGTCATGCAGCTTCTTGGCCTGCGGATAAGCGATCGCGCAGCCCAGACCGCCGCCGACAACGGCGACCTTCTTGAAGCCCTCGAACTCGCTCTCCTTGCCGAGCGGGCCGACAAAGTCATGCAGGGAGTCGCCCTCGTTCAGTGCGCCGAGCGCCTGCGTGGTCGCACCGACTTCCTGGAAGATGATCGTGATGGTGCCGTTTTCGCGGTCGAAATCCGCGATGGTGAGCGGAATGCGCTCGCCCTCTGCGCTGACACGCAGGATGATGAACTGACCCGGCTCAGCCTTGCGCGCAACGTGCGGCGCGTGGATGACCATCAGCTTGGTGTTTGCGTTCAGCGTTTGCTTTTTCAAAATCTGATACACTCTTAAAGAACCTCCTTCGATTGTCGCATCGAACTATTCTATTATACTGTATAGCGCGTATACAGCGCAAGGGAAAATGCAACATTTTTCGAGGAAAAACAAGCCTTTCAGTTGGCACACATGCTGATAGCATATCCTAACTGCTTTCCCCTCAGCAGAGGGGAGATCTTTCCGCCGTTCCGGCGGCCGTGCCGCCGCAGGCGATGAGCGCCCTTTCTCTTTCTCCTCAGCAGAGGGTGAACATTCCGCCGATACAGCGGTGTGCCGCTGGAGGCGAGATAGGCCGTAAACCACGGCCGGGCATTGCCGCTGTCTGGCGGCGGAGACAAAAGGGGACGTAGGACACCTGCGGTTTCCTATGTCCCC
>CAVIRF010000172.1:0-2040 GCA_963645185.1 Coprococcus eutactus | reverse complement strand
CGAGCAGCGCGGATACCTCGGAACCGGCCTGCGTGAAGCGGAAGATGTTGTCGATAAACAGCAGCACATCCTGGCCCTCAACGTCACGGAAATACTCCGCCATCGTCAGACCGGACAGCGCAACGCGCATACGTGCTCCGGGAGGCTCGTTCATCTGGCCATAGACCAGAGCGGTCTTGTTGATAACGCCGGACTCCTGCATCTCATTGTACAGGTCGTTGCCCTCACGGGTACGCTCGCCTACGCCGGTGAATACCGAAATACCGCCGTGCTGCTTGGCGATGTTGTTGATCAGCTCCATGATGATGACCGTCTTGCCGACGCCTGCGCCGCCGAACAGACCGATCTTGCCGCCCTTTGCGAACGGTGCGATCAGATCGACGACCTTGATGCCGGTCTCGAGGATCTCGGTCGTGGACTCCTGCTCCTCATAGGACGGAGCAGGACGATGGATCGGCCAGCGCTCCTCGCCCTCGACAGCCGGCTTGTTGTCTACCGGCTGGCCGAGCAGGTTGAAGATACGGCCGAGGTTCTTGTCACCGACCGGAACGGTGATCGGGCCGCCGGTATCGGTTGCCTTCATGCCGCGCATCAGGCCGTCGGTGGACTCCATCGCGATGCAGCGCACGGTATCCTGACCGATATGCTGCGCAACCTCGACCGTGATGATATGGCCGTTGTTGTCGATCGTGATGGCGTTCAGCAGCTTGGGCAGCGCGTCAGCGGCAAATTTAATGTCAAGCACCGGTCCGGTGATCTGGACAACGGTGCCGATATTCTGCTCACTCATTGGCAAAACTCCCTTTGAGAAATCAGAAAGCGGCGGTCAGCAGACCAGTCTCGCCCTGGGGCGAACCCCCGGCCTGCTGCTTTTCCGTTTCTGATTAAGTGATTAAGCTCCTACCTCACCCGAGCCGGCGACGATCTCCGTGATCTCCTGCGTGATCGCTGCCTGACGTGCACGGTTGTAGGACAGGTTCAGATTTTCGATCATCTCGCCTGCGTTGTCGGACGCAGCCTCCATTGCCATGCGGCGCGCGGACTGCTCGGAGCAGTAGCTTTCGACTACCGCGCCGTACAGCACGCCGTACAGGTATTCGGGGATAACTGCGTTGAACACCGCCTCCGGCGAGGGATCGCACTCGGTCAGCACATGTGCGCCACCCTTTTCCTCGCTCTCCTTGCGCTCGAAGCTGACCGGCAGAAGCTGGATGCACTTCGCCTCCTGCTGGAGCGGAGAGACAAATTCGGTGTAGCAGAGGAAAACCTCGTCTGCCTTGCCCGAACGGAAGGCCTCGACCATGGACTCAACGATCTCGTGCGTATCGCTGATGCGCATGGTCTCGGCAACGCCGGGATAGTCCGCGACGACCGGCCACTGACGCTTAGCATAATGCTCCTGCGACTTTTTGCCGATCGTGATGACCGAGGCGTTCTTGCCCTCCATCTCGGCGGCGGCCAGCTTGAACACGTTCGAGTTGTAGCCGCCTGCCAGACCGCGGTCGCCCGCGATGACGATGTACAGGCTGTTCTTTACCTCACGGCGTCGGGTATAGACCGAGTCGCTGTCGCGCGTGACAGCTGCCAGACGCGCAACAGTCTCATACATGGCGTTGAAGTACGGGCGCACGCTCAGAGCGCGCTCCTTTGCGCGGCGCATCTTGGAGGACGCGACCAGCTCCATCGCCTTTGTGATCTGCATGGTGGACTGCACCGATTTGATACGGCGTTTAATGTCCTTCATGTTTCCGGATGCCATTGTTCAGTCCCTCCCTGCTGTTTTTAATGCTCGGAAAGGAACTTTTTCTTAAATTCCTCAATGGCCTGCGTCAGCTTGGACTTGATGTCGTCCTCGAGCTTGCCCGTGGCGCGGATGGTCACCGGAACATCGCCATAGGTGCCGTCGATGTACTCGAACAGCTCCTTCTGGAACGTGCCGATCAGCTCTACCGGGATGTCGAGCAGCTCGCCCGAAACAACGGCAAAGATGATGATAACCTGCTTTTCGACCGGAATCGGGCTGTTCTGCGGCTGCTTGAG
>CAVIRF010000171.1:0-2259 GCA_963645185.1 Coprococcus eutactus | reverse complement strand
TCCGGGTTATGAGCCCGACGAGCTACCAACTGCTCTACCCCGCGATATTCATTTTTCGCTCTCCCGGTGAAGCTTCACTTCAGAGTGCTTATATATAATATCATGCAGGGCAGCGATTGTCAATAGAAATTTTCAAAAAATTTTACTTTTTCCATTTCGTGCCGTGTTTCTCCATTCCGGCTTTCGCCCGGGCCGCCGCTATGCTATAATAACACCAGACAGAAAAAGCGAGGAATCCCCATGCAGTCAACAGAATTTTTCGGCACAGAGAAAATCAGCCGTATCCTCTGGAAGCTCGCGCCGCCGGTCATGGCCGCGCAGCTCATTCAGGCGCTCTACAACATCATCGACAGCCTGTTCATCGGCCGCTGCTCCGAAACCGGCCTGACCGCGCTGTCCATCGTGTACCCCATTCAGCTTCTGATGATCGCGCTCGCCGTCGGCACAGGCGTCGGCATCAACACTGCCATGGCGGCGAAATTCGGCGAGGGCCGCCGGCAGGAGGCGGACGAGTACGCCGGCATCGGCACGCCGCTCGCCGTGACCATGTGGCTGCTGTTTGCCGTGATCGGCTGGCTCATCATGCCGGCCTACGCGCGGATGTCGACCGCCTCGGAGGCCGTCATTCACGACGTCGTTGTGTACGGCCGCATCGTCTGCATTTTCAGCTTCGGTCTGTGTCTCGAAAGCGTCTGGACCAAGGTTTTGCAGGCTGGCGGCGACATGAAAACGCCCATGCTCGCGCAAATCCTCGGCGCGCTGACCAACATCGTTCTCGATCCTCTGCTCATTTTCGGCCTGTTCGGCCTTCCGGCGTGGGGCATCGCAGGCGCGGCCGTCGCGACCGTCACCGGACAGATCGTCGCGGCGCTCGTCGTGATGAAAAAGGGTTTTCGCCGTTCCCCGGCGCTCAAGGTCTACCCCGGCCACATCGCGCAGATCTTCCGTCTGGGCGTGCCGAATATTCTGATGCAGTCCGCCTATACCTTTTACATTCTGGGCCTCAACCTCATCCTCGCGACCTTTTCCGATCAGGCTGTCACCGCGCTCGGCCTGTACTACAAATGGCAGTCGTTCTTCTTCATTCCGCTCAGCGCCATGCAGACCTGCATCGTGCCGGTCATCAGCTACAACTACGCGGCGCGCAGCATCGACCGCTGCAAGAAAATGCTCTCGGCGGCTATTCTTTTCGGTCTCGCGCTCATGGCAATCGGCACGCTGTGCTTTAACCTCGTTCCCTCGCAGATGCTGCGCGTTTTCACCTCCGACCCGGAGGTCATCGCCATCGGCAGCGGCGGCTTCCCCATCATCGGCTTCAGCTTTCTCCCGATGGTCACGTCGCTCATTTTCCCCGTGTTCTTTCAGGCCGTCGGCTCGAGCCTCAAGAGCTCGCTCCTGACCATCATCCGCACGGTCGTGCTGTTCGTTCCTCTCGGCTATGTATTTTCGCGTTTCGGCCTTTCTCGTTTCTGGCTCACCTTCCCCGTCACCGAGACCATCACGAGCATCGTCGGCGCGCTGTTCTTCCGCGGCTTTCTCCGCTCGGACTATGTGCGGAACGCTGCCGCACCTGCCCCCGAGACGCATACGGCTTTGCAGCCGTCTCATCCGGGCGTGATCGTCACCATCGCTCGCGAGCACGGCTCCTCCGGCAAGCAGATCGGCAAGCTGGTCGCGGAGGCGCTCGGCGTTCCCTTCTATTACAAGGAAATGATCGCGCTCGCCGCGCACGAGAGCGGTCTCGACCGGGAATTCATCTCGAATATCCATAAAAACGCGCCGGACATCCTGCGTGAGCTGTATCTCAGCTCGGATGCGGTGCAGCGCGCGGTCGAGGCACAGGATGCGATCATCCGCCGCATTGCGAAAAACGGCAGCTGCGTCATCGTCGGCCGGGCGGCGGACTATGTGCTGCGCGGCAAACCGAACGTCGTGCGCGTATTCATCCATGCGCCGCAGGAATTCCGCATCGGCCGTGTCCGCGAGGTCTACGGCGACACGCCCGACGAGGCGGTGCGCAACATCCGCCGCTCGGACAGCGCACGCGCCGCCTACTACCGCCACATCTCCGGCATGCGCTGGGGCGATGCACGCAATTATGAGCTGACCGTGGACTCCTCCGCCGGTCTGCAAAAGAGCGCTGATATCATTCTGCATTACCTTGCTGACCATCCTGTAAAGAAGTAAAAAGGAACCGCAGTGGCAATTGATATGCTCCCTCTATGAAAGACAGTGAAAAAACAAACTGTCAATCATGGA
>CAVIRF010000170.1:0-2278 GCA_963645185.1 Coprococcus eutactus | reverse complement strand
CTTTCTGTGCCATGTTGAAAGGTTCCTCCTTCAAAAAATGTGGTGGCTGGCGAGTGTGCGTTTACACTCTCCCACTCTGGCAGAGAGCCTTTCTCTCTGCGTAAAGCACCGTGCGCGGTGCTGTTTCAGGCTGCCGGGGCAGCCGGTAATCACTCGTCGAGTGTTTCGACCTGATCGAGCTCGAGCTCGACCGGGGTCTCGCGGCCGAACATGGAGACGGTAACGTCGACCTTGTTCTTATCCGGCTCGACCGACGATACCACGCCGATAAAGCCTGCCAGGGGGCCGTCGATAACGCGAACACTGTCGCCGGCGGCATAATTTACTTCGATCTCGCGCTTCTCAACGCCCATTGCGATGATCTCTTCCTCGGTCAGCGGGATGGGCTTGGAGCCGCCCGACTTGTCCTGACCCAGAAAACCGGTACAGCCGCGCGTGTTGCGGACCAGATACCAGGTCTCGTCGGTCATGACCATCTTGACGAGAACGTAGCCCGGGTAAAGCTTGCGCTCAACCTCGCGGCTCTTGCCGTCCTTTACCTCGACGACCTTCTCGGTCGGGATGTTGACGGCGGTGATGAGATCGTGCAGACGGCGGTTTTCAACCGCCTTTTCGATCGAAGAGGCTACCTTGTTTTCGTAGCCGGAGTATGTGTGTACTACATACCATTTTGCAGCGTCTGCCATATTGCCTCCTTATTTAGGCGGCAGCGGTATGCGTAAGCAGCGTCTGGATGCCAAGACCGAATACGATATCGAGTACCCAGATGAAAATGCCGATGATTACGACGCTTGCCAGAACGACGAGCGTGTTGTTGATCGTCTGCTCACGAGTGGGCCATACGATCTTGCGGCATTCGCTTTTCAGCTCGCGGAACCACTTGCCGATGCGTGCAAAGAGACCGGGTTTTTTCGCCTTGGTTTCTTCAGCCATGCAGCTACTTCCTTTCTCTTACTTCGTCTCGCGGTGCAGCGTGTGCTTACGGCAGAAACGGCAGTACTTCTTCATTTCCAGACGGTCCGGATCGTTCTTCTTGTTCTTCATTGTGTCATAGTTTCTCTGCTTGCACTCGGTGCAGGCCAGCGTGATCTTAACGCGCATTGATAACGGCACCTCCTTTAATATTTCGTCCCATCCTGTACCCCTTTGGCGCAGGCGAGGGACACATTGCCTCCCTCTGACAGCGTTCTCAGCTCTTTTTCAGACACATGAAAAATGAGCGCAAAAAAAGAACCTGCATAGGTGTATTTAGTATAGCATGGACGCCCCGTGCGGTCAAGTTTTTTTTCGTAAAAAGTGCTGATTTTTTTATTTTTCCATGATATAATCTTTTATATCATCACGGGCAGCGCAAAACTGCCCAAGAAACAGGAGCAGGCATATGCGTATTTTGGGCATTGATTACGGTGACGCGCGCACGGGGCTTTCGATTTCCGATCCGTCGGAATTTCTGGCCGGTTCGCCGAGCGTCATCCATGAATGGAACTACGACAGGCTCGTAGAAAAGCTCGTGGCTTTTATCGAGCAGAACAGGATCGGCGAGATCGTGCTCGGACATCCGCTGAACATGGACGGCACGGTCGGTCCGCGCGCGGAAAAGTGTCAGGCGCTCGCGAGGGTGCTGGAGGAGCGCACGGGGCTGACGGTGCAGCTCTGGGACGAGCGCCGCACGACGGTCGCGGCGCATGAGATTCTGCATCGCGCAGGAAAAAAGGAGAAAAAGCACCGGGAGAATGTGGACGCGGTGGCCGCGACGCTGATTTTACAGGGGTATCTCGATAAAAAGCGCAGAGGGTAAATTTTGAGCCTTTGCAAGGCTCGCCGGTGCCCACCGGCAGGGGCAAGAGGGGGATAAGACACCAAATGGTTTCTTATCCCCCTCTTAACTCCCCCTAATCTTCCTTTTAAGCCGCGACGCCCTTCGGTTGCGCGGCTAAATGCGAGGGGCCCACAGATGCGTTCGGTGCTCCAAGGTACTGCGCTTGATCGAAGCGGAGCTGTTCGCAGCGACGATCTAACACTCTGTACTGGCTGGCCGCGCACTGTTATGCGCGGCAAACCACGCAAAGTAAATTCCGGGCATCTCAGCTTCACATGAGCTGAAAGACGCCCGGAATCGAGTCCCCGTAACCCCCGTTTAGCCGAGCATCTTTGATGCGACGGCCAAAGGAAGGTTTGGGGTGTCAAGAGGGGCAAGGAAACCATTTGGTGTCCTTGCCCCTTTTGTCTCCGCCGGGAGACCCCGGCATTCCCCGGCCGCCGAAGGCGGCCACTCCGC
>CAVIRF010000169.1:0-2296 GCA_963645185.1 Coprococcus eutactus | reverse complement strand
AATCTGGTTATCAGCTCCATTGAAGCATCATCTTCGGATGATGCTTTTTTGTTTTTGGGAAGATGAGAAAAGGGGCAGCCTTACGGCTGCCCCTAATTTTTCATGCCTGTTCCAGATACCGCAGCGCGGTCAGCGTATGCAGGGCCGTGCCGCGAGCGAGGACATCCTCATTGAACATGACCTGCGGATTGTGCATCGGTTTGCCGTAGCGCGAATCCTCTTGCGCAGTTCCGGCGCCGAGAAGCAGATAGGCACAGGGGAGCTCAGAGGTATAGGAAGCGAAATCCTCCGAGCCCATGCCGCCGTCGCGGAAGCGATAAACCGACGCATCCCCGAAAAGCTCTTTTGCACAGGCTGTGGACAAATCGAGGGCAGCATCATTATTTTTCAGCGGCGGTGCGGAAGCAAGCTCGCATACCTCAGCCGTTCCGCGATATGCCGCAGCGATGCCCTGCGCAAGCTCACTGATGCGACGGAGCAGGGAGGCGCTCAGCTCGCGGTCAAAAGTGCGGATGGTGCCTTCGAGGACCGCAGTCGACGGAATGATGTTCGGCGCGTCGCCGCCGGTGAACTTGCCGACGGTGACGACCGCCGGTTTTTTCGCGGCGACTTCACGAGAAACAAGCTCTTCAAGTGCAAGATAGATATTCGCGGCGATGTGGATCGGGTCGATGCCGGTTTCCGGCATCGCACCGTGACAGCCGGTGCCGTGGACCGTGACGCGGAACAGCGTGCAGCCTGCCATGAACGTACCCTCGCCGCACAGCACGAGGCCGGACGGGGTACCCGAATTGACATGCAGAGCGAAACCGGCCTGTGGCGCAGGGTCGCGCAGCACACCGGCTGCGAGCATCGCCTTTGCGCCGGTAAAGCCTTCTTCGTCGGGCTGAAATACGAGCTTGACCGTGCCGTTCAGCTCGCTCTGGTGATCGCGCAGCAGCTTTGCCGCGCCGAGAAGCATTGCCGTGTGCATATCGTGGCCGCAGGCGTGCATGCAGCCGTTCTCCGAGCGAAAAGTCAGGTCGGTCTGCTCGGTGACGCGCAGCGCGTCCATATCCGCGCGCAGCAACACGCAGTTTCCGGTGTCCGCGCCGGTGATCTCCGCGACGATACCGCCGGCGAGTTCCTTCGGCTCGTACCCCATTTCACGCAGACGGCCGGCAACGTATTTTCTGGTGTTCGGCAGGTCCGCGCCGACCTCGGGGGCGGCATGGAGGGTGCGCCTGTCCTGAATGATCGTCTCGCGGAGCGCTTCGGCCTCCGCAAGGATGTCTTTTGCTGAAACAGCCATGGATTTTCTCCTTTCACAAACAGGGAAAGGGGGACAGAGTCCCCCGGATTTTCAGATTTTGTTTTCGTAGTTCGCGAGGAACATCGGCGCGCCGTCCGGCATGATCTGAAAACCATGCTTTTCGTAGAAGGCAGCGTTTTTCCGTTCCTCGGGCATGAGCTCGATATAGAGATAATGTTTGTATTTTTCCTTGATGTATTCGACCATTTTCCCGGCGATGCCCTGCCCGTGATACGTCGGACGGACGAGAACATAGTGCATGTAGGCGAGCATTTCGCTGTCGTCGATGACGCGGACAAGGCCGACAAGCTTGTCTCCGTCCCACGCGGTGAGCACGGTGGAGGAGTGCATGAGCGCCTTGTACAGGCGCGAGGGATAGTCGGCGGACACCCATCCGACCGAACGGAACAGGTCCTGCACCTCGTCCTGCGTAAATTTCTTTTCTTCTGTGTACTGAATGGCCATGGGAACTCCTTTTATCGGTAATCGCATTTTTTGCACTGGATCATTGTGTTTTCGCTGTCCGGCTTGTAGAAGATACCGGCCCACTGGCAGATGCTCTGGAGAATGGGAACGACGGAGCGCCCCTTTTCGGTCAGAGAATACTCCACGCGCGGCGGTATCTCGTCATACGAGCGGCGCGAGATGATGCCGCTGGCGATCAGCTCCTTGAGCGTCGCGGCGAGCACGGCGTCGGTGATGTTGCCCATCTCACGGCGCAGCTCGCTGTACCGCAGCGTCTGCTTCGCGGCGAGTACGCAGATAATGCGTGAGTTCCATTTGCCGCCGAATATTTCCAGACCGTATTCCAGCGGACAGCGGATGTCCTTTTCGAGCTTGCGCTGATACATTGTCGTCACCTCGCGTTTCTGCTTTCAGTATAATGGCAAAGCTGCGGAAAAGCAAGTTGCTATGAAAATTATAAGTGACTCATAAATTGACTGATATCTTTCGAAATACGGGAATTGCGATTATACTGACGGTGTCAAATCAAACCGGACACAA
>CAVIRF010000168.1:0-2326 GCA_963645185.1 Coprococcus eutactus | reverse complement strand
CCTCGTCCGCCGTGCGGACGAGAGGGGGGTATCGTTTCCGGTTTCTCCGGAACCGGAAACGTATCCAGGGGGGACGGAGTCCCCCATGGAAGCCCGAAGGGACGGAAAAAGACCGTCTGCATTCACAGACGGTCTTTTCCACAAAGAGTAGGTAAAAAGAGTAAAGAAAGAAAAAAATAATGAGAGATATAAGCAAATTAACGGCCGAAGCGGTTGTAGAACGCTTCTTCACGGTCACGGCCCGTCAGCGCGGAATCTACACGATAACCATTGGTGAGCATAGTTGCAAGTGCCTCAAAATAACCACGAGTCTTTTTCATAGGGGGTTGACCTCCGTTTCATAATTCTAATCATTTATTTTGTCTCGGTTTCCCTTGACAATTATTATTATAGTCATTTTATATAAAAATGCAATTCGGATTTTGTTTAATATAATCAAAGAATTGCACTCGGTTTTTGTACATTAAGCACAAATGAAGAGTAGGTAAAATGTAAGTAAAGCACAAAAACTGGATATTTGCCGGAAAATACGAGGATATGGGAACAATTCCGGGGCAAAACCCGTGTTATGAGTGAAAGGAGGATGAGAGGCATGTCAGATGAATTGCGAGATGACGCATTTCTGGAGGACGCGATACAGCGATACGGCGACGCCGTGTACCGGCTCGCGCTGTGCCGCCTCGGCTCACGCGCGGACGCGGAGGATGTTTATCAGGACGTTTTCCTGCGCCTGCTGCGCGACACGACGGCGTTCGGCGACGGCGAACATCTCAAGGCATGGCTGCTGCGCGTGACGCTGCACTGCTGCATTGACCTGCGGCGTTCGGCGTGGTGGAAACGCACCGCGCCCATGGAGGCCGCAGCGGATGCCGCCGCACCGGAGACCGAGGAGGGCGGCGCGCTCTGGCAGGCGGTCGAAGCGCTGCCGGCCGACCTGCGCACCGTCGTGTGGCTGCACTACGTCGAGGGCTACGGCACGGACGAGATCGCGGAGATCGTGCACTGCCGCCCGGCGACAGTGCGGACAAGGCTGCATCGCGCACGCAAAAAACTGCAAACCGAACTGGAAGGAGAGCTGACTGATGAACATGTGGGACGAAATGAAGAATATCAAGGCACCGGACGAGCTGAAGGCGCGGACTCGCGCGGCGGTGCGTGAGGAGAGACGCAAAACGGCGCGGCCGATCCGCCATAGAATGCCGGGCGGCATGAAGCGGCTGCTCGCGGCAGCGTGCGCCTTTGCGGTCGTACTCGGCGGCGCGGCCCTGCACGGCAGATCGACCGGCACGGACGCCGTGACGGACATCGCGCACACGTTCGGTCTGGTGGCATATGCTGCCGACACGGGTGAGATGCGTCAGCCGAAGGACAGCAAAATCGTATTCGACAGCGGCAGCGGCACGGACGACCCGGACAAGGGCTTTTTCTCCGGCTGCCTGTTCAAGGTGACGGGCGAGAACATCAAAACCGTCTCCGCGACCATCGACAGAGGTGCGGTTTACCGCACAAAGACCGTCAAGGATACGTCGGCTGACCGCGACGAGTGGGTGCGCGCCATGCATCAGGGCACTAATCCCGAGCTGGACGGCGCGGATGAGGTCATGGTCTGGGGTGTCGACGAGAACGAGATGTACGCCGACCTGTGCTGGAAGCTGGACAACGGCTTTACGGATGAGTACGACCCGGACGCGAGCTACGGTCTGTGGCTGCCCAGCCAGCCGGAGAGTGAGGACGACGATCTTCAGGACTCGTGGCATAAGTCGGTGGACGGCTTTGAGGGCGCGAAGCTGAACGTCACGGTGACATTCACCGACGGTTCGGAGCAGACGCAGTCCATGACGCTCCACACCGGCAAGCTGGCCGTCGAATACAAGGACGGAATGTCCGGCGCGAGCCTGACCGGCGAGGTGCTGACCGACGAGCAGGCAGCGACCGAAGGCTACATCTACGGCGTTTACGCTGAGCTGAACTGAGCAGAAGCGGTTCTTGACAACATGCCGGAGAAAGCCTATACTCTTGGTAGGAATACAGGCGAGGAAGGTATCCGATATGCTGTTCAAAAAACTGAAACAGGCGTGGACGAACTGGCTGAACCGCATGGCGAGCCAGAATAAGGCTGCCTTCGGCAGCGAGCCGCTCGACTGCTGCCGCGTCGGCCGGGACAACCATAAGAAAAATAAATAACGGAAAAACAAAAAAAGACCGAAGCAAAAACGCTTCGGTCTTTAGATTTTCGGTGAAAAAATAGTTGCCGCGCGGCAGCGCGCATGAAAAAGCGTTTGCTGCGCAAACGCAAAAAAACCGGGGACATGCGCCTCGGTTTTTT
>CAVIRF010000167.1:0-2357 GCA_963645185.1 Coprococcus eutactus | reverse complement strand
ACGAGACCTACGAGCAGATCCCGATCAGCAAGGACACTCTGGGCGACGACTTCCGTTTCGTGAAGGAGAACGAGAACGTTAAGGTTCTTTCCTACAAGGGCAGCGTATTCGCTGTTGAGCCGCCGCTGTTTGTTGAGCTTGAGATCACTGAGACCGAGCCGGGCGTTAAGGGCAACACCGCTACCAACGTACTGAAGCCGGCTACCGTAGAGACCGGTGCTGTCGTCAAGGTTCCGATCTTTATCGAGCAGGGCGAGCGCATTCAGATCGACACCCGTACCGGTGAGTATCTGGGTCGCAGCAAGAAGTAAGTTTTACAACTGAAAAACTGGTAACAGGGGACGGCAGTCCGCTGCCCCCTGTATTTGGACATTTAGCTCAGCTGGAAGAGCATCCGCTTGACGTGCGGAAGGTCAGCGGTTCGAACCCGTTAATGTCCACCAGTTATGGAGCGCTGTTTGATGCAGCGCTCTTTTTCTTTTGCCTGAAATTTTGTTCAAACTGCCGAAAAAATCCGTGCTGTAACTATACTTTTCTCTCCGGCTATGCTATACTGAGGACAAAGGAAGGGAGGATGGAGTATGGTGTTTGGCATAGACAGCCTGTACTTCTGGCTGGCTGTCATCATTATCAGCATCGCGGTGGAGGCGGTGACGCTCGGCCTGTGCGGCATCTGGTTCGCCGTCGGCGGCGTTGCGGCGCTCATCGCGGCGACCTTCGGGGCATCCTTATGGGTGCAGCTCGTGATCTTCGTCGTGCTGTCCGCAGTCATGCTGCTGCTCGTGCGTCCGCTGTTCAGCCGCTTCCTCAAGAGCGGCAGGCAGGCGACAAACGCCGACCGCATTATCGGCCAGACCGCCGTGGTCAGCGAGCCGATCGACAATCTGTCGGAGACCGGCGCGGTGCGTGTGCTCGGCAAGGAATGGACCGCGCGCACGAAGGACGGTACTCCCGTTCCTGCCGGAGCCAGAGTGACGATCCTCGAAATTCGCGGCGTCAAGGCGATCGTTCAGAAAACCGAAACCAACGGAGAAAAGGAGTAAAGTATGCCTTTGTTTTTTATCGGACCCCTGATCTGGATCATTCTGCTGGTTGTGATCATCGCGATCATCGCGAGCAATATCGTTATCGTACCGCAGGCGCGCGCCTACGTCATTGAACGTCTGGGCACCTACCGCGATACCTGGAACACCGGCCTGCATTTCAAGGTGCCGCTGTTCGAGCGCATCGCGCGCAAGGTAACGCTCAAGGAGCAGGTCGTTGACTTTCCGCCGCAGCCGGTCATCACCAAGGATAACGTAACCATGCAGATTGACACGGTCGTTTATTTCCAGATCACCGACCCGAAGATGTTCACCTACGGCATTGAGAGCCCGATGGCGGCGATCGAAAACCTGACCGCTACCACGCTGCGCAACATCATCGGCGACCTCGAGCTCGACCAGACGCTCACGAGCCGCGACATCATCAACACCAAGATGCGCGCCATTCTGGACGAGGCGACCGACGCATGGGGCATCAAGGTCAACCGCGTCGAGCTGAAGAATATCATTCCGCCGGCTGCTATTCAGGAGTCGATGGAGAAGCAGATGAAGGCGGAGCGCGAGCGCCGCGAGGCCATTCTGGTCGCGGAAGGCAAAAAGCAGTCCGCTATTCTGGTCGCGGAGGGTGAAAAGGAAGCGGCCGTTCTGGCAGCTGAGGCGACCCGTCTTTCCAAGATCAAGGAAGCACAGGGCGAAGCGGAAGCGCTGCTCGCCGTACAGAAGGCGCTTGCGGACTCTATTGCGCTGCTGAATGACGCGGCGCCGTCCGAGCAGGTCATCCGTCTCAAGTCGCTCGAAGCGTTCGGCAAGGCGGCCGACGGCAAGGCGACCAAGATCATCATCCCGAGCGAGATCCAGAGCCTTGCAGGTCTTGCTTCCTCGTTCAAGGAAGTCATGACCGAGCCGAAGGACAGCAAGTAAACTGAAAAAATTAGGGACTCTCCTTTATGGAGAGTCCTTTTAGTTTGTCGATAAAGTCGACTTTCTCGCAAGAACAGCAGCCGCGCGGCAGCGCGCATGAAATAGAAATCGCGCAGCGATTTCATAAAAACCGGGGGCGTGTACCTCGGTTTTTATACTCTAAGAGGGAGAAAGTTTCCGCATGGGAACTTTCGGACGTCCGTGTTTTGCGAAGTCAAAACACAGATTGTCGGAAAAACGATAGTTTTTCGACAGGCTCAGAAAAGGCTTCAGCGTGTTTCGCGCCGAAGTCTTTTTGTTATTGAAAACCGGATTACTTGATCTTTTCTTCCGGCTTTACGTCCTTCATAGACAGGTTTACGCGGCCCTTGTCGTCGATCTCCATGACCTTGA
>CAVIRF010000166.1:0-2368 GCA_963645185.1 Coprococcus eutactus | reverse complement strand
CGTGCCGTCCTTCTTCTTAAAGGTAGACGAGCAGCAGATGAAGCTCTTGCCGCCCTTGGACAGGTATGCGCCGAGTACGAAGTCGAGCTGGCCGCCTGCACCGGAGATCTGCTTGATGCCTGCGGACTCTGCGTTCATCTGGCCGAACAGGTCGACGTCAACGATGTTGTTGATCGAGATAAAGTTGTCGATCTGCGCGATGGTGCGCGCGTCATTAGTATAGGAAACCGGAGCAGACATGCACTCGGGGTTGTTGTTCACGTAATCATACAGCTTCTGAGTGCCTGCGCCGAATGCGAACACCTGCTTGCCGGTGTCGATGGCCTTCTTCGAGCCGTTGATCTTGCCTGCCTTGGCGATGTCGACGAAAGCATCAACGTACATCTCGGTGTGAACGCCGAGATTCTTCAGGTCAGACTCTGCGATCATCGCGCCGACGGTGTTCGGCATGCCGCCGATGCCCAGCTGGAGGCAAGCACCGTTCGGGATCTCCTCAACGATCAGCTTTGCGACCGCTTCGTCGACTGCGGTCAGTGCAGCGCCGCCGCCCATCTCCGGCATCGGAGCATCGTTCTCAACGATCATATCGACCTCGGAAACATGAATTGCCTCCTCGAACAGGCCGAGGCAGCGCGGCATATACTTATTGACCTCGACGATGACGACATCGGAAGCCTCGCAGATCGCCTTGAGGTGGGATGCCTGCGGACCAAAGCTGAACCAGCCCTGTGCGTCCATCGGCGCGACCTGAATCATCGCGACGTTGACGCGGCCGACGTTCTCACGGTACCAGCGCGGCAGCTCGGAATAGCGCAGCGCGGAATAGAAGCCGAATCCCTCCATGCAGGCCTTGCGCTCGATGCCCGACATGTGCCAGGAGTTCCAGGTCAGCTTTTCTGCTGCATCCGGAACATCGAAGATCGCCGGACGGCGCATGAGTACGCCGCCGCGGAAGTTTACGTTCTCAAGCTCGTCCATGCGTGCGGCGAGCGCCTTGTCCAGCGCGTTCGGCGTGCCGGTGCACCAGCCGTAATCTACCCAGTCTCCGCTCTTGACGACCTTGACGGCCTCCTCGGGCGTCGTCAGCTTGCTTTTATAAAGTGCTGCGAAATCCATTGATATGACCTCCTGATGCGGAGCGTGCTTTCGTTTCGCGCTCCTTGTTTATTCTTTAACAATCGCATACATTATACTATATTCCTCTGTTTCGGTCAAGCAATCCCGGACAATATACCCATCATTTCACCAGAACCGTTCTATTTCGGCGCCACAGCTGCTAAAAATACACACCGCGCTCCCCTTCCGACAGGTTTTCTCCACGGCATAAAAAATTTTTCATTTACCCTCTTGATTTATCGCAGTAAAGTGTTATAATAGTAAACAAGTTAACCACTGAAATTTTAGGAGGACATCCCCATGAAAACCAAGAGACTGCTCGCTCTGCTCTCCGCAGGCGCACTGAGTGTATCCTTGCTCGCCGGCTGCGGCTCCACCGCGAAGACCGACGACACCGCGTCTGACAGCTCGGCCGCTGATACGCCCGCTTCCGCAGACAGCGATCTGGAATACGTCAAGAGCCAGGGCAAGCTGATCGTCGGCATCACCGATTTCGCGCCGATGGATTACAAGGAAGACGGCTCGGACGAGTGGATCGGCTTTGACGCTGACATGGCAAAGGCTTTCGCAGAGAGCATCGGCGTAGAAGCTGAGTTTCTGGAGATCAACTGGGACAACAAGATCATGGAGCTTGACTCCAAGGGTGTTGACGCTGTATGGAACGGCATGACCCTGACCGACGAGGTAAAGACCTCCATGAACTGCTCCAATCCGTATGCGACCAACGCGCAGGTCGTTGTCGTTCCGTCCGAAAAGGCGGACGCTGCAAAGGATCTGGACGGCGTAAAGGGTCTGACCGTTGCTGTTGAGTCCGGCTCCGCCGGCGAGGCTGCTGCTGAAGCGCTCGGTCTGGAAGCTACCGCAGTTTCCTCTCAGGCTGACGCACTGATGGAAGTCGCTTCCGGCACCTCTGATGCCTGCGTCATCGACCTGCTGATGGCTGGCGCGATGATCGGCGAGGGCACCAGCTACCCGAACCTCGTTTACACGCTCGACCTGAACGAAGCAAACGGCGACGATCCGGAGAACTACGTTGTCGGCTTCCGCAAGGACTCCGATCTGACCGCTGCATTCAACGATTTCTACAAGTCCGCTTATGAGGACGGCACCGTTGAGAAGCTCGCAGAGCAGTACGGCGTACAGGAAGCTATCGTTGCTCCGTAATCCTGCAACTAAATAAAAATATCAGCGCAAGGCAGAGGGCATCAATTCGTCTTCTGCCTTTGCATTCAGAGAGGATAAAGAGAGGAAC
>CAVIRF010000165.1:0-2369 GCA_963645185.1 Coprococcus eutactus | reverse complement strand
ACTGCGGTGCCCTCGAACAGGGTGCCGTCCGCCAGCAGTAAGTATGCTTTTTTCATTCTTGTATCTCCCACTTAATCACTTGATGGCCGCTACGATATCATCACGCATGCGGATCGCTTCTGCACGGGCAGCTTCCTTGTAATCCTCGCCGTTGTTGCCGGTCTTTTTCCATGCGCACATGATGCCGCGCGAGGAATTTACGATCGCGCCGAGGCCGTCGTCGTTGAACGCATTGGCGATGTCCTTTGCGGTCGCGCCCTGCGCGCCGTAGCCCGGCACGAGGAAGTAGCTCTTCGGCAGCAGCTCGCGGATGATCTTCTGCTCTTCGGGGTAGGTCGCGCCGACGACCGCACCGACCTGATTGTAGCCGCACGGGGTGTCCAGACCCTCGCCCCACTTTGCGACCATCTCAGCCATGCGCGCGTAAAGCGGCTTGCCCTCCATGTCGCGGTTCTGAAGCTCGCCGGAGGACGGGTTGGAGGTCTTGACGAGCATGAACAGGCTCTTCTCGCGGTTACGGCACTCCTTGAGGAAGGGCTCTACGCCGTCCGTGCCGAGGTAGCCGTTTACGGTGACGCTGTCGCAGCCGTAGGGCGCGATCTCGGTGTCGCCGACACGGGTCTTGCCGAGATATGCCTCTGCGTAAGCGGTCGCGGTCGCGCCGATGTCGTTGCGCTTGATGTCGCCGATGACGTACATGCCCTTTGCGTGCGCGTAGTCGATGGTCTCCTTGAGCGCCATGGCGCCGTAGGAGCCGAGCAGTTCATAGTATGCAGCCTGCGGCTTGACAGCCGGAACGATGTCGCACAGCGCGTCGATCAGACCGCAGTTGAACGCAACAACGCTCTCAGCGGCTGCGCGCAGGGTCTCGCCGTGCAGCATCATGTTGCGCCCCGAAATATGCTGCGGAATGTATTCGAGACGGGCGTCCAGACCGGCTACGGTCGGATTGCCTTTTTCCTTGATCTTTTCTACTAAGGTTTGGATAGACATTTGGTTCTTCCTTTCTCATAGTGAGTGTATCATGCGGCTGCACGAGACAACGGTGGTGCTGCCTCAAAGAATAGCAACGTTATCTTCGCCGTCCACCTCGCGGAGACGGACGCAGACCCTTTCCTCGTGCGAGGTCGGCAGGTTTTTGCCGATGTAGTCCGGGCGGATGGGGAGCTCGCGGTGGCCGCGGTCGACCAGAACAGCGAGCTGGATGCGGCTTGCGCGGCCGAAGCAGGAGACCGCCTCGATCGCGGCGCGCACGGTGCGCCCGGTGTAGAGTACGTCGTCCACGAGAACGACGGTCGCGCCCTCGATGCGCTCGTCGGGGGAGAGCACCGGCGCGTCCTGCCGCGGCATGTCGTCGCGCCACGGCGTCACGTCCAGCTCGATGACCGGAGGAGCCGTGCCTTCGACCTCGCCGAGCTTGTGCGCGATGCGCTGCGCGAGGTAGATGCCGCGCGTGCGGATACCGGCGAGCAGCAGATGCTCGACGCCCTTGTTTTTTTCGATGATCTCAAACGCGATGCGGGTCAGCGCGCGGCGGATGCCGTCCGCGTCCATGATCACGGTTTTCTGACCTGCCATGCGACACCTCCTTCGAGAATAAACATGCAGCGGAGTGAATAAATTTACGGATCGAAATAAGAAAAATGACTTTCCGCACGATAAAAGACGCAGAAAGCCGCACTGAAGTTACACCTGTCCCCTGTTTCGGCCGACGGCGTATGCACTGTTTTCTGCCTTGCGCGGCTCACGGGCCGCTCCTTAAAGGCGGATTTTTCCAAATTACACCGCGAACGCATCCACGGTGTTCTCTATCATTATACTGTATGCGCGCGTTTTTGTAAACAGTCGATTGCGCAAAATATTCCGGATTTTGCAGGCGGATTTTGTCAGCGCTGACGGGGAAGAAAACGGGCGGAGACGGACATAATAAGGTTGCGGCGGAAAGAAAAGTGCCGTAAAAAAGCGGAAAACGGAGAAAAAAACATGCATGTATCACCATTTGTATCGGGCGTGGCGACGGGAGCGGTCGCCGGTGCCGTAATGAGCATCGTGGCGGCGAGCGCGATGCTGAACCCGTCGCTGCGGCATTCGGCGCAGCACGCAGCGAACCGGGCGGAACACGCTGTGCACCGTGCGGTGAGCCGGATGGGGTAATGCCCTCCCGAGGGCAGGCGCCCCTTCTTTCTTTACCCTCAGCAGAGGGTGAGCGGTTCCGCCGTTCCGGCGGCTTGCCGCCGCAGGCGAGAATGGCCCTCCCGGGCTGGGGGATGTTCGCCATGACATGGCGTGGGGAATGCCGCCGTCTGGCGGCGGAGACAAGAGGGGGCCAAGACACCCTCCGGGTTTCTTATCCCCCTCTTGACACCCCC
>CAVIRF010000164.1:0-2383 GCA_963645185.1 Coprococcus eutactus | reverse complement strand
ATGGGAACTTTCGGACGACTCGTGTTCTGCGAAGTCAGAACACAGCTTGTCGGCGAAACTGTAGTTTCGCGACAGCTTTTTAAGTATAGCACGGCAGACCGGAAAATGGCAAATGAAACGGCCGGTATTACAGGCGGAGCCGAATTTTCAGCGCACTATTAAAAAATTTCATAACACCGATTAGAATGTATAATAACAGGCGCGTTTGGCCGCGGAATTTTGGGAGATTTTTCGGTAGTAAATCAAAGAAAATTATATTATAATGGATATCACATTCCACAAATGAAACGGAATGTTTATTTTTGAAAGGCAGGCTATCAACTATGGCAGACAATCGTATCTACAATTTCTCCGCAGGCCCCTCCATGCTTCCGGTTCCGGTGCTCGAGCGCTGTGCATCCGAAATGCTGAACTACAAGGGCTCCGGCATGTCAGTCATGGAGATGAGTCACCGATCCAAGGTATATGACGGCATCATCACCGAGACTGAAGCGGCTCTGCGCCGTGTCCTCTCCATCCCGGACAACTACAAGGTGCTGTTCCTGCAGGGCGGCGCTTCGACCCAGTTCGCAGCGATCCCGATGAACCTGCTCAAGACCGGCAAGGCAGACTATGCCCTCACCGGCAATTTCGCAAACAATGCTTACAAGGAAGCAGTCAAGTTCGGCGACATTCACGTTGCCTTCTCCTCCAAGGAACGCAACTTCGACCGCGTTCCGACGCAGGCCGAGCTGGACATCCGTCCGGACGCTGATTACTTCTACATCTGCGCCAACAACACCATCTACGGCACCGAGTATCAGTATGACCCCGAGACCCCGGAAGGCGTAGCACTCGTTGCAGATATGTCCTCCAACATCCTCTCCAAGCCGGTAGACGTCTCCAAGTACGGCGTCATCTACGCAGGCGCGCAGAAGAACATGGGCCCGGCGGGTGTTACCGTCGTCATCGTCCGTGAGGATCTGCTCGGCAGCTATCCGCTGGAGAAGTATCCGGTCATGCTCGACTGGCAGACCATGGCCAACAAGGGCTCCATGTACAACACGCCTCCTACGTATGGCATCTACGTTCTCGGCCTCGTTCTCGAGTGGGTCGAGCAGATGGGCGGCGTAAAGGTCATGCAGGAGCGCGCTGAGAAGCGTTCCTCCATGCTGTATGACTACCTCGACTCGCAGGACTTCTACAAGGCTGTTGCTGAAAAGGCTTCGCGCAGCCACATGAACGTCACCTTCCGCACCGGCGACGATGAGCTCGACGCAAAGTTCGCCAAGGAGTCCATGGCGGCTGGCATGTCCAACCTCAAGGGCCACCGTTCGGTCGGCGGCATGCGCGCTTCCATCTACAACGCAATGCCGATCGAGGGCGTTGAGTATCTGATCGACTTCATGAAGAAGTTCGCCGCAGAAAACAAATAAATCCCTGATTGTTCGACAAAGGAGAACAAAATGTATAACGTAAAGCTCTATAACAAGATTTCCAAGGTCGGTCTGGACGACCTGGATGCTGCGAAATATACCTGCTCGGAAGACTTCACCGACTATGACGCGGTTCTGGTCCGCTCCGCAAAGCTGCACGAGGTCGAGTTCCCGAAGGACCTCAAGTGCATCGCACGCGCAGGCGCCGGCGTCAACAACATTCCGATCGACCGCTGCTCGCAGGAGGGCATCGTCGTATTCAACACCCCGGGTGCGAATGCGAACGCGGTAAAGGAACTGGTCATCTGCGCGCTGCTGCTCGCGTCGCGCAAGGTCGTACAGGGCGCAAACTGGGTCAAGGGCCTCAAGGGCACGCCGGACATCGGTCCTGCGGCTGAGAAGGGCAAGTCGACCTACGCAGGCCCGGAGATCGCAGGCAAGAAGCTCGGCATCATCGGTCTGGGCGCAATCGGCGTCAAGGTAGCAAACGCTGCCGTTGCGCTCGACATGGAGGTCTGGGGCTACGACCCGTTCCTGTCCGTCGACGGCGCACTCAAGCTCGACCGCTCGGTCAAGCACGTTACCGATCTGAACGAGATCTTCGCAAACTGCGACTACATCACCATTCATGTTCCGCTGAACGCTGACACGAAGAACACCATCAGCGCAGAAGCAATCGAGAAGATGAAGGACGGCGTGCGCGTCATCAACCTCGCGCGCGGCGAGCTGGTCGACACCAAGGCAATGGCCAAGGCGCTCGAGAGCGGCAAGGTTGCAGCTTATGTTTCCGACTTTGCATCCGACGAGATCCTCGAGCAGGACAACGCCATCACGCTGCCGCACCTCGGCGCTTCCACCCCGGAGAGCGAGGACAACTGCGCGAAGATGGCGGTCTACGAGATCACCGAGTACCTCGAAAAGGGCACCATCCGCAATTCGGTCAACTTCCCGAACCTCAAGGTTCCGTA
>CAVIRF010000163.1:0-2395 GCA_963645185.1 Coprococcus eutactus | reverse complement strand
CCGCCGCCGTGCGGACGCCCATCGCCTGAAGCGTAAAGTTCGGGTCGCGCATCTCAATATGTACCGTGTCCGCGGTCGGGTGCCCCTGATCGGGCGCGCCGGTGACGAAGTACGGGATGCCCATGTATTTTGCAGCGATGGCGTTCTGGAACGTGCCGACCTTGTTGACCACGTGGCCGTCGCAGCAGATAGCGTCGGCGGCGGTGGTAAACACGTCCACGCCCTCGTGCTGCATGACGAAGGCTGGCATATTGTCGGAGATCACCGTCACGTCGAAGCCCATGTCGCGGCAGACGGTCGCGGTCAGCCGCGCGCCCTGAAAATAAGGCCGCGTTTCGGGGCAGAAGATGCGGATATGCTTCCCCCTCTCGGCGCACTCGCGCAGCATCATGCCCACGATGGTCTCGGCAAAGCAGTGCGTCATCACCGTGCCGTTCTCCGGGAACATATCGACAAGATATCTGCCGATCTTCGCCACACGCTCGTAGCGGACGTTGTTCAGCTCGACCGTTTTGTTCACGATCGCCATCGCCGCGTCCTCTCCCGCGGCGATGGCGCGCCCGGCCTCCTCCAGACACAGGTCGCACAGCAGCGCCATGCGCTTGACCGTGGTGGGCCGCGCGTGGGAGATGGTGTGGGCCGCTTTCCGCAGATATTCCATCTGCTCGGCGGCGGTCTTATCGCGGCACTCGTGCGCCGCGAGCGCCATGCCCATCGGCACGGCGGTGTACGGCCCCGCGCTCTGCGTGACCATATCGGTGATGGCCTGCGCGACCTCAGTATGGGTGTTGCAGGTGACAAACTCGATCCTCGCGGGGTAGACGCGGCGGTCAAGTATTTTCACTTTACCGTCCTCGTACCACGCGATGTTTTCGTATCGCAGCAGGAAAGCCAAATCATGATCCGCTCTCTGCATCGTTCTCCTCCTCATGCGTAAAGCCGCTTGACCGCCGCGCGGGCCTCATAGAGCACCCTTTCGCGGTCGAGCGTCTTGTATTCGCCGTTTTCGTACAGAATTTTCCCGTCTACCATCGTGAGCACCACGTCGGACGAGTGCGCCGCGCAGGTGAGCAGCGCGGGGGTATCGAAGTTCGGATAGAGGTGCGGGCGGTCGAGGTCGAGCGCGATGACGTCCGCCTTCTTCCCCACCGCCAGCACGCCGGTGTCGTCACGCCCCTGCAGCCTCGCGCCGTTGACCGTCGCCATGTCGAGCACCTCCGCGGCGCTGACCGCGGTGGGGTCGCGGTGGTAGCCGCAGTGCATGACGGCGGCGAGGTGCATCTCCTCGAACATATCCAGATTGTTGTTGCTCGCCGCGCCGTCGGTGCCGAGAGCGACGTTGATGCCCGCGTCCATCAGCCGGCGCACCGGCGCGAAGCCGCTGCCGAGCTTGAGGTTGCTCGTGGGATTGTGGGCGACGCTGACGCCGTGCCGCTTGAGGATCGCGATATCCTCCTCGCTGACGGCGACGCAGTGCGCGGCGGCGGTGGGACTGTCCAGCGTCCCCAGCTCCTCGAACCACGCGACGGGCGACTTGCCGTAGCGCGCGATGCACTCGTCCACCTCGCGCTGTGTTTCGGAAAGGTGGATGTGCATCCGCCCGCCGCGCTCCCTGCAAAGCTCGCTGTAAGCGCGGACGATGTGAGGCTTGCAGGTGTACTCCGCGTGAACGGAGAAGTCGATGCGGATGCGGCCGTTCTCCGCGTTGTGGTACTGCTCGAAAAGCGCCACCGACTGCGGGATCTGCGTGTTCCGCTCCACCGTCTCATTCTCGTCAAAGCACTGCACGCAGCGGTTGAGGTTGGCCTTCATGCCCGCCTCGGCCACGGCGGCGACCGTCTCGGCGGGGAAAAAGTACATATCGGAAAAGCTCGTCGTGCCGCCGGCGAGCATTTCGAGGATCGCAAGGCGGCTGCCCGCCGCGATGTCCTCGGGCACGAGCCGGTCCTCGATGGGAAATACCCTGTCGAACAGCCACTCCTGTAACGGCAGCCCGCTGCCCACGCCGCGCAGCAGCACCATAGGCGAGTGGTTGTGACAGTTGATGAGGCCCGGCATGAGGAGCTTGTGCGCCATGTCCTTGCGCTCGTCGTACTCCCCCGCCGGACGTTCCGCGCCGACGTAGTCGATGATGTCGCCGCGCACGCCGAGGAAGCCGTGCAGCGTGGAATACGCGCCGTCCTCCCCGCGCAGCAGAATATCGCAGTTTTCAAAAAGAATGCTCATAGCAACGCTCCGTTTCGATTAGTGCTTTCATTCTACCACGCGCCCGCGGGAATTGCAAGAAATACGGCGCGCCGGCCGCTCGCCGCGCAAAAAATGACCGCTCTCCCGTTAGACAGGTGTTCGTAAAACAGGTTTAGACCGAAATTACGAAATGAGCATCTGTCAGGCA
>CAVIRF010000162.1:0-2455 GCA_963645185.1 Coprococcus eutactus | reverse complement strand
GCTATATCACTATGGATTTTTCTTTTAAGTGTCCAACTTCATTTTACAATCAACCAAAACTTTTTGGATAGCCCGGCGCAGGAGCACAAAAAACCGCCGCACAGCTTTTTCGCTGTGCGGCGGTGATTTTTTTACTTATACGGGTCGTCCGGCTTGAGGTAGCAGCACTTTTTGTACTTCTTGCCGCTGCCGCACGGGCACGGATCGTTCGGGCCGGGCTTGTTGCCGGCACGCTTCGGGGTCGGAGCGACCGAACCGTCGGACGCGCCTGCGGCGCCGGTCTCCTTTGCGACCTGCTCGCGCTTCGGCTCCTCACGGGTGCGAATCTGCGCAAGGAAGATCATGCGGACGGTGTCCTCACGGATGGAGTCGATCATCGCGTCGAACATATCGAAGCCCTCGCGCTTATACTCGACGACCGGGTCATGCTGGCCGTAAGCGCGCAGGCCGATGCCGTTTCGCAGCTCGGTCATGGCATCGATGTGATCCATCCACTTGCTGTCTACGTTCTTGAGCAGAACGACGCGCTCGAGTTCGCGCATGATCGGAGAGGTGAGCGCCTGCTCCTTGGCGTCGTAAACCTTGTGCGCCTGCTCGGAGAGCTCGGCGGTGAGCTGCTCTGCGGTCAGATCGTCGCACTCCTCGGCAGTGAAGGTGCAGTCATCCGGGCGCAGGAAGATGCCGATGAACGGACGGCGCGCATGCTCGACCATTTCGACCGAGATCAGGTGGTTTTCGCCGATCGCCGCGTGTACCGCGTGCGCGATGGTGTCGTCGATCATCTTTACGATGCTGTCCTTGACGTCCTTGCCCTCCAGAACCTGAAGGCGCTGCGCATAAATGATCTTGCGCTGCGTGTTGAGTACGTCGTCGTATTCCAGAACGTGCTTACGAGCCGCAAAGTTGCGCGACTCTATCTTTTTCTGTGCGCTTTCGATCGCGCCGGACAGAATCTTCTGGTCGATCGGCTCGTTCTCGTCGATGCCGAGCGTATCCATCATGTTCTGAATGCGCTCCGAGCCGAACAGACGCATGAGATCGTCCTCAAGCGAAATATAGAAGCTGGACTCGCCGGGGTCGCCCTGACGGCCGGCACGGCCGCGCAGCTGGTTGTCGATACGACGGGACTCGTGGCGCTCGGTGCCGAGGATATACAGGCCGCCTGCCGCGCGTACCTTCTCCGCGTCTGCGTCGGTCTGCGCCTTGTGCAGCTTGTACAGCTCGTCGAACTTCTTGCGGACCGCGAGAATGCCCGGATTGTCGGTCTCCGCATGGCCGTTTGCCTCGTAAACCATCTTGTCTACGAACATCTTCGCCGTGCGCTCGTCCAGCTCGCCCTCCTGAATTTTGCTCTCGGCCAGCTTGATGAGGCCGCGCTTGAGGTCGTCGAGCGCCATCGTCTCGGCGTTGCCGCCGAGCATAATGTCGGTACCACGGCCTGCCATGTTGGTGGCGATGGTGACAGCGCCGTACTTGCCGGCCTGCGCAACGATATCCGCCTCGCGCTCGTGGTGCTTTGCGTTCAGGACGGTGTGCTTGATGCCCTTCGCCTTGAGGATCTTGGACAGCTCCTCGGACTTTTCGATCGAGATCGTACCGACAAGGATCGGCTGACCCTTGGCGTGGCACGCCTCGATGCGCGAAATGATCGCGTTGATCTTGCCGCGCTCGTTCTTGTATACGGCATCCGGGTTGTCCTTGCGGATGACCGGCTTGTTGGTCGGGATCTCGATAACGTCGAGCTGATAGGTGTGGCGGAACTCCTCCTCCTCGGTCAGCGCGGTACCGGTCATGCCGGACAGCTTGCCGTACAGGCGGAAGTAGTTCTGGAAGGTGATGGTCGCGAGGGTCTTGCTCTCGTGCTGGACCTTGACGCCCTCCTTCGCCTCGATGGCCTGATGCAGGCCCTCGTTATAGCGGCGGCCGAACATCAGACGGCCGGTGAACTCATCGACAATGATGATCTGGCCGTCGCGGACAACGTAGTCCACATCGCGCTGCATGACGCCGCGCGCCTTGATGGCCTGATTGATATGATGCTGGAGCGTGGTGTTCTCCGGGTCGGACAGGTTCTCGACCTTGAAGTACGCCTCGGCGCGCTTCTGGCCGTGCGGCGTGAGGGTCGCGGTCTTTGCCTTCTCGTCGACGATGTAATCCGCCTCGATGTCGTCCTGCTCCTCCTTCGCGTCCACTTCCTTGACACGCAGACACTTGAGGCCGGCGGCAAAGCGGTCCGCAATTTCGTACATCTGCGAGGACTTCTCGCCCTGACCGGAAATGATCAGCGGCGTGCGCGCCTCGTCGATCAGAATGGAGTCGACCTCATCGACGATAGCGAACGCATGGCCGCGCTGCACCATCGCCTGCTTGTAGATGGCCATGTTGTCGCGCAGGTAGTCAAAGCCGAACTCGTTGTTCGTGCCGTAGGTGATGTCCGCAGCGTACATCGACTTGC
>CAVIRF010000161.1:0-2475 GCA_963645185.1 Coprococcus eutactus | reverse complement strand
GAGAAAATCACTATGGATTTTTTCTTAGGTGTCCAACTTCATTATGCAATCAACCATTCATAAATATTTTCATATTTTTTCATTTTGCTGTTTCTCTGCAAATCATTCCCATGTGAACGCGCACGCACGGCAAAATGCAGCGAATTCACCAAAGAAACGGAAATTTGCGCAAAAACTTTTCGGTAATATTCACTATTACCCCATTTACAAATGCGAAAAAATACGATAAAATAGTCCCGTAATAACAATACGGGACTTTGTCTTGCCTTTTTGTACAAGTTGGCGTGGTTAAATTTTGATGATTTTTTTGTGTGTTTGTGTTGAAGTTCTGGCGCAAATTTGCTACAATAAGACTGTACAGGAGCGAGGCTCCCGAAACCGCGAGGCACAGAGAGAAATATGCCCCGCATAAACCTATGATAAAAAGCCCGCATGGCCTTTTATAAAATTTTTGATTGGAGATGTTCAACTATGGCTATGGATGCTTTCAGCGCGTCCCTGATGAAGGACAAGAGAGAGATCGTCATCGCCCCGACTATTTACAAGTTTGATACTTTCGATGCATTTGCAGAGGAGTTCAACCTTGGCGAGCGCGACGTCGTTCTGACCAACGAGTTCATTTACAAGCCGTTCATGGAGAAGCTCGGTCTGAAGAGCAACTTCGTATTCCAGGAGAAGTTCGGCGCAGGCGAGCCGTCTGAGGCTATGATCGAGACCATGTACGAAGCAATCCCGTACGACTCCTACGACCGCGTAATCGCAGTAGGCGGCGGCGCGATCATGGACCTGTGCAAGCTGCTCGGCTGCAAGCGCCCGTCCTCCGTACATGAGCTGTACTTCAAGCGCGAGCCTGTTGTACACGAGAAGGAAGTTATCGCTATCCCGACCACCTGCGGCACCGGTTCTGAGGTCACCAACATTTCCGTTGCTATCGTCAAGGACGAGAAGGACGGCAAGCTGACCGGCGGCGACACCAAGCTGGGTCTGGTTTCCGACGACATCATCCCGAACAAGGTATGCCTGGTTCCGGATCTGCTCAAGACTCTGCCGTACAAGCCGTTCGCAGCATCCGCTATCGATGCTCTGATCCACGCTACCGAGTCTTTCCTGTCCCCGCACCGCAAGACCGTTACCTCCGAGATGTTCTCCGTTAAGGCTATGGAGATGATCCTCGAGGGCTTCCGCCGCATCGCTCTGGAAGGCCCGGACGCTCGCATCGACTACCTCGGCGAGTTCGTTCACGCTTCCCTGTTCGCAGGCATCGCTTTCCTGAAGGCTGGCTGCGCTACCGTACACGGCATGTCCTTCCCGCTCGGCGGCACCTACCACGTTCCGCACGGCGAGTCCAACTACGCTCTGTTCGGCAAGATCCTCGAGATGTACGACGAGTACGAGCCGGCTGGCGAGCTGGGCAAGTTCAAGGAGATCGTTGCTCGCTGCCTCGGCTGCACCAAGGACGACGCTCTGCGCACCCTGAACGTAACCCTCGAGAAGGTTCTGCCGCTCAAGCCGCTGCATGAGTACGGCTTCAAGGAAGAGGATGTCAAGGCATTCGCTCTGTCCGTTGATGCTAACCAGCAGCGTCTGATCACCAACTCCTACCGTCCGTGGAGCATCGAGCTCAGCGAGCGCGTTTACAAGGAGTGCTTCTAAGCGAAAGCTTAAAGGCGCAATAAGCGAACTAAACGTCTGATAGGGCGGGGAGCCCCGCCTCCCTGCCCTATTTCCGTTTTTTCGGCCTGTTTTTCCCACAGGCTGCGTTCCTGTCCGGTGCGTCCATAGCGGCTGCACCGAAAACCAAAAAAGAAAGGATAACAAACGCTATGATGACCAAAGAGCAGTATATTGAGTCTCTTCGCAAGCTGCATCTGAACCTTTACATGTTCGGCAAGAAGATCGAGAACCCGGTCGATGACCCGGTTATCCGTCCGTCGCTGAACTCCTTCGCTGCTACCTATGAGCTGGCAGAGGATCCGCAGTATGAAGATCTCATGACCGCTATCTCCCATATCTCCGGCAAGAAGATCAACCGATTCACCCACATGCATCAGTCCACCGACGACCTGATCAAGAAGGTCAAGATGCAGCGTCTGCTCGGCCAGAAGACCGCAGCATGCTTCCAGCGCTGCGTAGGCATGGACGCTATGAACGCTGTCTTCTCCTCCACCTATGAGATCGACGAGGCATGCGGCACCAAGTACCACGAGAACTTCCTCAAGTTCCTCACCCGTGTACAGGACGAGGACCTTGCAGTTGACGGCGCTATGACCGACGTCAAGGGCGACCGCTCCCTGGCTCCGTCCAAGCAGGCTGACCCGGATCTGTTCCTGCACGTTGTTGAGCGCACCCCGGACGGCGTTTACGTCACCGGCGCAAAGGCTCATCAGACCGGCTTTGTAAACTCTCACGAAGTTCTGGTCATGCCGACCATCTCCATGCGTGAGGGCGACGAGGACTACGCGATCTCCTTCGCTG
>CAVIRF010000160.1:0-2498 GCA_963645185.1 Coprococcus eutactus | reverse complement strand
CAACGTCCTTCTGGAAGCCGATATACTGATCGAGGATCTGGCGCAGCGTCAGCACGCGCGGCTGGAGCTTGCCGCCGGCGCCCGGTACGAGCGCGATGTGGATCATCGAAATGGTGTCTTCCAGCTGAGAATAGGTGAAAAGCTGGTTGAGGATGACCTGCGCGTTCGCGTCGCGGCGCACATCGACCACGATCTGCATGCCCTCACGGGAGGAGTGGTCCTGAATGTTGGTGATGCCGTCGATGCGCTTGTCCTTGACCAGATTTGCCATCGCTTCGACCAGACGGGCCTTGTTGACCATGTACGGGATCTCAGTGATAACGATCTGGCTCTTGCCGTTCGGCAGGTCTACGATCTCGGTCTTTGCGCGGACCTTGATCTTGCCGCGGCCGGTCGCGTAAGCTGCGCGGATGCCGCTGCGGCCCATGATAACGCCGCCGGTCGGGAAGTCCGGGCCCTTGATGAACTGGCAGATCTCGTCCAGCTCGGCCTCGGGGTGGTCGATGACATAGCAGGTGCCGTCGATGACCTCGGAGAGGTTGTGCGGCGGAATGTTGGTCGCCATGCCGACCGCAATGCCGGACGAGCCGTTGACGAGCAGGTTGGGGAAGCGCGAGGGGAGCACGACCGGCTCCTGACGCTCCTCGTCAAAGTTCGGCTGGAAATCGACTGTGTTCTTCTTGATGTCCGCCAGCATATAATTCGCCAGCTTGGCCATACGGGCCTCGGTGTAACGGTATGCTGCCGGGGGGTCGCCGTCCACAGAACCGAAGTTGCCGTGGCCGTCGATCAGCGGATAGTGCAGCGAAAACGGCTGCGCCATACGCACCATCGCGTCATAAACCGATGCGTCACCGTGAGGATGGTAACGGCCGAGCACATTACCGACGGTCGTTGCCGACTTGCGGTAGGGCTTGTCCGAGGTCAGGCCGTCCTCGTACATTGCGTACAGGATACGGCGGTGTACCGGCTTTAAGCCGTCGCGCACGTCAGGCAGCGCACGGCCGACAATAACACTCATTGCATAGTCGATGTAGCTTTTCTTCATCTCGCGTTCGAGATCGACCTGCATGATTTTCTGCTGTTCGTATTCTTGACTCATTCTTTGCCTCCAAAAAGTTGGCGTTCAGCCGAAAAACGGCTGTATTTTCACGCTTAGAGCAGACCGAGCAGTTCGTCTACCTGCTTCTCGGTCGTGGCCCAGCTCGTCGCCAGACGGATGACCGTATGCTCCGCGTCATATTTCTCTATAAAGCTGTACGCGACCTTTTCGCCGAGTTCGGGCAGTCTGCTGTTTTCGATGATGATAAACTGCTGGTTGGTGGGGGAGTCGATTGCGAAGCGGTATCCCTTGGCCGCGAGGCCGTCGCGCAGCTTGAGCGCGAGGCGCACCGCCGGTGCGCAGATCTTCTCGTACAGGCCGTCGGTGAACAGGGCGTCGAACTGAACTGCGTTCAGGCGGCCCTTTGCGACCATCGCGCCGTGGCGCTTGACCATGGTCTCGAACTGGCGCGGCATGTTGCCGTGTGTGAACACGACCGCCTCGCCGCACAGCGCGCCGCACTTGGTGCCGCCGATGTAGAACACATCGGTCAGGCGCGCAATATCCGCCAGCGTCACGTCGGTGTCCGCCGTCAGGCCGTAGCCGAGGCGCGCGCCGTCGAGAAACAGCGGAATATCGAACGAACGGCACACCTCAGACAGGTGTTCCAGCTCGTTTTTCGTGTAAAGCGTACCGTATTCGGACGGATGGGAGATGTAGACCATGCCCGGGAACACCATGTGGTTATGGCTCTCGTCCGCGTAGAACGTCTCGATGTACTCGCGCAGATCGTCCGCGTCCAGCTTGCCGTTCCTGTGCGGAACGGTCAGCACCTTGTGCCCGGTGCTCTCGATCGCACCGGCCTCGTGGGTATTCACATGGCCGCAGGAGGACGCGACAACGCCCTCATACGGGCGCAGCAGCGCGTCGATGACGACCATGTTGGTCTGCGTGCCGCCGGTGAGGAAGTAAACCTGTCCCTCCGGGCAGCTGCACGCCGCCTTGATCTTCTCCGCAGCGGCAGCGGTGATCTCGTCGTTTCCGTAGCCGGTGAGCGGCTGCATGTTGGTCTCCGCCAGATGTTCCAGAACTTTGGGGTGTGCGCCGTAACCGTAATCATTTACAAAAAACAGCATGACTTTTCTCCCTTAAACGTCAAGGTTCATGACATATTTTGCGTTCTTTTCGATAAATTCGCGACGTGGCTCTACCTTTTCGCCCATGAGGAGCGCAAAGGTCTCGTCGGCCGCCGCCGCATCCTCCATCGTGACCTGAAGCAGGGTGCGGTGCTCGGGGTCCATGGTGGTCTCCCACAGCTGCTGCGGATCCATCTCGCCGAGGCCCTTGTAGCGCTGTACGCGCACGTTGTCGCCCATCTCGGCGATGCAGTCGCGCTGCTGCTCCTCGGTGTAGGTGTAGCGGACGTCCTTGCCCTTTTCGTTCTTGAACAGCGGCG
>CAVIRF010000159.1:0-2610 GCA_963645185.1 Coprococcus eutactus | reverse complement strand
GCGGCGCTGACCAATCTAAGCGGCGTGGCCGGCTTTCTCGGCGGCCTTGCGGGGATATTGTCGCCCGTATTTTCGGGACTGCTGCTCGCGTTCGTGCTGAGCGTGCCGATGCTCGGCATCGCGCGGCGGCTCGCCGCGCATTTCCCGAAGATGAAGGAAAAGACGGTGGACGCCGTCAGCCTGCTGCTGACGATGGCCTGCGTCATCGTGCTGGTGTTCCTGCTGAGCGTGCTGGCGGTCCCGCAGCTGGCCGCGTCGGTCAAGAGCATCGCCGCGCTCGTGAAGGAAAACTGGCCCGACTGGGTGGCGCTGCTGAGCAGCTACGGCGTCGATACCACGGAGCTGACCGAGCTTGCCTCGTCGTTCGACTGGAAAACGGCGGTGGAGAAGCTCTTCACCGGCGCGGGAGCGCTGCTTGGCTCGGTCGTCGATCTCGCAAGCTCGACCGTTTCGGTCACGGTGAACGCCGTGTTCGCGGTCGTGATCATGTTCTACGTCCTGCTGGGCCGGCGCGAGCTCGGTAGGCAGAGCCGCGGTTTTCTGTACGCCTACTGCAGGAAGGCGACAGCCGACCGCATCTGCCGCATCGCAAAGCTGACGCACGACACCTACGCGAAGTTCTTTTCCGGTCAATGCATTGAGGTCCTGATTCTCGGCACGCTGATCTTTCTCGCCTTCTCCGCCTTCCGTATCCCCTATGCGGCGCTGACCGCAGCGCTGACCGCGGCGTTCGCGTTCATCCCTTATATCGGCGCGTTCGCCTCCTGCCTGATCGGCGTGCTGCTCACGCTGCTGGCCGCGCCGGAGAAGGCGATCCTGTGCTTTCTCGTCTATCAGGCGGTGCAGTTCATTGAAAACCAGTTCGTCTACCCGCACGTCGTCGGCGGCAGCGTAGGGCTCTCTCCGCTTTGGACGCTGCTGGCCGCGCTGCTGGGCGGAAAGTTTTTCGGCATCATCGGCATCGTGTTCTTCATTCCGCTGGCCGCGGTGATCTCGCAGCTTCTGCACGGGGACATCGAGCGTCGGCTCACCGAGCGCAAGGGACGGGAGCGGTAAAGCTCCGCTGAGAAAAGCCGGGCGAAGCTCTCAAGGCGAGCCTTGCGTATATCTGCCGTATAAAAAATAAATGCCGCGACAGCGTCGCGGCATTTATTTTTCGGCTTTGCTTCGCTCCGCCTCAGTCGATGGCGTGCAGGAAGTCCTCCCATGCGTTGTCCACGGCGTTACCCATGTGCTGCATGGTGCGGCCCACGCAGGTTTTCATGGACTTCTGCCGGGGTGAGACCGCCATGCCCACCGCTGCGCCGAGCACCACGCCGGCGCCGATACCGCACCATAACGCGGTATTTTTCATTTCACTCACACTCCTTTTCGCACAAAAGCAGTATGTCCCGCACGGCACAAAAAATTCCGCCTGAAAAAGGCGGAATTTTTTTCATTTCGACCGGTTCAGAACGACACGACCTCCTGCTCCGGCTTGGCGCAGGTCGTGATCTTATCGACGTACAGCACCGGCCCGTCGCCCTGATACGCCTCGATATACTCCTTGCGGACGGTGGCGGTGACCTCCACCCAGTCGCGGTTCTTGTACGCCTTGAGGTCCTTCCCCTTGGCGACCACGCCGACGAACTGGATGTCGTTCTCGCAGCAGGTCATCACGAAGCGGCCGGGACAGTGGACGCCGGGGAACTTTTTCGAGTGGCACATGAGGAGCTTCATGTGGACCTTCTTGCCGTCCCAGCGGTCGGTGTGATCCATCGCATCGACGTACCACACGCCGTAATCGTCGTCGGGAATGTCGATGACCTCGGGCGACATATCGAAGGGGCACTCGTCGCCGGTGAGGTAATCCTCGCTGTTGCCGTCGTTGTCCTCGAGGTAAATATCCGCGCGGCGGTTGACCATGCGGAGGTTCCGCGCGCGAAGCGCGGCTTTCAGCTCCGGTGTGCAGCGGTTGAAGACCAGCATATCCGCGTTGGTGATCTTCTCCATCATCAGCTGGCCCATGTTTTTGACGAACAGCTCGAAGGTCGGCGCCTGCACGAAGGTCATGATCTGATAGAGCACCCAGTTGGCGGGCAGCACGTCGCGGTAGAGCTTTTCCATCTGCCACATTCCATTATACTCGATGAGCACCTGCCTGGGGCGGTGTTTCTTTTCCAACTCGCGGCAGAAGTCGGCGGTCAGCTCGTCCTCATCGTCCACGGTGACGACGGTGACGTTGTCGAGCGCCTTCTTCTTGTACTCGACCTCGCCCTCCTCGCAGCAGAGCAGAAGGGTCTTATCCTCGCGGGCGAAGCCGTCCTCCAAAATACCGTTGATGAAATCGGTCTTGCCGGCGTCCAGAAAGCCGGCGACCAGATAAACAGGAATATCCATGTCTTACACTCCAAACAGCTCCGCGAGCTTGTGCTCGTCCAGCTCCGCGCCGATCACGCACAGGCGGCCCGTGTAGTCGGGATGCCCCGCGCGGACCTCGTGCTCCTCGGGCACGTAGTCGAATTCGAGCCAGCCGCCCTCGCCGTTCACGATGCCCTTGGCGCGCAGGATGTGGCCGTACTCGCCGCTGTCGAGCTTCGTAAGGATCTCGTCGAGCGCCGCCTTGGTGTA
>CAVIRF010000158.1:0-2644 GCA_963645185.1 Coprococcus eutactus | reverse complement strand
TCTGCGACGGCGACGACATCCTCATCCCGGGCATCATGGAGCACTTCGAGCGCGCAGGCGTTCACTCCGGCGACTCCATCTCCATCTACCCGTCCATCAACATCGAGCAGAAGCACAAGGACACCCTCGTCCGCTACACCGAGGCGCTGGCGAAGAACCTCGCCGTTCTCGGTCTGGTCAACATCCAGTTCGTGCTGTACAACGACCAAATCTACGTCATCGAGGTCAATCCGCGTTCCTCCCGTACCGTTCCGTACATCTCCAAGGTAACGGGCGTTCCGATGGTCGATCTGGCAACGCGCTGCATGTTCGGCGAGAAGCTGCGCGACATGGGCTGCGGCACCGGCCTGCACCCGGAGAGCGACCACTACGCCGTAAAGGTCCCGGTATTCTCCTTCCAGAAGCTGCGCGACCTCGACACCCAGCTCGGCCCTGAGATGAAGTCCACCGGCGAGGTTCTCGGCGTTGCCAAGACCTTCCGCGAGGCGCTGCTCAAGGGTCTGACCGGCGCAGGCTTCAAGATGAAGAAGAAGGGCGCTGTGCTCATCTCCGTCCGCGACTCGGACAAGCAGGAGGCCATCCGCATCGGCGAGCGCTTCGAGGCTCTCGGCTTCGACATCTACGCCACCAGCGGCACCGCGAACGTGCTCAACCGCCACATGGTCGCGACCAACGCCATCCGCAACGTAGACGAGCCGTCCCCGAACATCATCGACCTCATCGAGTCCGGCAAGATCGACTACGTCGTCGCCACCTCGGTCAAGGGCCGTCATCCGGAGCTTGGCTCGGTACATATCCGCCGTACTGCGGTCGAGCGCGCGATCCCGTGCCTGACCTCGATGGATACCGTTTCCGCGCTGCTGCGCTGCCTCGAGGGCGACATCAAGATCGAAAACTGCGAAATGATCGACATCAACACGCTCTGATCTCAGCATCCAGCATCAGCCATCAGGTCCGCTGTTCTCTTCGGGGAACGGCGGACTTTTTTCGAAAAATTTTCGCTGAAACGCCCTCTCCCCTCTTGACTTGGAGCGCACTTCAAGTTGTACAGTAGAGACAGAACGAACAAGGAGACTGTGTTATGAACAAACCTTACATTATCTGTCACATGATGACCTCGGTGGACGGCCGCATCGACTGCGCGATGACCGAACAGCTGCCGGGCGTCGAAGAATATTACACCTCGCTCGCTGCGCTCGAGGCGCCCACCCGTGTCAGCGGCCGCGTGACCGCGCAGCTCGAAATGGCGCAGGCCGGTGCGTTCCGCAGCGAGACCGTCACGCCGCTCGGCGCGGAGCGCGTCCACAAGGCCGTCGATGCCGAGGGCTATGAAGTTGTCGTCGACACCCACGGCACGCTGCTGTGGGACGGCTGCGAGGACGAGGGCCGCCCCCTGCTCATCGTCACGAGCGAGCAGGTCAGTCGTGAGTACATCGACTACCTCGAGGGCCTGCACATCTCGTACATCGCCTGCGGCAGCGAGCACATCGACCTGCCCCGTGCCTGCGAGATCCTCGCGGACGTATTCGGCGTGCGCCGCATGGCTGTCGTCGGCGGCGGCCACATCAACGCAGGCTTTCTCGCAGCCGGTCTGCTCGACGAGGTCAGCCTCCTCATCGGCGCAGGCATCGACGGCCGCGGCGGCATGGCGGCGGTATTCGACGGTCTGCCGATGGACCGCCCGGTCACGCAGCTCAAGCTCAAGCAGGCGCAGAAATACGGCGAAAACGCCGTCTGGCTGCGTTATACTCTCTAAAATCAACATAAACGGAGGAATATGTTATGAAATACGCAAACAAGCAGGATTTTGAAAAGTCCAACATGTTCGGCACGGGTGAGCCGAACACCGCCTACGCGAAGTTCTTCGTCGGCGACTCCTTCCTCAACCCCCTCACCGACCCGAAGGGCGGCCTTTTCGCGGCAAACGTGACCTTTGAGCCGGGCTGCCGCAACAACTGGCACATTCACCACGCGACCTCGGGCGGCGGTCAGCTGCTCATCTGCACCGCCGGTGAAGGCTGGTATCAGGAGGAGGGCAAGCCGGCCGTCAGCCTGCACGAGGGCAGCGTCATCATGATCCCGGCGAACGTCAAGCACTGGCACGGCGCAAAGGCCGACAGCTGGTTCTCGCACGTTGCCGTTGAAGTTCCGGGCGTGGACTGCAAAAACGAGTGGTGCGAGCCGGTCAGCGACGAAGAATACCGCGCACTGTAACTATCACGTACTTTAAGGAGGATTTATCATGGCTGTCAAGCAGACTGCGGGCCGCGATGCCCTGGGCGAGTTCGCCCCGAAATTCGCAGAGCTGAACGATGACGTACTGTTCGGCGAGGTATGGAGCCGCGAGGACAAGCTCTCGCTGCGCGACCGCTCGCTCGTGACCGTTGTCGCGCTTATGGCGCAGGGTCTCACCGACGAGTCCTTCCGCTATCATCTGATGAGCGCGAAGAAGAACGGCATCACCCGTGAGGAGATCGCAGAGATCGTCACCCACGCCGCCTTCTACTGCGGCTGGCCCAAGGCATGGGCCGTGTTCCGCATGGCAAAGGAAATCTGGAACGACTGATAAAAAAGAGGATGCAACTTAAATGATATGCTCCCTCTATGAAAGACAGTGAAAAAACAAACTGTCAATCATGGAGGG
>CAVIRF010000157.1:0-2709 GCA_963645185.1 Coprococcus eutactus | reverse complement strand
TCGCCGGAATCGCAATCGTACCCTTTGCGACTCGTTCCATGATGAACTCGACCGGGCGGTTCTCCTTACGGGCGACCGTTTCGATCTCCGGCGTGACGATACCGCGCTTCGCGGCATCCATCTGCGTTGCATAATTTCTCATGGCTTACTGATACTCCTTGAAGTGAAATTTATTGCTTCCGGAGTACGGCGTTTTCCGACGCATCGAGGCATGCGGTGCGCTCTGTCCTGATGCGTCCGCCGCACTTCGGCGGCTTGCCTGTGGCTTCTAAGGGGGACGCTGTCCCCCTTAGATACGCCCCCGGTTCCGGGGAAACCGGGGGCGATAACCCCCTCGCCCCTGCACGGCAGGGGCGGCTCGGGACATGTGTCCCGAGGCAGTGGTATCAAAGTCCGGCAGAGCTGGACTTTGATGGGGAATTTTACGCGGCGCTCTGCGGAGCGCCTGTTCTGCCTGTTTCGCCTGTGGCGAAATGCGGCAGAAAAATCCGCGGCTTATGCTCGATGCGGAGCTTTATACATATAAGTAATCAGCCATGACGGGCTGGAGGCCGTGATCTACGATCGCGTTATAGACCTCGTCGACCGAGCGGCCGTCCGAAATCTCGAACTGCTCGTCGCCCTTCTCCTCGCCGGAGTGGCCGCCGATGCCGACGTCTACGCCTGCGGAGATCTTGGTCGCGGCGATGCCGATGATGTTGTCGCGGAACCCGGCGCGCTCGCGCGTCGAGATCGTGATGGACGCATACGGCATGAAGATGCGGTACGCGCAGACGACCTGCAAAAGCTGCGGCTCGTGAACGTCCTTCGGGTTGATCTTATCGTTATTGATGATCGGGCGCAGGCGCGGACAGGAGAACGCGATCTCCGCGTGCGGATACTTGCGCTGGAGCAGATAGGCGTGCATACCGGTCGCGAGAGCGTCCTTGCGGAAGTCGGACAGACCGAGCAGCGCCGCGAAGCCGACGCCGCGCATGCCGCCCATGATGGCGCGCTCCTGCGCGTTCAGGCGGTACGGGAAAATGCGCTTGTGGCCGCCGAGATGCAGCGTTTTGTACTTTTCGCTGTCGTAGGTCTCCTGAAACACGGTGACGTAATCCACGCCGCATTCGTGCAGATAGGCGTACTCGTCCACGTTCAGCGGATAGATTTCGATGCCGATGACGCGGAAATACTTGCGCGCGAGCTTGACCGCCTCACCGATGTAGGACACCGGCGACATGGCGCGGCTTTCGCCGGTCAGCAGCAGGATCTCCTGAAGGCCGGTCTCCGCGATGGCCTTGAGCTCCTGCTCGATCTCGTTCATGTCGAGCTTGGCGCGGCGGATTTTGTTGTGGCAGTTAAAGCCGCAGTAAATGCAGTAGTTTTCGCAGTAATTGGCGATGTAGAGCGGCGTGAACATCTGTACCGAGTTGCCGAAATGCTTGCGCGTCTCGGCCTGCGCACGCTGTGCCATCTGCTCAAGGAACGGCTGCGCCGCAGGCGACAGCAGCGCCGCAAAGTCCTCGGGCGAGAGCACTTCCTTGCGCAGCGCGCGCAGCACATCGGCCGCCGTATAGGCGTCCGCGTCGTAGGCGTTCATACGCGCGATGACCTCATCCTGAATTTCCGAGCCGATGTTGTCCATGCCCGGCTGATACGCCATATGGTCGGTATCGGCGGTGATATATTTTGCGGAAATGATCTCCGTTTTTTCGTTTTCCATGACAAATACCCTTCTGTTCTTCGCACAAAGTGCGCAATTTTCCTTTTCCGATTGAAAGCGCGGTTTCAATCGAGAACTTTAGTCCTGTAAAAATCCGGTCAGCGGAGAGGAAGCGGACGCGGTGTCGCGCACGCGGCCCAGACCGGCAAGGTAAGCCGCGCGGCCTGCCTCGATGGCCTTCTTGAACGCCTCGGCCATGGCCGGAATGTCGCCTGCAGTCGCGATGGCGGTGTTCGCCATGATGGCCGCCGCGCCCATCTCCATCGCCTCGCACGCCTGCGACGGACGGCCGATACCGGCGTCAACGATGATCGGAAGGTCGATCTCGTCGATGAGGATTTTGATAAAGTCGCGCGTTGCAAGGCCCTTGTTCGTGCCGATCGGCGCTGCGAGCGGCATGACGCAGGCCGCGCCTGCGTTCACGAGGTCACGCGCCGCGTACAGGTCGGGGTACATGTACGGCATGACGGCAAAGCCTTCCTTTGCGAGGATTTCGGTCGCGCGGATGGTCTCCTGATTGTCCGGGAGCAGATACTTGCTGTCGCGCATGATCTCGATCTTTACGAAGTCGCCGCAGCCGCACTCGCGCGACAGCCGGGCGATGCGGACAGCCTCGTCCGCGGTGCGTGCGCCCGAGGTGTTCGGCAGCAGGGTCACGCCCTCCGGGATGTAGTCAAGGATATTCGCGGTGCCGCCCTGATTGGTGCGGCGCAGCGCAAGCGTGATGATCTCAGCACCGGCGTTCTGTACCGCAGCGTTGATGAGGTCGAGCGAATATTTGCCCGAACCGAGGATGAAACGGCTGGTGAACTCGTGTCCGCCGAGAATAAGCTTGTCTGTCATAGTAAAAATCTCCTTTTTGTCTTGACCCGGTAGGTGCAAGCGTGTAAACTAAGTTTATAAATAAAAATGGGGTGAAAAAATGAAAAAGTTTATCGAAGAATTCAAGGCCTTCGCGCTGCGCGGCAACGTGATGGACATGGCGATCGGTGTTATCATCGGCG
>CAVIRF010000156.1:0-2750 GCA_963645185.1 Coprococcus eutactus | reverse complement strand
TGAGTGACAGCAGATGATTGGCGGAAACGCGCATTTTCTCGTGGTTGGCGCGGACAAGCTCGGTATTGTCGAGATGGGCCTCATTGATGTTGATTAACCCGATCAGCCCGTTGAGCGGCGTGCGAATATCATGGCTCATGCGGCGCAGAAATTCGGTTTTCGCCTGACTGGCGCGGTTGGCCACGATGAGTGCTTTTTCGAGTTCTTCGCGCAGCTTGGTCTGCTCGGCAATCAGGTCGTCGATAGGCCGGTAGCCGATGATGATCTTGAAGCTGGATTCATCCATATACAGACGAACAACGGTTGCTTCAAAATACTGCATACCGGCTGTATTCGGCAGGGTTTTGTGTCGGTAAACGAAGCTTTCCTCGCTCTGCAGGCGGCGCATGAGATTTTGCGGGTCGAATACCTCGAGATAATCCGGGGCGGTTGCTTTTACAATAAACGTGTCATAGGAACAGCGAATCCATTCGGAATAACAGGATTGATCGTGCATTTTCTCACGGGCAAGTGCGGCGTGAGAGAAACTTTTCTGTTTGACCGTCTGCATACGGTCGCGCCGGAGATCACATACATAAGCCGCTGTATAGTTGATACACAGTGCGCTGAGCAGCTGCTTTTCCGCTTCCGCGCTGTTCAGCGCATTTTGCAGGCTGCGCTGCGCGTCTGTGCTGTTGCGTCTGTCCGCCATGATGGCACCCCCATATTCTGTCATAACAGGTTGTGCCTATATTCTACCGTATTTTGGATGTCGTGACAAGGGGAAAAAAGACGACAAATGTAAATTATACCAGTTCGCGCAGCTTGTCCGCGATGAGCCTGCCGAGCACGGCGTGTTCCTCCGCGACAAGATGCACCTGATCCGAGCACTTTGCTGCCGTGACAGCTGAGCCGTCTGCGAACGCACAGCTGTACTTTTCCGCCAGCGCGCGGAACCGTGCGGGCAGAGCGCAGATGAGTTCGGCGCTGCCTTCGTCAAACATGCCGTAGTAGACGCTCTTTGCAAGGTTTTCGCCCATTTTCGGCGGTGCGACCAGAAGAATTTTCGGCGTCTGCATGGTGTTCGACCACAGAAGCGGACTTTGAATCAGCTTGATGGTGCGGTCCATGTCTTCGCTAATGGTGAAGGACGAATGTCCGTACATCGCCTTGCTGTCGTTCGTGCCGAGCATGATTACGATAACGTCGATCGGATCGTGCGTCGCCAGCAGGGCAGGCAGCAGTGCCATGCCGTTTCGACCGTAATCAACCGGATCGGTGTTGCAGATGGTGCGTCCGCACAGACCTTCCTCTATAATATGTATATCGGGAAACTGAGCCGCTACGATACCGGTGTAACGCTTGTCCGCATCCAGCCGGTGCATGGGATCGTCTCCCTGATAACCCCAGGTGTTGGAATCGCCGTAAAACAGTACATTTTTCATTTTTACCCTCTCCTTTGCCTCTATCATAGCATGAAATTGCGGGAATAGATAGAGAAACCGCATTGTATTTCCGTGCAGACATGCTACAATAAATACAGATTATTTCCCGGAGGTTTTTCCCATGACCCTGCAGCAGCTGACTTACCTTGTCACCGTGGCCGAATGCGGCAACATCACGGACGCCGCCGAACGGCTGTTTATCTCGCAGCCGAGCCTGAGCGCCGCCATTCATAATCTGGAGAAGGAGATGGGCGTTACCGCCTTTGTGCGCTCAAACAAGGGCGTTTCCGTCACGAGAGAGGGAGAAGAGCTGCTTTCGTTTGCGCGTATGCTGCTCGAGCAGGCGGACATCATGCAGGAGCACTTCGGCGTGGGCAAAAAGCGCGTGCCCAAGTTCTGCGTGTCGTGCCAGCACTATTCGTTCGCGGTGAATGCGTTCGTCGAGGTGGTCAAGGAGTACGACGCGGACCAGTACAGTTTCATCCTGCGGGAAACGCAGACCGGCGAAATCATCGACGATGTGGCGTCTGGCAAAAGCGAACTGGGTCTGCTGTACCTGTCCGAGAGCAACGAAACCGTGCTCACCAAGCTGCTGCGCAAAAACGAACTCGTGTTTGAGGAGCTGTTCACCGCCGAGCCGCATGTGTTCATCAATAAAGATCATCCGCTCGCGGACCGGGAACGTATCACGCTGGACGAACTGAAACCCTATCCCTACCTGATTTTTGAGCAGGGAGACCGCAATTCCTTCTACTTTTCCGAGGAACTGCTGAGCATGCTCGATATGCCGAAAACCATTCAGGTCCGCGACCGCGCTACGCTGTTCAGTCTGGTGATCGGTCTGGACGGCTTTACGGTCAGCTCGGGTGTTATCGACCGCAAGCTGAACAGTCCGAGCATTATCGCGCGGCCGCTTGAGATGGAAGGCAGCATGCGCATCGGCCTCATCCGCAAGAAAAACGTGGTGTTCAGCCGCTATGCGGAGTCCTATGTGAAGGCGCTGAAAAAGCATCTGTCCATAGATTAAAACTATGAAGAACTGCGGGTAAGACATATTTTTCAATCGACAGATTTCGTGGTAGACTATCCTCAGAAAGCAAGAACACCCGCACATTAAAAAGGAGATAGATACCATGAGCACTCTGAAAACCCCGTTTCGATACGATTTTGTTGGCAGTTTCCTGCGCCCGCAGGCAGTAAAGGACGCAAAGGCTAACTACGCTAACGGCTCCATCACCAAGGAAGAGATGGACAAGATCATCAACGACGCGATCACCGACGTTGTTGCAAAGCAGAAGGCACTCGGCTTCCATGCCATCACGGACG
>CAVIRF010000155.1:0-2762 GCA_963645185.1 Coprococcus eutactus | reverse complement strand
CAAAAGGGGACAGGACACCAAGTATGGTTTCCTGTCCCCTCTTGACTCCCCTTACCTTCCTTTGGCCGTCGCATCGAAGATGCTCGGCTAAACGGGAGTTACGGGGGCTCGGTTCCGGGCGTCGGGTACATTATATATAACTGCAATGCCCTGAATTCACTTTGCATAGCTCGCCGCGCATAACAGTGCGCGGCCATCCGGTGCAGAGCACTTTTCCCCCTCGCTCCGAAAAACTCCGCTTCGATCAAGCGTGTACCCTTGGAGCACCAAACACATCTGTGGGCCCCTCGCATTTAGCCGCGCAACCGCAGGGCGTCGCGGCTTAAAGGAAAGTTTGGGGAGTTAAGAGTGGAAAGAAAACCATTGGTTGTCTTTCCCCTCTTGCCCCCGGCCGTGGGCACGGCCTCCCCCGGCCGCCGAAGGCGGCCACTCCCACGCCCTCCGAGGGCGTAAATCTCGCCTCCAGCGGCGAGCCGCTGTATCGGCGGAAGGCTCCACCGTCAGCAGACGGTTTTCTTTTTTTTGAAAAAAACGTGAGTAAGGCATTGACAACTCCTGCCCTTCGTATTATAATGTACTCAAATATTGCACAAAGCGATGACAGAGGAAAGTAATCGTCCCATGTGCGGCTTACAGGGAGTGTCCGTCATGACTGGAAACGGATACAGACGCCGGCACGATGAAGTTCCCTCTTGAGCTGCCGCGCTGAAAGATCCCCGAGTAGGCGCAGACGGGTTTCCTCCGTTACAGGGATAGGATATATTTCGTATCTGAAAAAGTGCGGCGCAGGACTGTGCGCCGAATGTGGGTGGTACCGCGGAACCGTTTGTCTTTCGTCCCTCTTTGTGGATGAAGGGCTTTTTTTATACCTTTTCCGCCGGACAAACAGCATTTTCTACCACTCACTGATACCAAAGGAGACAGACAAAATGATCATTATCATGAAGCAGGGCACGACCCACGAGCACGTTGAGGAGCTTTCCAAGCACATCGAGCGCTGGAACGTCAAGGCTAACCCGATCTACGGCGAAGGCACCATCGTCATCGGCCTCGTCGGCGACACCGGCGCGGTCGACAAGGACGCCCTCATGCTCGATCCGCAGGTCGAGAACATCATCAAGGTCCAGGAGCCGTTCAAGCTCGCAAACCGCAAGTTCCATCCGGACAACTCCACCGTTGAGATCGCTCCGGGCGTTGTCGTCGGCGGCAAGAAGCTCGTCGTCATGGCAGGTCCGTGCTCGGTCGAGAGCGAGGAGCAGATCATCGACGTTGCAAAGCACGTGCAGGCCGACGGCGCGACCGTTCTCCGCGGCGGCGCATGGAAGCCGCGCTCTTCCCCGTACTCCTTCCAGGGTCTGAAGGCTGAGGGTCTGGAGCTGCTGCACAAGGCGCACGAGGCTACCGGCCTTCCGGTCGTCACCGAGATCACCAACCCGGCTCACATCGACCTGTTCATGGACAAGTGCGACTGCTTCCAGGTCGGCGCGCGCAACATGCAGAACTTCGAGCTGCTCAAGGAGCTCGGCCAGACGCGCAAGCCCATCCTGCTCAAGCGCGGCTTCGCAAACACCATGGAGGAGTTCCTCATGAGCGCAGAGTACATCATGGCCGGCGGCAACGAGAACGTCATCCTCTGCGAGCGCGGCATCCGCACCTACGAGAAGTACACCCGCAACACTCTCGACATTTCCGCCGTTCCGGTGCTCAAGCGCATGAGCCATCTGCCGGTCATCGTCGACCCGTCCCACGCAGGCGGCATCTACTGGATGGTCGAGCCGCTGGCAAAGGCTGCTGTCGCAGCAGGCGCTGACGGCCTGATGATCGAGGTACATAACGACCCGGCGCACGCGCTCTCCGACGGCGCGCAGTCGCTTACCTACGATTCGTTCCACCACACGATGAACGCGCTCCGCGCAGTCGCTGCTGCGGTAGACCGCGAGATCTAATCCCAAAAGAGGTAAAAGGGGCCAGGATACCCATGGTTTCCTGGCCCCCTCTTAACATATTCTATCTTTTCAAGGAGTTGTCACCATGTCTGAACTGCTGACTCTGAAGGGCACGAACGGCGTGTCCGAAATCCATATCGAAAGCGGACTGCTCTCCCGTGCTGCTTCCGTCATCGGCGAGACCTTTTCCCCGAGCCGCATCCATATCGTCTCGGACTCGACCGTCGCGCCGCTCTACCTCGAACAGCTCGAGCAGCAGTTCACGCTGCCCGTGACGCACACCGTCATCCCGGCAGGCGAGGAGCACAAGCGCCTCTCGACCGTTGAGGGCATCTATCACGACCTGCTCGCGAGCGGCATGACGCGCAAAGACCTCGTCATCGCGCTCGGCGGCGGTGTCGTCGGCGACATCACCGGCTTTGCAGCCGCGACCTTCCTGCGCGGCGTATCGCTGTGCCAGATCCCGACCACCCTGCTCGCGCAGGTGGACTCCTCGGTCGGCGGCAAGACCGGTGTGGACATGCCCGAGGGCAAAAACCTCGTCGGCGCGTTCTATCAGCCGCGTCTCGTGCTCATCGACCCGACCGTGCTCTCCACCCTGCCCGACCAGACCTTCGCCGACGGCATGGCCGAAGTCGTCAAGTACGGCTACATCTCCAACAAGGACATTCTCGACATGGTGTCCGCGCCCGATTACAAGGAGAACATCGAGCGCATCATCTGCGAGTGCGTCAAGATCAAGCGTGACGTCGTCACCATTGACGAGCACGACACCGGTCTGCGCATGATCCTGAACTTCGGCCACACCATCGGCCA
>CAVIRF010000154.1:0-2766 GCA_963645185.1 Coprococcus eutactus | reverse complement strand
GGCCGGGAAAACTTTAATTTTTTTCACTGTCCTCTTGACGGGTAGCGGTTCAAAGGCGAGGCCCTTCGTCATTCGCGCGGCAGCGCGCATGAAATAGCAATCACTTCGTGATTGCATAAAAACCGGGGACATGTGCCTCGGTTTTTATACTTCTGGAGGGAGAAAGTTTCCGCATGGGAACTTTCGGACGACTCGTGTTCTGCGAAGTCAGAACACACTTGTCGGTGAAACTGTAGTTTCGCGACAGTTCAGTAAGAGATCGCTCGGAACGCGGTGGGGGAGATACCGGCTTCATGTCGGAAGGCGCGCGCAAAGTGCGATGCGCTGTTGAAGCCGCAGTCCTCCGCGATCTGCTCGACCGTGAGGTCGCTCGAGAGCAGCAGACGCTTGGCCTGCCGCAGACGGTATTGCAGCAGGTATTCATGCGGCGTGCAGCCGACATAGCGCTTGAACGAGCGGATAAAGTGCGATTTGCTCACGCCGCACAGCGCGGCGAGGTCGTCGAGTGGGATCTCCTCGGCGTAGTGTCCGTGGATGAAGGCGAGCGCCGGTGCGAGCAGCTCGCTCGTGACCGTCGTGCGGCTGCTCTGTGAGGCGAGGCTGCCCAGAATGCTGTGCACGGCGATGGAGATCTGATGCTCGTTCATGGAGGCGAACTGCGTGGTCATGCCGTACTGCGCCGAATGGACGACCGTGCGGAAATAGTCCTTGAGCGAGAGCGTCGGCTGGCTCTCGTGCACGATGCCGAAGCGGTCGGTCAGGTATTCGGTGTATTCCCGGCTGCCTGCGCCGTTGAAGTGGAACCAGTAGAAGTCTACATTGTCCGGACACCAGTAAAGGTGCGGCTTGCGGCAGTCGAACAGCGCGATCTCGTCCTTGTGCGCCTCGGCGGTCATGTTGTCCGTCTGGATGCACAGCGAGCCGCTGTTGATATAGATGAGCAGGTACTGGTCGAGAAAGTCGCGCTCGATGCGGTAGTCGCTGTTGCAGATGAAGCGCCCGAACTGCGGACAGTAATACAGTGCGCTTTTCGCGAACTCCGAGGGAAGCGAGAAATCCATGAAGGAAGGGCTGAGTACGCCGTTGTCTACGATCTGCATAAGGTCCTCCGTTCTGTCTGCATGAGAGACTGCGTTTTCCTTTATTATAACAGCCTGTCCGCAAAAGGGAAGCCCCGAAGTTTGTGCGTGCCGGAAAACGTTTCCCCAGCCTTCGCTTTTCTTTTTCGAATACATTGTAAAACGCAGGCGAAAACCGTATAATATATAATGTATTAAAATGTATCAATCGGAAAACAGCGGAAGGTGCATTCCGTGGGAGGATACCGTTTATGAAATTTTTTGAAGCCGTGCCGGACGAGCTGTTCTCGCCGCTCGCGTCGCCCAACCGCGCGCTGTACGCGGATGCGCTCGATGTGCTCTACCTGGCGTACCGGCAGAAGCTCAAGCTGCCCGAGGACGAGCTGTACTCCATGCTGCGCAGCCGTCTGGAGCAGCAGCTTGCGGACGCAACGTTCGAGGGCGAGGACATCGACGAAAACGAGCTGCGCGATATTTCCGGCCGCGCGCGCTTCCTCATCCGCAAGCTGTGCGCAAAGGGCTGGTTCGAGAAGGAGCGCGGCCCGGATTTCCGGGAGTATATCACCGTGCCGGGCTACGCGAGCCGCCTGCTCGAGCTGTTCCATGAGCTGCGCGACGACCGCCCGGTGCGCGGCTTTTCCTATGTGTTCGGCACGTATTCCGCGCTCAGGGTCGCGGACGAGACCGGCTCCGCCTACGAGAAGATGGCGGCGGTCTACACGGCCTTCGACAACACGCAGGCGCTCATCCGCCTGCTCCAGATGGTCTACCACAACGTGAAGCACTATTTTCAGATACAGATCGACATGCACAACGTCGGCGAGGTGCTTTCGTCCTATTTTGACGATTTCGGCCAGAAGGTCATCGAGGCGTATATCCGTCCGCTCAAGATCAAGGACTCCGTGCCGAAATACCGCGTGCCCATCCGCACGGTGCTCATGCGCTGGGCGGAGGACGACGAGCTGCTCGTCGCGATGGCGAACGCGGCGCAGCAGGAGCGGCGCGGCGACACGATGGAAAACTGCCGCGCGGACATCCTGCGCAAGCTGTTCTGGGTGCAGGAGTGCTACGACAACCTCGAGCACGACTACCTCGACGAGATCGACGCGCAGGTGCGCCGCTATACCCGTGCTGCGACGCAGAAGATCGAAAACCTCACAAACCGCGACCAGAACATCCGCGGCGACCTCAATACCGTACTGAGCATGCTCTCGCGCAACCGCAAAGCAGGCGAGCTCGTCGAGAAGATACAGCCGGCATTCCAGATCTACGAGCAGTCGTATCTGTCGGAAAAGAGCCTGTGGTACCGGAAACGCCCCGGAAAGAGGAACAGAGCTGCGGCGGTGCTGATCGAGGAGAACGAGACCGATGCGGCCCCCGCCGCGAAGGCGGCCGAGCTGCTGCACTCGGAGTACGGCCGCGCCGCTGTCGCCGCGTATGTGCAGGGCTGGCTCGGCGACAGGGATACCTGCCGGTCGGCGGACATTCTGCTGGAAAACGACAGGGACTATGTGATGAGTCTGCTCGCCGTGCTGTCCGGCAGCTCGAAACGGGCAGAGTATGAGGTGGAAGAGCTCGGCGGCTCGATCCGCGAAAACGGATATTCCATTCCGCAGATGCAGTTCAGCCGGAAGGAGAAAGAGAAATGAATTTGGATTTTATCAACAGCGCGACCGCAAAGGAGCTC
>CAVIRF010000153.1:0-2788 GCA_963645185.1 Coprococcus eutactus | reverse complement strand
AATCTGGTTATCAGCTCCATTGAAGCATCATCTTCGGATGATGCTTTTTTGTTTTGGGGTTGGCAAAGGGGCAGCTGTAAGGCTGCCCCTTCAGTCTATTGATGAAATTTTATCCGAGCGCAACGTCCAGTATCATCATCACGAGGAAGCCGCCCATGACGCCGAGCGTGCCCGAGTGGGAATGCTCACCAAGATGTGCTTCTGGGATCAGTTCTTCGACGACGACATACAGCATGGCGCCGGCGGCGGCGGACAGCAGCCACGGCATGAACGGTGTCAGCTGCGCGGAGACGAGGACGACCATGACGCCGAAAAGCGGCTCTACGATGCCGCTCAGCGCTCCGTACACGAAGGATTTCATCCGGCTCAGCCCTTCCTGATGCAGCGGCAGCGCAACAGCGGCCCCTTCGGGGAAGTTCTGTATGCCGATGCCGAGCGCGAGCGCACCGGCCGCCGCGACCAGTCCCTTGCTGCCGCCGTGCTGCGCGGCACGTGCGAACGACAGACCGACGGCCATTCCTTCGGGAATATTGTGCAGGGTCACTGCGAGGACGAGCAGCGTCGTGCGGCGGAACGAGGACGGCAGTCCCTCTGCGCGCGCCGCACCGTTGTGCAGATGCGGCAGCAGGCCGTCCAGCAGCAGCATGAGCAGGATGCCGAGGAGGAAGCCGCCCGACGCCGGGATCCACCCGACGCCCCCGGCCTGTTCAGTCTCCTCGATCGCCGGGATGAGCAGGCTCCAGACCGACGCCGCGATCATTACTCCGGCGGCAAAGCCGAGAAAAATACGCTGCATCAGCGCGGTCGACTGCTTTTTCATGAAAAATACCATCGCCGCGCCGAGAGCCGTCATGGAAAACGTAAAGCCCGTACCGGCCGCGGCCCATAAAAGTGCCTGCTGCATCGTGTATCTCCTCCTGAGGTTAGCATATGCTAACTAAAGAATACCACGGAAAAACCATAGCTGTCAAGCATTCTTGACAAAACTATATAATAATAGTATACTATATGCGAGAAGAGAGAGAAAATTTCCATTTCTATGAAAATCGAGGTGAACTTCATGGCAAAATCGCGTGAAACCGCGCTGTATTATGATCCGGAGGGCGGAGACCGTGCGCAGAAGCTGAAAACCGTTCTGGTCTGCATGGGCGCGCGCATCAAAAACGTAACAGCGGCGGACTTTGCGCAGACGGTCGGCTTCGCGCTCGGGCGCGCAGGCTTTGACCAGAGCGCAGAAACCGCGGAAGCGCCGGAGCAGCCGATGCTCGTGCTTGACGGGTTTACCTCGAAGCGGCTGGACATTCTGCTGCGCGAGCTGCGGCAGCACGGCGTGTCCGTGCCGTACAAGGCGATGGTGACCGAGCACAACCTCTCATGGACGCTGCGCGCGCTGTACGACGAGCTGGTGCGCGAGCACGAGGCGATGCACGGATGATCGAACACGTTATTCCGGATTTCGACATCGACCAGATCGCGCGCTCCGGACAGTGCTTTCGCTTTCGCCGCGAGGGAGAAGGGCGTTATTCGCTGATCGCAGGCGGAAAATGGCTGGACATCGCGCAGAACGGCGAAACCGTTCGGTTTTCCTGCACGGAGGACGAATTTGAAGCGTTCTGGCGCGATTATTTCGATCTGAATGCCGATTACGGACGCTACAAGTCGAAGGTCGCAAAGCGCGACGTCTACCTGCGTGCGGCGGTCGAGACGGGAAGCGGCCTGCGCATCCTGCGGCAGGAGCTGTGGGAAACCGTTATCTGCTTCATCATTTCGCAGCAGAACAATATTCCGCGCATCACAAAGTGCGTGGACGGCCTGTGCACGCTGTTCGGAGAGGCAAAGCAGCGCGAAAACGGCGAAATTTATCACGCTTTCCCGACGGCGGAGCGCCTTGCGCAGTGCACGCCCGAGGAGCTTGCGCCGATCCGGCTCGGCTACCGTGCAAAATACATCTGCGCGACGGCACGGCAGGTTGCGACGGGCGCGGTCGATCTGGAAAAGGTCGCACATATGAAGTACGCAGACGCGAAAAATGAGCTGCTGAGGCTGACCGGCGTGGGCATCAAGGTTGCGGAGTGTATCTGCCTGTTCGGTCTGCACCACATCGACGCCTTTCCCATCGACACGCATATCCGGCAGATGCTCGACGCACACTACCCGAAAGGCTTTCCGCTGTCGCGGTACAGGGGCTTTGCAGGCATCATGCAGCAGTATGCGTTCTTTTACGAACTGGAAATGCAAAAGAAATAGATAAAAATACTGAAGGAGTTGTTTATCATGGCAGTTATTACGATTACGAAGGATAATTTCAAGAGCGAGGTTCTCGAGTCTGACAAGCCGGTCCTGCTCGATTTCTGGGCAACGTGGTGCGGCCCGTGCCGCATGGTCTCTCCGATCGTGGACGAGATCTCGGAGGAGCGCAGCGACATCAAGGTCGGCAAGATCAACGTGGACGAGCAGATGGAGCTCTCGCAGCAGTTCCGCATCGTTTCCATCCCGACGCTCGTCGTGATGAAGGACGGCCAGATCGCGAACAAGGCGGTTGGCGCGATGCCGAAGGAAGACATTCTGGCACTTCTGTAAAAATTTTCGAAGCTCATCGATAAAGTTTATTTTCACACAAAGAAGCAACCGCGCGGCAACGCGCATAAAATAGCAATCACTTCGTGATTGCATAAAAACCGGGGGCGTGTACCTCGGTTTTTATACTTCTGGAGGGAGAAAGTTTCCGTATGGGAACTTTCGGACGACTCGTGTTCTGCGAAGTCAGAACACAGATTGTCGGCGAAAC
>CAVIRF010000152.1:0-2843 GCA_963645185.1 Coprococcus eutactus | reverse complement strand
GGAAAAACAGCCTACTACAGCAATTTGATTCCGGAACAGTATCCGTCTGAAGATTAAAGCACTTACAACATAAAACGGTGCATGCTGGAGTATATTGACTGCTGCAAGAAGGGCTGATATATTCCGACAAACGGAGGCTGTAAATAACAATTACGGCATTTAACTCAATTTTCCGTTGCGGCCGCTGAAAAAAAGCGTACAATAGAATCGTTAAACAAAACAGGGGAGCTCGTACAGGCGGGCTGAGAGGAAGTACTCAAACTTCGACCCTTTTACCTGATGCGGGTAATGCCGCCGTAGGAAGTTGACATTATGGCTTTTTACAGGAGACACCCGTTTTGGGTGTCTCCTGTTTTTTTAGAAAGGAAAAAAGATATGTTTCAGAAAATGCTCGAAAATGTAAGAGACAGGCGTCCTCTTATTCACAACATCACGAACTATGTTACGGTGAACGACTGTGCCAACATCGTACTGGCCTGCGGTGCATCGCCCATTATGGCAGACGACCGGAGCGAGGTCGAGGAAATAACAACGATCTGCGGCGGACTGAATATCAACATCGGTACACTCAACAAGCGTACGATCGAGTCGATGTTCCTTGCGGGAAAGCGGGCGAACGCACTGTCGCATCCGGTTGTGCTCGATCCCGTGGGCGCGGGCGCATCGAAGCTGAGAACGGAGACGGCGCAGAAGCTTCTCAAAGAGCTCAGGTTTGCCGTCATTCGCGGCAACATTTCGGAGGTCAGAACGCTTGCTTCCGGCAGCGGAACGACCAAGGGCGTGGACGCCGACGCTGCGGACAGGGTGAGTGAAGAGAATCTTGACAGCGCGGTCGCTTTTGCCAAGGACTTTGCCGAAAAGACAGGTGCGGTCGTCGCCATCACCGGTGCAATTGACATTGTGGCGGACAGCAGGAGGGCATACTGCATCCGAAACGGTCACACCATGATGTCTTCCATCACGGGCACGGGCTGTCAGCTCTCGGCCATGACGGCGGCATATGTGACAGCGAATCCGGAGCAGCCGCTGGAGGCTGCCGCCGCGGCGGTCTGTGCCATGGGCCTCGCCGGCGAGATCGCGCATGCGCGTCTTTCTGCGCAGGACGGAAATTCCACCTATAGAAACTACATCATCGACGCCATCTATAACATGACGCCGGAGCAGCTGGAGGAAGGCGCAAAATATGAAGTGCGATAAAAAGACAATGCTGCTCTACGCTGTCACGGACCGCGCGTGGGTTGGCAGGCAGAGCCTTTGCGAGCAGGTAGAAGCTGCGCTCAAGGGCGGCGTGACCTGTGTGCAGGTGCGTGAAAAGAAGCTCGGTGATGCGGATTTTCTAGAAGAGGCGAGGCAGATCGCGGCGCTGTGCAGGCGCTACAGTGTGCCGCTGTTCATTAACGACAATGTGGAGGTTGCCATGGCCTGCGGTGCCGAGGGCGTGCATGTCGGACAGAAGGATATGGCCGCGGTGAAGGTGCGTGAAAGGGTCGGCGACAAAATGATGATCGGTGTCTCCGTACATTCGGTCGAAGAGGCGAAACAGGCGGTGAAGGACGGGGCGGACTGTCTCGGTGTGGGTGCGATGTTCTCGACCTCGACCAAAACGGACGTGGATGTGCTTCCGAAGGAGACACTTAAGGCCATCTGCGACGCCGTCGACATTCCGGTTGTGGCGATCGGCGGGCTTAACAGGAGCAATATCCTCGAGCTCTCCGGCACAGGCGTCGATGGTGCGGCATTGGTCAGCGCCATCTTTTCGGCGGAGGATATTGAAGGTGAATGCAGAGAACTGCGTGCGCTGTCCGAAAAGATGGTGAACGGAAAGGCCGGCAGACCGGGACACTGACCTTGAAAGGAAAAAACGATGAAAACAGCATTATCCATCGCGGGAAGTGATTCCTGCGGAGGTGCCGGTATTCAGGCTGACATCAAAACGATGACGATGAACGGTGTTTATGCCATGACCGCGATTACCGCTCTCACGGCACAGAACACGACCGGCGTGAGGGGCATTCAGGAAGCAACACCTGCATTCTTAAAAGAACAGCTGGATGCGGTATTTGAGGATATCTTTCCTGATGCGGTCAAGATCGGGATGGTTTCGTCTTCCGAGCTGATCCGCGTGATCGCGGAGCGGCTGCGTCACTACGACGCCGAAAATATCGTGGTCGATCCTGTGATGGTCGCCACGAGCGGCTCAAGTCTGATGAAGACCGACGCGGTGCAGACGCTCATCGATGAGCTTCTGCCTCTTTCGACGGTCATCACGCCGAACATCCCCGAGGGTGAAATTCTCTCAGGTGAGAGAATTGAGAGCAGGGATGACATGGAGCGCGCCGCCAGGCACATCGGCGACGCCTATGGCTGCGCTGTTCTTTTGAAAGGCGGTCATCGCGTGAACGATGCGAACGACCTGCTCTATGCAGACGGCAAAATGCAGTGGTTGGAGGGAAAACGCATCGATAATTCCAATACGCACGGCACAGGCTGCACACTCTCAAGTGCGATCGCTTCGAATCTCGCCAAGGGCTATTCACTGAGCGCGTCTGTTGCGCGGGCAAAGGAGTATATTTCCGGTGCGCTGTCGGCGATGCTGGATCTCGGCAGGGGCGCAGGTCCCATGCAGCATAATTTTGACCTTCAGGGTGAGTTTGCAAAAGAGAATATCCATGAAGGACAGTAAGCGAAATGTAAAAAGCAGCAGGGCGTCGGCCCTGCTGCTTTTTGCTGCGTGTACATTTGTTTCGAGCCTTATGACACCAGGGACTTATAACAAGGTCTCAAAAATCTAATTGACGGGCCTCCGAATCGTGCATATATTATTTTAGAGTCGGGGAAATAGA
>CAVIRF010000151.1:0-2849 GCA_963645185.1 Coprococcus eutactus | reverse complement strand
CGCCGACAATCTGTGTTCTGACTTCGCAGAACACGAGTCGTCCGAAAGTTCCCATGAGGAAACTTTCTCCCTCCAGAAGTCAAAAATCCGAGGTACACGCCCCCGGATTTTTGGAATTTGCAAAGCAAATTCTATTTTATACGCGCTTCGCGCGAGTACTGAAATCTGTTTACGGGATGGTAATTTCGATAGACTGATTAGATACATATATATAATAAGGAGCGATTGTTCTTATGAATATCACCAAGGGCGATGTGCAGGAGCTGCGCCGCCGGCTGAAGAAGAAAGAGTGCACGTTTGATCGCATGTGCGGCTGCTACGTCAACAGCGGCAAGCAGATCGTGCTCAAGTTCACCGATATGTTCTCCGAGCTGGAGGAGGACGAGTATTTCAAGTACCTCGAGATCGCGAAAAAGACCATTTCCGGCACGCTCGGCAGCAATCTGCTCGAGCTGGAGTTCGACCGCAACGAGGCGTCCGACGAGCGCCGCACCTATCTGCTGACGCTGCGCGACAGCAAGCTCGCGAACGAAGAACTGCTCGACCGTCTGTACGAGAAGGTCATCGAGGAGTACAGCTACCCCGGCAACTACCTCATTCTGGTCTACCACGACATCTATGATGTGCCGTCCAAGGCGACCTCGGGCGAGGAGCAGGAGGAGTCCGAGGAGATCTACGAGTATCTGCTGTGCGCGGTCTGCCCGGTCGATCTTGCCAAGCCTGCGCTCGGCTATAAGGAGGACGAGAACCGCATCGGCGCGCGTGACCGCGACTGGGTGGTCGGTCTGCCCGACCTCGGCTTTGTCTACCCGGCGTTCTCCGACCGCGGCAGCGATGTGAACGCGGTGATGTACTATGTGCGCACCGGCCGTCCGTCGCACGCGGAGTTCATCGAGAACGTGCTCGGCTGCATCTCGCAGCGCACCGCCGCCGAGGACAAGCTCGCATTCAAGAATGTTGTCATCGACGCATTCGGCGAGGACGAGGAGCAGGCGGACGAGGCATTCTTCAAGATGCAGCGCACCATCAGCGCGATGGTCGCCGAGCGCGAGGAGGACGAGAGCCTGCCGCCGGTCGAGCTGACCGCGGAGGCCGTTTCTGACCTTGCCGCAGAGGCCGAAGTGCCCGAAAAGGTGCGCGAGCAGATCGAAAAGTCCTATGCGAACACCTTCGGCGAGCAGCCCCCGGCGGCGCACAACGTGCTGGACAGCCGTCTGGTCGATGAGGGGACCGTCCGTGCGCACACCGCCGCGCTCGAGCAGAAGGTGGCCGTGCTCCAGCAGGAGCTCGCACAGCATGCCGCGAGCGAGACCGACGAGGATGATGTACCGTGGGTAACGGGTGGCAGCATCAATATCGAGCTTCGCGTACCCGAAGAGCGTGCGGCGGCCATCCGCACCGGCATCGTCGAGGGCAGAAAGTGCCTGCTCGTCCCGATCGAGGACGACGAGGAAGCCTGCGTCAACGGCAAAAATCTGCCGCTGTAAGGGAGCGAGAGACATGGCGAAAACAGTAACGGCGGCTGAGATGAAGGAGCGCGAACGGGCGGCGAACGAGGCCGGTCTGCTGTACATACAGATGATGGAAAACGCAGGCCGTGCGGCCTATGCCGAGCTCAGGCGGCGTGTGCCGGCGCTGCGGCGTCTGCTGATCGTCGCCGGAAAGGGCAATAACGGCGGCGACGGCTTTGTCATGGCGCGCGTCGCGGCCAAGGAGGGCGTGCAGGTGCGCGTGCTGCTCGCGGAGGGCGAGCCGAAAACGCCGGACGCGAGGACTAATCTCGCACTGCTCGCAGAGACGGCGGCGGAGGTCTTGTACGACGCGGAACAGGCGCTGTTCGGCGCGGATGCGGTCGTTGACGCGCTGTACGGCACGGGATTTCACGGAGAGCTGCGCCCGTCCGGCACGACGGCGTGTGCGCTTATCAATAAGGAAAGGGAACGCGGCGCGTTCGTACTCGCGCTCGACCTGCCGAGCGGCATCAGCGCCGACACCGGCGCGGTCGCCGAGGGAGCCGTGCAGGCCGACGCGACGGTAACGTTTGACTGCACCAAGCCGCTGCACTTCGCGGAAACCTCAAAACCGCTCTGCGGCGCGCTCGTCTGCGCCGATATCGGCATCGGAAAGGCGCTCGGGGAGAGCGAGACGTAACTTTCCTGTAATATAACCGCGAAAACTGTAACACAGAAGTAACTTTACAAACCTCCCCAAACGTGGTATCATAAACTGTACCACGGTAAGGGAGGTTTTGCCATGGCTGTTGATAAAAAAGGCACAAAGCAGGTCGCTGCGAACAAAAAGGCATGGCATGACTACTTTGTCGAGGAAAAATACGAGGCAGGCATCGAGCTTGCAGGCACCGAGGTAAAGTCCATCCGTCAGGGTCACATCAACCTGAAGGACAGCTACTGCACCTTTAAGGACGGCGAGATCTTTGTACGCAGCATGCACATTTCTCCCTACGAAAAGGGCAATATCTTCAACAAGGACCCTCTCCGCGTGCGAAAGCTGCTCATGCACAAGAAGGAGATCATTCAGCTGTTCAGCAAGACCAAGCAGGACGGCTATTCGGTCATTCCGCTCGCGGTCTACTTCAAGAGCTCTCGTGTAAAGCTGGAGATCGGTCTGTGCAAGGGCAAAAAGCTGCACGACAAGCGCGACAGCATCGCCGCACGCGATGCAAAACGCGAGATCGACCGCGCGATGAAAGAGCGTAATCGTTAATCTTTACCCATGAATATGGGGCCGTAACGGGTTCGACGGGGGCGTTGAAGCCGGGATAGCGGGCCGCAGCGGGGATCTGCGATAAAAGCTCCAACTGTTTATAAATTAAACAACAACAATTATAC
>CAVIRF010000150.1:0-2918 GCA_963645185.1 Coprococcus eutactus | reverse complement strand
AGCCGCTGGCTAACACCGCTGCTGACGGCAAGGAGATCGTCGAGGCCGAGATGGCTGGCGGCAAGCACCTCGTACAGGTTGGCTTCATGCGCCGCTACGACCGCGGCTACCGTCAGGTCAAGGAACTGATCGACTCCGGCAAGTTCGGCGCACCGATGGTCATCAAGTGCACCCACCGTGCAGACGGCGTTGCTGACGACTACACCACCGCAATGGCTGTTACCGACACCGCTATCCACGAGATCGACGTTCTGCCGTGGCTCGTAAACGACGAGTGGGACGAGGTTCAGTGCATCATGCCGAAGACCAACTCCAAGGTCAAGAACGCGCTGAAGGATCCCCAGATCATGATCATGAAGACCAAGAGCGGCATCGTAAACGTCCTCGAGGTCAACGTAAACTGCGGCTTCGGCTACGACATCAACTGCGAAGTCGTCTGCGAGAACGGCGTTGTAAACCTGCCGTGCCCGTCCTTCCCGACCGTTCGCTACGCTAACGAGGTTTCCACCAAGATCGAGGACAACTGGATCCTGCGCTTCATCGACTCCTACGACGTCGAGATCCAGGACTGGGTTGACCACGCACTCAAGGGCGAGACCAGCGGTTCCTCTGCATGGGACGGCTACGTTGCTTCCATCACCGCTGACGCGCTCGTCAAGTCCCAGACCTCCGGCGTACCGGAGAAGGTCGTAACCGGCGGCACCCCGGATTTCTACAAGAAGTAAGACCGTATCACTTGTGGAGCGGACAGCGATCCCCTTCCTGTCCGCTCTGCATATCACCTTGAGCTAAGGGCAAGAATATATAAAGGAGTTATCATCATGAAAATCGGCTTTAACGAAGGCTGCAACCGTTTCTGCGAAAACCACTCCGTACTCGAAGACCTCGACCTGTGCGAGAAGTACGGCGTTGATTATATCGACATCCAGTCCGAGTGCCTCGACCGCGAGATCGCAGCAGGCAAGTACACCATCGACGACCTGGCAGCATGGTTCGCTGACCCGAAGCATCATTTGAAGATGCTGTCCTACAACGCTCTAATCTTCTTCAACATGAAGCAGACGCAGGAGGAGAAGGACGCCGTTATGGCAAAGCTCGATCAGATCATCGAGGACTGCAACAAGCTCCAGTGCAAGATGATCGTCGTCGTTCCGTCCATGGACCTCACCGTTCCGGCTACCCTCGACGAGATCAAAGCTGACGCCGTTGCTGTTCTGAAGGAAATGGTCAAGAAGGTTGAGCCGCACGGCATCAAGCTCTCCATCGAGTTCTGCGGCTGCCCGACCATGTCCATCAACCGCTTCGAGGACGCTTACGCGATCGTTGAGGAAGTCAACTCTCCGCTCGTCGGCATCACCCTCGACCAGTACCACTTCCACGCAATGGCTTCCTCCTTCGAGGCTCTCGAGAAGGCCGACGGCAAGAAGATCTTCGTATGGCACCTGAATGGCATGGAGAACATGCCCTGCGGCGCAGCTTACAACAACGACGAGAAGCGTCTGTGGCCGGGCGAGCCGGGCGACTGCCTCGATCACAAGCGCTACGCTGACACCCTCAAGAAGATCGGCTTCGAGGGCGACGTCTGCACCATGGAGGTGTTCCGTCCGGACTACTACAAGCTGTCCAACGAGGAGAACATCAAGAAGGCTGCCGAAGTTACCCGTGCACACGTTGCAAAGTACTGGGGCGAATAATTTAAGTTTCCTTTCTAAAAATGTATAACAGAAAAGCGACCGTTTCCCATCTGGATACGGTCGCTTTTCTGCGTTATTCGTTATTTCCTCGTCTTGTAGCCGCGCTGATACGGCGCCGGCCAGTCATAGGGGACGTCGAGCGCACGCGCCGCGTTCATCACCCAGTACGGCTCGCGAAGCAGGGCGCGGCCGAGCGCAACGAGGTCTGCACGCTCATTGCACAGGATTTCCTCCGCGTGGTGCGGCTCTGTGATAAGGCCGACGGTGATGGTCGGGAGACCGGTCTGCTGCTTGAGATATTCCGCGATCTTGACCTGATAGCCCGGGAAAAGCGCCGGAGGGGGCGTCGGCACAACGCCGCCCGTGCTCACATCGAGCACATCGACATACGGCTTGACCAGCTCCACGATCTTCGCCATTTCATCCGGATGCATGCCGTCCGGCTCGTAATCCTCGGCGGAAACGCGCAGCAGTACCGGCTTCTCTTCCGGCCAGACCTCATGCACTGCTTTCAGCACCTCGATCAGCAGGAGGCAGCGGTTTTCGGCCGAGCCGCCGTAGGCGTCGGTTCGATGATTGGTGAGCGGCGAAAGGAACTCACTGAGCAGATAGCCGTGCGCCGCGTGGATCTCCACCGCGTCGAAGCCAGCCTTCGCTGCGCGCGCTGCGGCGTCACGGAAGGCCTTTACAACGGTTTTCCGGTCAGCTTCATCCATTTCGCGCGGCATTTTCGAGTTCTCATCGAACGGGATGGCGCTCGGCGCAAGGATGACCGGTTCGTCCGCTTCGCACTTGCGGCCTGCATGGTTCAGCTGAATGGCGACCTTCGCGCCGAGCCGCTGGCACTCGGAAACGATCGGCTCCAGCGCGTGCATCTGCTCGTCGTTCCACAGGCCGAGACAGTGGTCGGAGATGCGGCCGTTCGGCAGCACGCCGGTCGCCTCCATGATGATGAGGCCGACGCCGCCCACGGCACGGGAGGTGTAGTGCGTGAAATGGAACGCATTCGGCATTCCGTTCTCCGCGCTGTACATGCACATCGGCGGCATGACCACGCGGTCGCGCAGCGTCATGTTCTTTATCTGAAATGGAGAAAACAGCTTCATTTTTCGTTGTCCTTTCCTCGGCAGCTGCCGGTCTTTTCCCTTATTATACAATAGAAAAATTACGGTTGATTGCATAATGAAGTTGGACACCTAAGAAAAAATCCATAGTGATTTTCTC
>CAVIRF010000149.1:0-3011 GCA_963645185.1 Coprococcus eutactus | reverse complement strand
TAAATTGAGTTGCAAAAGCCGCCTTGGGGTCTCTTCCGTACGGAGGCTGCCCCAAGGCGTGCCTTTTATTTAATAGAATTTGCTTGCAAATTCCAAAAATCCGGGGGCGCGTACCTCGGATTTTTGACTCTGAGAGGGAGAAAGTTTCCGCACGGGAACTTTCGGACGTCCGTGTTCTGCGCAAGCAGAACACAGCTAAAGAAAAACGCGACATCAGGCCGCGCATTTGCACCGCCCCGTCGCGTTTCTTGGCAATAAATAAAAACGGCGGCAGGGAGTAAGTCTCATACCTACCACCGAACTTGTGAACACATTATACATCCACTCCGTCCGGACGGCAAGATGAAAACTTCACAAAATCGTGTTCACGCTTTGTTAACATTTGTACAAAATTACAGAACGGTTACAAAGCGGCCGGGGCGCACAAAAACGCCTTCGGAAAAGAACGGATTTTTCGGCGGAAAAGCCGCAGATTTTCCGCGAATTTCTCTTTACAAAAGCTCTTCGGTGTGTTATCCTATATTTACTGTTGCCCCACGCTTAGCTGCCGGATAACCGGATGCGTTCCTATCGCTCCATTTCACCAAGCCGCGGCCCAGCCTGAGGGTACCATAAATCATATTTTCGAAAGGTGAAAACGAACATGATCCGTAAGGAAGACAAGACTGCCGTTATCGAGGCAAACCGCACCCACGCTACCGACACCGGTTCCCCGGAGGTTCAGGTTGCAATTCTGACCGCTCGCATCAAGGAGCTCACCGAGCACCTGAAGGTTCACAAGAAGGACAACCACTCCCGTCGCGGCCTGCTGAAGATGGTTGGTCAGCGCCGTTCTATGCTGGCTTACCTCCAGAAGAAGGACATCAACCGCTACCGCGCTCTGATCGCTAAGCTGGGTATCCGTAAGTAAGAAACGTTTTATAGGGGAGCAGTCTGCTCCCCTGTTTCTATACCTGCGAAAAAAGCACCTGCTTTCCCCAAGGAAGTTTATCAACCGGGCGGCATAAACCTGCTTTTTAGCGTTTGAAAGAGGAACGAGGACGCCTTCGCTCCTGTTTCAAGTGCTAAAAGCCGGTGCCGCCCTCCAAAAATCAAAGGAGGAAACAAAATGGCAAACATTAACCACTTTGACTTCAAAAACTACCGCGTTTTTGAGACCGAGATCGCCGGCCGCAAGCTGACCGTCGAGACCGGCAAGATGGCGCAGTTGGCTAACGGCTCCTGCCTCGTCCGCTACGGCGAGACCGCAGTCCTCGTTACCGCTACCGCATCTGCAAAGCCGCGCGACGGCATTGACTTCTTTCCGCTCTCCGTTGACTTCGAGGAGCGCATGTATGCAGTAGGCCGCATCCCGGGCTCCTTCATGCGCCGCGAGGGCCGTCCGTCTGAGAAGGCGATCCTGTCTTCCCGTCAGATTGACCGCCCGATGCGTCCGCTGTTCCCGAAGGACCTGCGCAACGACGTTTCCATCGTCTGCACCGTTCTCGAGAACGATTACGACAACTCGCCCGAGGTAGTCGCTCTGCTGGGCGCTTCCATCGCGGTTTCCATCTCCGACATCCCGTTCGACTACGTAGTAGCCGGCTGCCAGGTCGGCATCGTTGACGGCAAGACCGTCATCAACCCGACTTCCGAGCAGCGCAAGGTATCCGAGATGGACGTTACCCTGTGCGCGACCAAGGACAAGATCGTCATGATCGAGGCCGGCGCAAAGGAAGTTCCGGAGGACGATATGTTTAACGCCCTCATGGAGGCTCACGAGGAGCTGAAGAAGGTCTGCGCGTTCATCCAGTCCATCAAGGACGAGATCGGCAAGCCGAAGTTCGAGTATGAGCATCACGACATCGACCACGACCTGTTCGACAAGCTCGAGGCAGAGTGCAACGACAAGTTCGAGGTCGCTATGGATACCGACGACAAGACCGTTCGCGACGCAGGCGTTCGCGAGATCGTTGACGCATTCGAGGCTACCCTGTCCGACGAGTACAAGGAAGAGCACGGCGCAAACCTCGCTGAGTGCGTAGACAAGCTCCAGAAGAAGATCGTCCGCCGCTGGCTGGCAAACGGCAAGCGCGTTGACGGCCGCGGCATGGAGGAGGTTCGTCCTCTGGCAGCCGAGGTTCACGTTCTGCCGCGCGTTCACGGTTCCGGCATGTTCACCCGTGGCCAGACGCAGGTTCTGACTCTCTGCACCCTCGGCACTCTGGGCGACGCGCAGGAGCTCGACACCATCTTCGAGGAGAAGGAGAAGCGCTATATCCACCACTACAACTTCCCGTCCTTCTCTGTTGGCGAGACCCGTCCGTCTCGCGGTCCCGGCCGTCGTGAGATCGGCCACGGCGCTCTGGCTGAGCGTGCTCTGCTGCCGGTCATTCCGCCGGTAAGCGAGTTCCCGTATGCACTGCGTCTGGTTTCTGAGGTCATTTCCTCCAACGGTTCCACCTCTCAGGGCTCTGTCTGCGGTTCCACGCTGGCTCTGATGGACGCTGGCGTTCCGATCAAGGCGCCGGTAGCCGGCATTTCCTGCGGCCTGATCACCGACGGCGGTCAGGAGACCACCTTCACCGATATTCAGGGCGTTGAGGATTTCTACGGCGACATGGACTTCAAGGTAGCTGGTACCAAGAAGGGCATCACCGCTATTCAGGTCGACATCAAGGTCGACGGCCTGACCCCGAACATCATCAAGCAGGCATTCGAGAAGTGCCGCGTTGCCCGTTACGGCATTCTGGACGAGATCATGCTCAAGGCAATCCCGGAGCCGCGTGCTGACGTTTCCGACTGGGCTCCGAAGATGACCACCATGCACATCAACCCGGACAAGATCCGCGAGGTCATCGGCAAGGGCGGCTCTGTTATCCAGAACATCGTTGCTGAGTCCGGCGCAAAGGTCGACATCGAGGACGACGGTACTGTTACCATCGCTGCGGTCAAGGCGACCGACGCTGACAAGGCTAAGAAGATGATCGAAGCGATCGTCAAGGAGCCGGAGCCGGGCGAGATCTACTACG
>CAVIRF010000148.1:0-3173 GCA_963645185.1 Coprococcus eutactus | reverse complement strand
TGGAAGGTCTTTTTGCCCTTCTTGATCATGCACTCCTCGTTAAAGAAGTCCTTGGCTAGCTGCTGCTTGAAGTCCGCGACCTTTTCACCGTTGAGGGAAACGCCGCCGCCCTGAACGAGCTTGCGCGCCTCTCCGTTCGAGGACGCGAGACCGCACTTGACCAGCAGGGTCAGCACGCCGATCTGGCCGTCGGTAAAGTCCGCGTCGGTCAGCGTCGTGGTCGGCATATTGGCAGCCGCGCCGCCGGAAACGAAGATCTCCTTCGCTGCGGTCTGCGCCTTCTCCGCCTCTTCCTTGCCGTGAACCAGAGCGGTCAGCTCGTAGGCAAGGATCTCCTTTGCCTTGTTGAGCTGTGCGCCTTCCCACTTGTCCATCTCCTCGATCTCCTCGAGCGGCAGGAAGGTCAGCATGCGGATGCACTTGAGAACGTCCGCATCGTCGACGTTGCGCCAGTACTGGTAGAAATCGTAGGGGGAAGTCTTGTTCGGGTCGAGCCATACCGCGCCTGCGGCAGTCTTGCCCATCTTCTTGCCCTCGGAATTGAGCAGCAGCGTGATGGTCATCGCGTGCGCATCCTTGCCCAGCTTGCGGCGGATGAGCTCGGTGCCGCCGAGCATGTTGCTCCACTGATCGTTGCCGCCGAACTGCATGTTGCAGCCGTAGTTCTTGAACAGGTAGTAGAAGTCGTAGGACTGCATCGGCATGTAGTTGAACTCGAGGAAGCTCAGGCCCTTCTCCATGCGCTGCTTGAAGCACTCCGCACGGAGCATGTTGTTGACCGAGAAGCAGGAGCCGATGTCGCGGATGAACTCGATGTAGTTGAGGTTCATCAGCCAGTCCGCGTTGTTCACCATCTGCGCCTTGCCCTCGTCGAACTCAATGAAGCGCTCCATCTGCTTCTTGAAGCAGTCGCAGTTGTGCTGAATGGTCTCGACGGTCATCATCGAGCGCATGTCGGTACGGCCGGACGGGTCACCGATCATGGCGGTGCCGCCGCCGATCAGCGCGATCGGCTTGTTGCCTGCCATCTGCATGCGCTTCATCAGACAGAGCGCCATGAAGTGGCCGACATGCAGGCTGTCCGCGGTCGGGTCGAAGCCGATGTAGAACGTCGCCTTGCCGTTGTTGATCATCTCGCTGATCTCTTCTTCGTTCGTTACCTGCGCGATCAGACCGCGCGCTTTCAGTTCGTCGTAAAGCTGCATTATTCTGTCTCCTGTATTTCAATTTGTTTGAATTTTATGATAAAAGAGTCCGAATACCGTTACGGAGCACGTTCTTTTCTGCGTCTGTCGATAATTACCATAGGTATCACGCTCCCTGTCCTGCCGCGTCGAGCAGTTCCTCTGCGTTGCGGCGTGCTGCGTCCGAGATCTCCTCGCCGGAGAGCAGACGCGCGATCTCGTCGATGCGGTGCTCTCTGTCCATCGGACTGACGTCGGTGTAGCTGCGGCCGTCGCGCACGGATTTGGAAATGCGCAGATGACGGTCGCCCATCGCCGCGATCTGCGGCAGATGCGTAACGCAGAGCGTCTGCTTCTTTTTTGCGATAGCAGACAGCTTGCGGCCGATCTGCTGCGCCGCGTGGCCGGAAACGCCGGTATCGATCTCGTCAAAAATCAGCATACCAACATCTTCGCCTGCTGTCAATACGTTTTTGAGCGCGAGCATGATGCGGCTCAGCTCGCCGCCGGACGCAACCTTGGAAAGCGGCTTTTCCGGCTCGCCCGGATTGACCGAAATTTCGAACGTCACGGTATCAAAACCGTGCGCAGACAGCTTGGTCCCGGTATGCACGGCGATGCGCATGCGGACCTTGTCCATGTCCAGCTCGGAAAGCTCGCGCACGATCTCCTGCTCGAGCTTTTTCGCTGCGGCACGGCGCGCCTCGGTCAGCTCGGCCGCAATGCTCTTGGTCTGGCGCAGCATATCGCGATACTGCTCGCGCAGCGTTTCGCGGCGGTCGTCCGCATTCTGCAGCGTATCGAGCTCCGCGTCGATCCTGTCGCGGTATGCCAGGATTTCCGGTATCGTGCCGCCGTATTTCTGCTTGAGGCGGTAGATCTCGTCGAGACGCTGCTCGACGTATTCGCGCTCCGCCGGAGAGAAGTCCAGATTGCCGCTCTGACCAGCGACGCTGTCGCGCAGGTCCGCCGCGAGCAGCCGCACTTCTTCGGCCTGCTCCGCCATGCCGTCAAAGGCATCGGATACCTCGCGCAGCGCGGAGATCGCAGCCGACACCTCGTCGAGCAAGGCACACGCGCCGCCGATCTCGTCGTCGCCGCTCAGCGCGAGCCGCGCGCGTTCGAGCGCGCCTGCGATCTTCCCGGCGTGGTCGAAGTACGCCTTGCGCTGCGCAAGGGTCTCGTCCTCGTCCGGTTTGAGCGCCGCCTGCTCGATCTCGTTCCGGTGGAACGACAGCATGTCGATGCGCTGCAAACGTTCCTGCTCGCCGGTCTCGAGCGCGTGAATTTCGCGCCGGAGCGCAAGAAGCGCCTGATAATTCGGCCGGTAGCGCTCGAGGAGCGCCGCATTCCCTGCGTAGCCGTCCAGATAGTCGATATGGTGCGACTCGTCGAGCAGCTTCTGACCGTCGTTCTGACCGTGAATGTCGATCAGATACGGCGCGAGCAGCCTCAGCGTCGCGGCCGACACCGGCTTCATGTTGACGCGGCAGGAGCTTTTTCCGTCCGCAGTGATCTGGCGCTGAATGTGCAGCGTGTCTCCTTCCTCACCGGCAAGATCCAGCTCGTTCAGCAGCTGGCAGAGCGCCGGCGGCAGGTCGGTGAATACCGCGCTGACAAAGCCCTTTTTCGCGCCCGAGCGCACCAGATCGCGGCTGACGCGCCTGCCGAGTATCGCGCCGATCGAGTCGATGACGATACTCTTGCCGGCGCCGGTCTCGCCGGAGAGAACGGTCAGACCGCCCTCCAGCTCGATGTCCGCGCGCTCGATCACGGCAATATTTTCAATGTGGAGTAGTTGCAGCATTGCCGCGTCCTCACCTGCTTACTTTAGAATATCATGCGCCTGTCTGGAAAACCGTTCGGCGCTCTCGGTGTCGCGCATGACAACGAAAACCGTGTCGTCGCCGCCCAGCGTGCCGACCACATCCACCGCGCGCATCGCGTCGATGGCCATCGCCGCCGCCTGACCCAGACCGGGCAGCGTCT
>CAVIRF010000147.1:0-3173 GCA_963645185.1 Coprococcus eutactus | reverse complement strand
ATCGACAACATCTTCCGCTTCACGCAGGCCGGTTCCGAGGTATCCGCGCTGCTCGGCCGTATGCCGAGCGCCGTAGGCTACCAGCCGACCCTCGCGACCGAGATGGGCGCGCTGCAGGAGCGAATCACTTCGACCAAGAAGGGATCGATCACGTCCGTACAGGCGGTCTACGTTCCTGCGGACGACCTGACCGACCCGGCGCCGGCGACCACGTTCTCGCATCTGGACGCAAAGGTCGTTCTTTCGCGTGACATCGCGTCGATGGGTATTTATCCGGCGGTTGATCCGCTTGACTCGTCCTCGCGTATCCTGACTGCGGACGTTGTCGGCACGGATCATTACGAGGTCGCGCGTTCTGTCCAGTCGATCCTTCAGAAGTACAAGGATCTGCAGGACATCATCGCCATCCTCGGCATGGACGAGCTGTCCGACGAGGACAAGCTGACCGTATCCCGTGCGCGTAAGATCCAGAACTTCCTCTCGCAGCCGTTCTCGGTAGCGGAGCAGTTCACCGGCATGTCCGGCAAGTACGTTCCGGTTGCGGAGACCATCCGCGGCTTCCGCGAGATCCTCGACGGCAAGCATGACGACCTGCCGGAGTCGGCGTTCCTGTTCGCCGGCACCATCGACGAAGTCGTGGAGAAGGCTAAGAAGGGGGCATAATATGGCTACCTTTCCTCTCAAGGTGATGACGATCGACCAGTGCTTTTTCGAAGGCGACGTAGATCGCATCGTCGTGCGCACCTCGCAGGGCGACGTCGGCATCCTGCCGAACCACGTGCCGTATATCGCCTCTCTCGGCATCGGCGCGCTGATCATCATTCAGAACGGTGAAAAGCGTGTTGCAGCCGTTTCGGGCGGCTTTGTCGACGTGACGAAGGAAGGCACGACCATTCTCGCGCGCACGTGCGAATGGGCGGACGAGATCGACGTCAACCGCGCAAACAGTGCAGCGGAGCGTGCCCGTGCCGCGATCCAGAAAAAGGAGAGCGAGCGCGAATACGAGGTGGCTCAGGTCAAGCTGAAAAAGGCGCTGAACCGTATCCGTATTGCAGGCGACAAGTAAACATGAAAAAAGTCCTCTGGGAGCGATCTCAGGGGACTTTTTTTATCTGTCGCAAAACCAACGGTTTTGCCGACAAGATGTGTTCTGACTTCGCAGAACACGGGGCGTCCGAAAGTTCCCGTGCGGAAACTTTCTACCGCCAGAAGTATAAAAACCGAGGCGCATGTCCTCGGTTTTTATGCAATCACGAAGTGATTGCTATTTAATGCGCGCTGCCGCGCGGCTGCCTTGACGGGATAGATTTTCTATATACTGATTAAATCTGCGAGACGATGTCCCGGCGCATTTTTGCGATGATGCGCTTTTCGAGCCGGGAGATGTAGCTCTGGGAGATGCCGAGACGGTCGGCGACCTCCTTCTGCGTCATGGCCTCGGGCAGGTCGATGCCGAAGCGCATGGAGATGATCTGCCGCTCGCGCGGCGGCAGACGGGAGAGGGCGCGCAGCAGCAGCGCACGGTCCACATCGTCCTCGAGCGGGCGCATGACGCTGTCCGGCTCGGTGCCGAGGATGTCCGAGAGCAGCAGCTCGTTCCCGTCCCAGTCCGAGGACAGCGGCTCGTCGAACGAGACCTCGGTGCGGCGTCCGGCGATCTTGCGCAGATACATCAGAATTTCGTTCTCGATGCAGCGCGAGGCGTAGGTCGCGAGCTTGACCTTGCGGTCGCTGCGGTAGGTGCTGACCGCCTTGATGAGACCAATCGTGCCGATCGAGATGAGGTCCTCCGTGCCGACGCCGCTCGACTCGAATTTGCGCGCGAGAAAAACGACAAGGCGCAGATTGTGCTCGATGAGCGTGCGGCGCGCGTTTTCGTCGCCGGCCTGACAGGCCGCAGCTGCGGCGGCCTCCTCCTCGGGCGACAGGGGCGGCGGAAGGATCTCGCTGCCGCCGATGTAATAGACGGCAGGCAGACAGCGGAGCTGCCGGAGGAACGCAAGAATTTGTTCGAGTTTCATGATTTTCTCCCTTTCACACACAGATCAGTCCCTCATACTGGCCGGACTCGAAGCCGGGCGGCCCGGCGGCGCACACGCAGTCGAGCGGTGTTCCGTCCGCTTCGAGCACGCGGTCCGGGCGGAAATACAGCAGCAGGCCGCTCTCCGTCCCGACGGCGCGGTAGGGCACAAGACCGCAGCGTGCGGCGGTCTCGACCGGCAGGGCGGTGAGCTGCTGCGCGGCGTCGCCGTCGAGCGGATCGTTCAGCAGGAGCGTCGCCTCGCCGCGGCACAGGATGAGCACCGGCTTTCCCGAGACCGGCTCGGTGAGCGAGTGGCCGGTGTCCTCCAGCACGCGCACGCGCCGTTCGCGCCCCAGAAAGCATACCGTGAGCGGACGGATGTCGCGTCGCAAGGGGCCGTGCTTCGCGTCGCCGCGCAGCAGGATGCCGCTGAGCGCGTAGCCGAGCGCCGCCGCGAGCAGCAGCAGACGCAGCGGAACCGCGAAGTAATAGCCTGCGCCGAACAGCAGCTGCCGTCCGGAGACCGCGCCGAGCGCCGCAGCCAGTCCTGCGAACGCCGCAGCGGTCAGAAAATACAGGCCGCCGAGCCGCAAGAGCGTCCGCTCACCGTAAAATGCCGCGCAGCAGAGCGCCGCGCCTGCGAGCACACGCACGGGCAGCACCGCGAGCAGCGGAAGCAGCGCCGCCCCTGCGGCATACGCGCCGCCGAGCAGGGAAGCGAGGGCGAGCTGCCCCCTTTTCACCTCCGCGCTGCCGAGCCGCGCCGCCGCGAGCAGTGTCACCCAGTCCATCAGCGCGTTCGTGCAGAACAGCACATCGAGATACACGACCACCGCCGCTCCGCCTCCTCTCATTCGGTACGCCTATCTTACCACGGCAGGCAGGGCAGGTGCTGCCGAAAACGGGAAGCGCGAAAAAACGCAGAAAAAATGCCCGAAGCCGCTTCACCTGCAATGAGATGAAACGGCCTCGAACAAAGAGTAGTATGTAAGTAAGATGTGGGCAAAAAGGGAAAAGAGGATAAGGAGTAAGTGGTGGGATTGTCGGCGAAACGTCAGTTTCGCGACAGCCTTGGTAAGAGGTATCAGGGAGTAATAAAAAAAGCAGCAAGGAACCGAACGCCCACATCGGGTTCAGCTTCCTTGCTGCT
>CAVIRF010000146.1:0-3187 GCA_963645185.1 Coprococcus eutactus | reverse complement strand
CCGACAATCTGTGTTCTGACTTCGCAGAACACGAGTCGTCCGAAAGTTCCCATTCGGAAACTTTCTCCCTCTTAAAGTAAGAAAACCGAGGCGCATGTCCCCGGTTTTCTTGCAATCACTTCGTGATTGCTATTTAACGCGCGCTATCGCGCGACTAACCGATGAAAAAAGAGACTGCATAGCAGTCTCTTTTTTATATTTTTTAGAGGCCGGTCGGGGTGATCGCCTCGAAGTCCTCGAGCTTGCCGCCGTTCATGAAGCAGTCGATGATCTGCTTGCCGAGCGGATCGAGGTCCGGCGTATCGAACTTTGCGAGCTCCTTGCGGAAGAAATCGGTCAGAATCTTCGCGCCTGCGTCGTAACCGTCGGTGCCTACGCGGTCCTGCGTATCGACGCGCAGGTACTTGGAGCGGATCTTCTGGCCGTCGATGGTCAGGTCCTTCATCGCGTAGCCGAGCAGCGGGCAGCGAGCCGGCTCCAGATGCTCTCTGCGGATCTTGGCGCCGCCGTGACGGGCCAGATACTCACGGGAGATCCATTCAGCCGCAAAGCCGACCTTGTACACGCCGATGTGCTGGTTCGGGATGAGCACGTAACGGGTGTTCGGGCTGTCAACGATCTGATGCAGCAGCAGGTTTGCCTGTGCGACGCGCTTGCCGGTCGCGAACGGCCAGTAGGAACCAACGCCCTCGCTCTTGAGCTCGTTGCCGGTGACGATGGACGGGTTGTTGAAGCCGCGCGGCGCGATCAGACGCCACAGCCATGCCAGTGCCGGCGGAATGATGTGCAGCATGCCCATGATGCCGTAGTTCGGGTTGTCACGAGTGGAAGGAGGCATACGAACGCCGAAGGAGCGTACGTCGACCTCTACCGGCTCCTTGACGATGTTCGGAACATCCCAGCGCGGAACGATAGCGCGCGGATTGGAGCACGGCTTGCCGGTGGAGTCCAGCGTGTGCTCCCAGATCAGCAGGGTAGCGCCCGGATGGCCTTCCATGTTGAAGAAGCACAGCGGCTCCTTTGGCTCGGTGCAGATGCGCTCGTAGACCGGGTCGCAGCCGTAATGGGTCACGCCGTCCATGCGGAGGAACCAGCCGTCCTCGCCGTCGACGAGCACGAGCTTGCCGGACTTGTTCTGAACGGACGGATAGCAGGTTGCCATATCGTCGCATACCGGCTCGATCTTGCAGGTGGAGCCGATGTGCAGGTAGGTCTTTTCGCCCGTTACCGTGTTGGTGGAAAGGAGAACCTCGCCGTCCGGCTCGCGCGCGATGTCCTGAAGCATCTCGCTCTTGCCGCCGCCGGAAGCACCCTCGTGCATGATGACCAGCTCGTTCTCATACGGCGTGATCAGACGGCCTGCGGAAGTGTGGCAAGTGGTCCAGCCCTCCTGCTCGCCGATGTCGAGCAGAACGGAGTAAACGCCCTTCTTGGCAGACGGGCCCGGATAGAGGTTGTAGGAAAATACTTCGTGGCAGTCGTCCATACGGTTGTGGACAACGACCTGCTTGCCCTCGAAATGGGTGTGACGGAACGGGGGCGCAACGTAGATGATGGCGCGCGGCTTGTAGCCCTCGGTCTCCTCCGCGTTGACAAAACCCTGAAGATGTGCCAGAGCGAACGCGAAGAACGCGCACTGCTTCGGGCAGACGAGCATGGAGCCGTAGCCGTACTCGTTGCCGCCGGAATTGAACGGCATCAGGATCAGCTCCTGCGTCTTGAACCAGTCCATGGTCTCCTTACGCAGCTTGTCGAACTTGTAGCCGTAAACGTCAACAAAGCGCTTCTTGTCGGTCGGCTTGTCGTCCGCGATGCGCATGCAGTCCGGCTCACGGCGGCGCATGTAGTCCTCCGTGAAGTTGACGGATGCACCGTTCTTGCAGCGGGTTACGTCAGCCTCCTTGAACGGACCCTTGCCGGGTACGTCGAAAACAACGTCGTACACATCAGCATGCTCGGGACCGAATACCATGTCGTACAGCTCTGCCTTGCTGGTCGGCACGGAAACGCCCTTGCAGTTTTCGATCACGTCGGTCAGCTCTTCTGAGAACGTGAATTTCTTGAGCAACGAGTTCATCAGTATATTCCTCCTTACACACCGGGAGCGCTCTTCCCAAAACAGCTTCCGATGCAGTCCATAGCCTTTGGCGGTCAGTACCTAAGGCCCATTGTTGTTCGTATATAGCATACCGCAAAACCCTCGGTCTCGTCAACCGATTTTGAGCAATTTTGCAAGTTGAACTTCAACTTCTTGCAGAATGTACAAAAGCATTCCATATTTCGAGTGCTTTCTTGTCACGGACACTTGTCCGCGAGAGTACACACTGGTGCACAGTCTCAGCGAACCCTGTATTCCTTCCACACCCGCTCGACCGAGGTGCATTTTCCGCTGCGCTCGATGTCGAACACCGCGCCCGATACCGCGCAGTCGCCCGGCGCGGTCTTGAAATACTCGGTGAGGTCGCCGCGGAACATGGCGATGGACTGCTCGATGCGCACGCCGAGCACGGAATGATACGGGCCGGTCATGCCGAGATCGGTGATATAGCCGGTCCCCTTCGGATTTACGCGCTCGTCCGCGGTCTGCACATGGGTGTGCGTGCCCCAGACGGCGGAAACACGGCCGTCCAGATAATAGCCCATCGCGAGCTTTTCACTCGTGGCGTTCGCGTGGAACTCGACGAGCGCGATGTCATACATGCCCTCGTTTTCCTTCAGGATGCGGTCGACGCACAGGAACGGGTTGTCCGGACCGTATTTCATGTCGCAGCGGCCGATGAGATCGATGATGAGCAGGCGGCTGCCCTGCGGACCGTCAAAAATACCCCAGCCCTGTCCCGGGCTCTGCGGCGCGAGGTTGGCCGGACGCAGAATGTCGCTGTGCTCGTCGAGATACGGCACGATCTGCTGCTTGCCGAAGGCATGGTTGCCGAGCGTCACCACATCCGCACCGGCGGCGAAGATGTCCTCCGCCTGCCGCGGCAACACGCCGTTCCCGGCGGCGTTCTCGCCGTTGACGATGACGAAATCCGCGCTGACCTCGCGCTTTACCTTGCGCAGCAGCGCGTGCAGCGCGTCAATGCCGGACTCGCCGACCACATCACCGATGGTTAAGATTTTCATGAATTACCTCTTTCATTCACAGAGAAAAAACAAAAGGAGCCGCTGCACGCAGGCAGCAGCTCCC
>CAVIRF010000145.1:0-3213 GCA_963645185.1 Coprococcus eutactus | reverse complement strand
CTTCTAAATTGCTTTTCCGTTTTTGCAAAGCATCCGGTTTTCTGATATGCTATAATCAGACTGTCAGAACAGGAAGCGGCCGCTTCGGAAAGGATAGTTTCATGTACCTATGGATCATTGCGTGCGTGATCGCGTATTTCGTCAAAGGCTTATGCGGTTTCGCAAACACGCTTGTATTTACCTCGATTTTGAGCTTTGGAACGGCAAACGCCGACATTTCTCCGATTGATCTGCTTGTCGGCTTCCCTGCCAACATCATACTGACCTGGCGCAACCGAAAGCAGCTCGACCCGAAGGTTTTTATTCCTCTCGCGGCGCTCGTTCTCGCAGGCTGCATTCCGGGTGCACTGCTTCTTAAAAACGGCGATGTGCGCGGCATCAAGCTGTTTTTCGGCGTTGTTGTGGTATTTCTCGGCGGTGAGATGCTGCTGCGCGACCTCGGTGGGCAGCTGAAATCTTCGCGCGCTGTTCTCGCTGTCATCGGTGTGGCAGCCGGTGTGCTCTGTGGTCTGTTCGGTGTAGGCGCACTTCTCGCGGCCTACGTCAGCCGCGTGACAACCGAAAGCCGCAGTTTCAAGGCAAACATCAGCGCAGTTTTCATCACAGAAAATATCTTCCGCATCATTCTGTACAGTGTGCTGCATCTCATCACACCTGCGTCTGTCCGCATGTCGCTCCTGCTGCTCCCGGCAGCGCTTGCCGGGCTGCTGCTCGGCATGCTCGCCGCACAGCACTGCAGCGAGACCCGCTCGCGCCGTCTGATGGCGAGCCTGCTCGTGCTCTCCGGTCTTTCGCTCATCATCAAAAATCTGTAAGGGAGTGTTTTTATGACAGAACAGGAAATGTGGGACGCTGTACGCAGCTGCGACGCCAATTACGACGGTCTGTTTTTCTACGGCGTTAAGACGACCGGCATCTTCTGCCGTCCCTCCTGCCGCTCCAAAACGCCGCAGAGAGACAATGTCCGCTTCTTTTCCGACGCAGACGAGGCACGCGCGGCCGGGTTTCGACCCTGCAAGCGCTGCCGCAGCGACCTGCTCACCTACCGCCCTATGCAGGAAATTGCCGCGGCGGTCCGAGAACGCATCGAACAGGCTGTCGCGTCGCAGGAAAGCCTCGGAAAGGCGCTGCAGTCCGTCGGACTCACGCCGCGCCGTCTGACCGATGTATTTCGCGCCGAATACGGCGTCACCCCAAAAGAATATGCAGATGCCCGGCGTCTGGAGGCGGCAAAGCGTCTGCTCTCGCAGACCGACACAAAAATCATCGACATCGCGTTCTCTGTCGGTTTTTCCAGCCTGTCCGCGTTCAACCGTTTTTTCAAGCTGCACACTGGACAAACGCCGTCCGCCTATCGAAAAGAGCACCGGGAATAAATCCCGGTGCTCAGTTTGTCGATAAAGTCCACTTTTACGCAGGAACAGCAGCTGCGCGGCAGCGCGCATGAAATAGAAATCGCGCAGCGATTTCATAGCCCGTAGGCCTCTGACCTTGAACATATTCAATAAGAGCAAACCGGGGACATGCGCCTCGGTTTTTATACTTTAAGAGGGAGAAAGTTTCCGAATGGGAACTTTCGGACGACTCGTGTTCTGTGAAGTCAGAACACAGATTGTCGGAAAAACGAAGTTTTTCGACAGTCTCAGCACCGGGAATAAATCCCGGTGCTCTCTCTCTTTCAGATGATTATTCCGTTGCAGTGGTCGATCTCATGCTGGATGATCTGCGCGGTCCAGCCGGTGAAGGTCTTGAGGCGCGTCTGCATTTTCTCATTCCGATACTGCACCTTGATCGACTGCCAGCGGCGTGTTTTCCGCGTGCCGGTGAGCGACAGGCAGCCCTCCTCAGCTTCGTATCCGCCCGATTTTTTGACGATCTCGGGGTTGAACATCACCATATAGCTGCCCTCGTTGTCGAACGCGATGATGCGCTTGCGCACGCCGATCATATTCGCCGCCATGCCGACGCAGCCTTCCTTATGCGCCTCAAGCGTCTCCAGCAGGTCGCGCGCGATCTCCGCATCCTCTGCCGTTGCCTTTTCCGACGCTTCCGCGAGGAACGCCTCGTCCTTCATGATTTCCCGTACCATAGCTGCCTCCTGCAATTTTCTTTATCTCAATGATAAAGCGCGCAGGGCCGGATGTCAAGAGGGCGGCTTACTGAACGGCTGCGATGACTGCCGCGTCGGTCAGGCCCTTTTCCGAGGTCAGCGAGAAGGAAAAGCCGTTCTTCGTCCACGTCGCCTTGTTGATGCTCTCGCCGCCTTCAGCAGTAACCGCGGTATCGCCTGCGGTCAGCGTTTTCTTGGTGGAATAGACGTTGTAGTCGCCGCTGATATCGGACTCATCACTCTTTTCCATGCGGAAGCAAATCGTATCCGTGCCGTTCGTGTAGTTTACCTCCGCAAGCGTGCCCGAAATGTCGATGAAGCTGTCCGCCTTGTAGCCGTCCGGCAGGGTCGGGCAGATCAGTTTGAAGCCGACCGCCTTTTCCAGCGCTGCGATGTCTTCATATCCGGTCAGCGGATTGGGAATTTCGACAGCATCGCCGGATGCGGCGTCCTTGCTGATGGTAACGGTCGTGTCGGTGATCTGAACCGCCGCGTCGTTGTTGCCGAAAAGCGCAACAAACAGCTTGACCGGTACATAGGTCTTGTCGTCCTTGAGGATCGGCTCAGAACCGAGCGTAAACGGTGCAGACGTACCGACCGCGTCCTCGATGGCGGTGTAAACAACGTACTGCTTGTCGCCGATGCGCAGATCGCACTGCATTTCGCCATCATTGATGTTGACAGCGCCGTTATTCCATGTTACCTTAAAACCAAGAGCCTCAGCAATCGCGCGGACCGGCACCATGACCGTACCGTTCTCGGTCGTGTAGCTGTCGAGCTGCATCGCCTTGCCATTCACGACAAACTGACGCTGCGCGGTCGCGACGACCGACGGCGCCGGTGCGATGACCATTGGCTCAGCCGTGTCGTTCGCCGCCATCGCGGATACGCCCATCGAGCTGATGGAGGCCAGTGCAAGCATAAGAGAGATCGTCTTTTTCATAATAAATCGTCCTTTCATGTGTGTGCCCTTTCGGGCTGCTGTTTTTGTCCTTCGCCATAGATACAAACGAGGGTGCGGAAATGCTGCACGGAAATAAATTTTTTCGGTTGATTGTAAAATGAAGTTGGACACTTAAAAGAAAAATCCATAGTGATATAGC
>CAVIRF010000144.1:0-3244 GCA_963645185.1 Coprococcus eutactus | reverse complement strand
AGGACGAGGCCGTCCTCGCGCAGCTCGAACACGGCGCGCTCGGTGATGTACATGATCTCGGTATGCTCGACGGTGGGACAGAGGTCGTTTATGAACATGACGTCCTTGGTGTCGAGATACATATTCTTGCGGACATAGGGCTTCACGAAGTCCCATGCTTCCTCGTCGGACGGAGTGTCGACGCGCTGCATGGAGTGGGACAGATAGAAGCCGTCGAAGCAGACCATTGCGGGAGTCATAACCTCCTCATGCTCGGCGATGCGGTATGCGCAGAGCTGGAGGTCGAGGATTTCCTGAACGGTTGCGCAGTAGAACTGCAGCCATCCGGTGTCTCGCTCTGCCATCGTGTCGGAGTGGTCACACCAGAGGGACCAAGGGGCAACGAGGGAGCGGTTGACAACGGGCATAACGATGGGGACGCGGCAGCCTGCTGCGACGCCGCACACTTCATGCATCAGCGCAAGACCGACGGAAGCGGTAGCGGTGGCAACACGTACGCCGGTGAGCTGTGCGCCGATGGAAACGGACATGGCGGAGTGCTCGGATTCAACGCGGACGTATTCAGCGTCGATCGCGCCGGAAGCAACCTCGTCTGCCAGATGCTCCGCGATGGAGCTCTGCGGGGTGATAGGGTACGCCGCAACGACACCGGGACGGGCGAGTCTTATCGCCTCAACGGCGGCTCCGTTGCCGTCAAACATTTTTACAGCCATCAGTCAGCACTCCCTTCCGGAATCATCGTTATTGCGCGGCGCGGGCACTCGTTCTCGCAGATACCGCAGCCCTTGCAGTAATTGAAATCAAAATCAAGCGGGAAGCCTTCCTTGTGCACGTCGATGCACGCGGTAGGACAGTAGCGGGCACAGGTTCCGCAGCGGACGCAGAGATTTTCGTCTACCTTGGGGCGCACCAGACGCCAGCTGCCTGTGTTAGCGGCGACGAGGACATGGGAACATGGCCCAAGCACCTTACGCGTTGTATGTGTGTTCATAGGCATATCTTGCCGCACCTCCGTTCTTTTCTCCGTTCTTTCCGAACGCTTCAATAACTGCCTTCTCGACCGCGTCAATGCTGACGATGCCCGTTCTGGCAAGCGCACCGAGCATGGCGCTGTTCGGAATGTTCAGACCGATGTTCTTGATGGCGGCGTCGTTTGCGTCGCATGCATAGATGGTCTTGAAGCCGTAGGCTTTGCGGTAGCGCTCGATCATCTCGGCGCTGTTGGTGTTGATGACGCATATCGTGTTCTCGGTGCAGCCTTCTCCGACGTTTACACCCATGTCGATTATCTTGTCGTCGAAGACGGCAATTATATCGGGCTCGTAAACATAGCAGTTGAGAAGAACAGGCTTGTCGTCCACGATAATGTGCGCATAGACAGGGGCACCGCGGCGCTCATGGCCATATGCGGGCACGGTGATCGCGTACTCGTTCTGATGTACGGACACTGCAACGGACAGCACCTTTGCCGCCGTGACGGCACCCTGACCACCGATACCGTAGAACTTAATCTTTTCCATGCTTTGTTTCACTTCCTTTTTAGTTAGTTCTTTATGTGAACTAATAATTCGCATAAAGAACTGATGAACTAAATGTAAACTCTTTTTGAGATATAGTCAAGGTCGTTTTTAACTAATTTCGCGCTTTTCGGCTATGTGCATAATCTCTATGCGGTGTTTTAGTTCACTTTGTACAAGCGAGGAGAACAGATTTTTACACAGCTCCCAGTGTTGCATTTTCTCTATGTGATGTGCTAAAATATAAAAAAGCAGAAGCAAAGAAAGGGATATCGCACAATGACTGATGCCGCCGGCGAAAAATATATACTGCAATCCGTTGCAAATGCACTTGACATACTCGACATTCTCACCGATGTCGAGGAGCTGTCCGTTCCGGAAATATCGGAAATCATGGGACTCAGCCGCAGCACCGTGTTCCGCCTGCTCTCCACGCTTGAGAACCGCCGCTTTGTCCGCAAGACCGATCAGGCAAAATACCGTCTCGGCATAAAGTTTACCGCGATGGGCAACATCGTCAAGAACCGCATGGAGATCGTGCAGTACGCACATTCGCACATGCTGGAGCTGAGCCGCATATGCGGCGAGACCTGCAACCTCGCCATCTGGGATTCCGACACGAAGGTTCGCTTCGTTGACCGTGTCCTGAACTCACAGTCGATCAGAACCGACACTTGGATAGGTTCTATGAGCTACGCGCATCTGCTCGGAAGCGGCAAGGCGCTGCTTGCCTTTGCGTCGCCGGCGCAGCAGGAGGCATATTGCGCCGCCGCAGACTTCACCCCGCAAACCGAGAGATCTATACTTACGCCCTCTCAACTCCGCGTGGAGCTTGAAAATATCCGCGCTCGCGGCTACGCTATCGATAACTGCGAGGCGGAGGACGGACTGTTCTGCATCGGTGCGCCAGTGTTCGACGGCAACGGCAAGGCAGTAGCGGCGATAAGCATATCCGGCCCGGAGAGCCGTATGCGCAAGAACGAGGAGCACTGTGTCGCCCTCGTCTGTCAGACCGCAAAGGACATCTCCTATTCGATCCGCTCTGGCCCGCCGCGCAATCCGCTCCTGCATTGAGATAAGCGCAAAATCAAAAGACCTAGGCGACTGTTTTCAGCCGCCTAGGTCTTCTTGCCACAATATAAAGAGAGCGGGACGGCATATCAGCCGTTCCGCTCAGCGTGTCAAAAAAGTCCCTCGCGGGATTTTTTGACTGCACTTTTCCGCCGAGCATTTTGAAGGTTTTCAAAATGCTTTTACCGAAATCCTTGATGTCTCAAGGATTTCGACGGCGGTTTATCTAATTCGAGGCGGGTCTTTTCTCGCTGCGGCTCGGTCACGGCGCGGCTCTGACATGCCACCGGCATGTCATTCACTCCCGCGCCGCCGCTGCGCTACCCCTCGAGCTCCCCCGCTGCGCGGATATTTTTTCTCAGCAGCACAGGTTTTTTGACAGGCTGCGTTATCATATATGATAACGATTGTCAGGAAATTACGGTCAGCATTCCAAATCCGTCGGCTTTTATGGCATGGAAAATCGTATGTGCGGAGCTCACTTCTGGAAGCATACTCGGTGCGGAGAAATAAGCGTGTCGCTATCGGCAAATATTTATTTCACTAAATCCGTTATCACCGCTCGGACCATCCCCCGCTGAGATTCTTGGTCTCAGCGAGGGTTTTTGTGAATAATGACAAATACGGTGATGAAATTTCGTGAATTTTGCCGGTTT
>CAVIRF010000143.1:0-3264 GCA_963645185.1 Coprococcus eutactus | reverse complement strand
CTAGCACCTGAAGCTAGCGCGTCTGCCATTCCGCCACATCCGCATGTGGTATTTACTTGTTTCGCACTTGAAGAAATGGTGCGAGTGACGGGACTTGAACCCGTACGTCGTTCGACACACGCCCCTCAAACGTGCCTGTCTACCAGTTCCAGCACACTCGCATTTTCCTCTTGTCGAGTCGCCTCACTGTCAGCGACAAGAATTATTATACATACGAAAGTAGGTTTTGTCAACGATTTTCTGAAAGTTTTTTTGGAAAATTTCAAAAGAAATTTAAGAAACGGTAAAATAATATAAAAACCGCTCTGATTTCGGAAAAACAGAGCGGTTTCAGCAGAAGAAAAGTTAAATACGCTTGGAAAACAGTCCGTGGCGGTTGCAGTACCAATAGAGGATACCGTGACCGCGGCGGAAAAAACGCGCCTCGGCGTTACCCTCGGGGTAGAAGCGCACGAGCTCGAAGCGGTCGTCCGTGCAGTAAGCGGCGAACGAGAGATAGTGCGATTTGGTCATCGGGTGCGTGGAGGAGACATAAAGCTCGTGCTCAATATCCTCAACGCGGAGGTCGTGCGCCTCGTCGGGCTGCTCGGCTTCGAGCGGCGGCAGGGTGACGCCGCAGCACGAGATCATCGCGCTGCCTGCCGCGTGCAGCACATTGCCGCACACCGGGCACACATAAAGCCGCGAGCGGCGCATGTTGGCGGCGCGGTTGACGTTGATGACCTGCTCGCCGGAGAGCAGTTCGGGCACGGAAACGCGCAGCGCGGCCGCAAGCGGCTCGAGCAGCGAAATATCCGGAAAGCCGCGGCCGGTCTCCCATTTGGAAACGGTCTTGTCGCTGACGCTGATCTGCTCGGCGAGCTGGAGCTGCGTCAGATGCTGTTTTTCGCGCAGCGTGCGGATCGCCGCGCCGGTTACATAATTGTTCATGTTCATTCTCCTTTTCGGGGGTGGTTTTTCTCTCTGTTCACAGCATAACAGGAACACGCGGAAAGGGCAACCTCCGCTGCGGAGAGTCGCCGCGCCGGAGAGAGAAAAACAGAACCGGCAAAGAATGCTTTTCGCGCTTTACAATATGAAAGTATCGTGCTATAATGAAAACAACACAAGAGGTTTGACCGCATATGCGGAAGAAAACCGCCTCGGGGACAACCCCGATTTTCGTCAATAAACTGTAAAAGGAGGGAAAACCTTGAACCGGAAGTTAAAGGATGAAGATATGGACATCCTGTTTCGCGGCATTCTCAAGCTTTCGACCGTGGAGGAATGCTACGACTTTTTCGAGGACCTCTGCACCATTTCGGAGCTTCGCGCCATGGTGCAGCGTTTTCAGGTAGCCCGTATGCTCGACGAGGGCCGCATCTACAGCGACATCGTGCAGGAGACCGGCGCATCCACCGCGACCATCAGCCGCGTCAACAAATGCCTTGTCTACGGCTCGGACGGCTACCGCAGAATGCTCGACCGGCTGAAGGAGGACAATGAATAGCTACCAGACACTTTCGGCCTACTACGATCGTTTTACCGACGACGTCGGCTACGAGCAGTGGGCGGATTTTTTCGAGCAGCTTTTCGCACGGGAGGGCATCCGGCCGGAGCTCGTGCTCGATCTGGCCTGCGGCACGGGCAGCCTGACACGCCTGCTCGCGAACCGCGGCTATGATATGATCGGCGCGGACGCTTCGCCCGAAATGCTCATGCAGGCCATGCAGAATACGATGGACTGCGAGCCAAGACCGCTGCTCATCAATCAGCGTATGGAAGAGCTTGACCTTTACGGAAATGTGGACGCCTGCCTGTGCTGTCTGGACAGCGTGAACTATGTCACCGACCCGGACGACCTCGCCGAGGCGTTCCGCCGCGTGCATCTGTTCCTCAACCCGGACGGCCTGTTCGTCTTTGACATCAATACGCCCGAGAAATTTTCCCGTATCGACGGGGAAAGCTATGTCCGGGAGGACGAGGGCGTGTTCTGCGTCTGGCAGGCGGCGGTCGAGGAAGGCCTGTGCGCCTATCAGTTCGATATTTTTGAACAGGATGGGGATAACTGGTCGCGCGCGCAGGAGACGCACGAGGAGCGCGTCTATCAGCCGCAGCAGCTTGTCCGCATGCTGGAAGAGGCAGGCTTTACCGAAATCAAAACCTATGGCGATCAGAGCTTCGCGCCGGTGAAGGGCGGAGAGGATCGCATCTATTTTACCGCACGAAAGAGAGACTAACATTATATGAGCGATAAAATTCTTCGCGCGATTGCCCGCAACGCAGGCATCCAGATCAGTGCCGCATCGACGACCGGACTTGTCGAGCGCGCACGCGAAATTCACAACACCACGCCGCTCGCGACCGCAGCGCTCGGCCGCACGCTGACCATCACCTCCATCATGGGCAGCCAGCTCAAGGTCGAGGACGGCTCTGTCACCGTTCAGATCAAGGGCAACGGTCCGCTCGGCACCATCGTGTGCGTGGGCGAGTCGGACGGCTATGTGCGCGGCTATCTTCAGGACCCGGCGGCTGACCTGCCGCTCCGCCCGGACGGCAAGCTCAACGTGGGCGGCGGCGTAGGCCGCGGCTATCTGATGGTCATCAAGGACATCGGCCTCAAGGACCCCGTGACCGGCACGGTCGCGCTCGTCGACGGCGAGATCGCAGAGGACCTCACGCGCTACTTCGCGGAGAGCGAGCAGATCCCGTCTGCCTGCGCGCTCGGCGTGCTCGTCGACACCGACTGCTCGGTCAAGTGCGCCGGCGGCTGGCTCGTGCAGCTGATGCCGGGCGTCAAGGACGCGGACATCGACCGGCTGGAGGCCAACCTCGCAAAGCTCGAGCCGATGACAACCATGCTCGACAAGGGCATGAGCCTCGAGGAGATCATCTCCGCCGTGCTCGACGGCTTTGAGGTGGACTTCCTCCAGACCGAGGAGATCGGCTACCGCTGCGCATGCAGCAGGGAGAAGGTCGAGCGCGCGCTGATCAGCCTCGGAAAGACCGAGCTCTCCAAGATGATCGAGGAGCAGGAGAAAAGTGAAGTAACCTGCCAGTTCTGCGACAAAATCTACGATTTTTCGCGCGATCAGTTGCAGGAGCTGCTGACGCACGCGAGCGAGAAAAAATAAAATAAAAAAATATCGAAAAAAGTGTTGACATTTCACGCTGGTTCCGATATAATAAACATCGTCGCTGAGAGATACAAACGAAAACAGCGACGAGGTCTGGCCCGGTAGCTCAGTTGGTTAGAGCGCTAGCCTGTCACGCTAGAGGCCGTGG
>CAVIRF010000142.1:0-3310 GCA_963645185.1 Coprococcus eutactus | reverse complement strand
TATCTCGAAAAGCTCGAGCGTCGTTCGGGACACACGTTCAAGAAGATGATTGAGTCTTACGAGCAGAACCTCGCGGCCAAGGGCTAAGGGTTCCGAAAACACGAACAGGGCGCTGCTTCCGGGAAAGCTTCTCGGAGGCAGCGCCGCTGTTTTTATGCGATTATTTGTCAAATCCGTCCGGAAAAACCACCGTCAGAACACATTTGAATGCCTCCTCGGCGTATACGGCGTGCGGTACCTTCGCCGGCATGACGAGCGTTTCGCCTGCGCTGACGATGTGCGGAACGCCGCCGACCGTAAAACGGCCCTTACCTTCCAGCACCGTTACCATCGCGTCGCCGGTCGAGTCGTGCGTGCTGATCTCCTCGCCCTTGTCAAAGGCAAACAGCGTAACGCTGACGGCCTTGTTCTGCGCAAGCGTCTTGCTGACGACCTGTCCCGGCTGCACCGATACCAGATCGGTCAGCTTGACCACGATCTCGTGGTCGATATTTTTAATGAACTTCTGCATAATTTTCTCTCCTTTTTCTTCAGTATACCACATAATGAAGCGCATTACAGCTCAAAACTGCGAAAAGACAAATTTACCGGCCTGTGTCAGGTCGCTGTCCGTCCACGCGCGGTTTACCGGCGTGCCGGGTTTCAGTGCCGCCGACGTTTCGTTTTTGTCGCACAGCGACCAGTTTGCCCAGCTGATGCCGTTCTGACGCAGGAAATCCAGCCATTCCCTGCTTTCCTTGATAAAAACGCCGCCGCTGCCGTCCGCCCGGCTGACACCCCATTCGCTGACGAACACCGCGATTCCCTTTTTTCGCGCGTCCGTGATGCGCTGCCGCAGCCATTCGCCGTGCGTTCCGGCATAGAAGTGACAGGTGTACATCAGATTCTGTCCGGCAACCGGATTGGCCGCCGCATCCTGCAAATCCTGACTCCATGTGCCGGAACCGATCAGAATAATGCTCTTGGGCGCGTTCTCGCGTATCGTCTTGACCACCCCTTCCGCATACGGCTTGATGTTCCCCTGCCATGTCACATTTCCGTTCGGTTCATTGCAGATCTCATAAATCACCGCCGGGCTGTCCGCATATTTCGCAGACACCTCGCGGAAGAACGCCTGCGCTTCGGCAAGATGGGCGAGCGGATCGCCGTCCGACAGGATATGCCAGTCGATGATAACATACATATTGTTCGCTATCGCGGCGTCCATGGCGGCATATGCCGTCTTTTTCATCTGCGCCGGATTGGAAAGATAGCCGCCCTCCCCCGTGTACATCGCCACGCGGTACAGGTTTGCGCCATACGAAGCCGTGTTTGCTATTGCCTGCCGGGTCGCGTACTGGGGAAACCACTGAATGCCGTGGCTGCTCATGCCGTGCAGCAGGACGGCTTCTCCGTTTTCGCCGCACAGCTGCGTACCCTTGACCTGAAGCCAGCCGTGCTCGGAGATGCCGCCTGCCGTCGGCGTTTCTGTCGGCTAGGCCGGAGTATCCGGCGTTTCCGGCACCTCACAGCCTGCGATCGTCTGCGCGCGGCGGATGATCGAACAGGCCTCCGCGCGGCTCAGTCCGCTCTTCGGACGGAACCGTCCCGTATCGTCTCCCTGCGCCACGCCGCAGCTGTACGCCGCGATCACCTTGTTATAATACCGCCCGTCCAGCTCGGAAAAATCCGTCATTTTCGCCGTTTCCGTCATATAGTCGCCGCTCTCGCCGGGCAGCAGCGCACGCATGAGGATATTCACCGCGAGCTGACGCGCGATCGGCTGGTCGTACCGTTCCCCCGTCGGCGGCAGCTCGTCCCAGTCGTACCACCCGGCATCCAGCACCGCCTGCATCGTCCCCGACGCCCAGTGCGAACCGGAGGACGCGCCGCTGTCTTTGATGCCGCCGCACCGCGCCACGATCGAAACGAATTCCGCGGCGGTAATGGTATCGTTCGGTCGGAAGGAGCCGTCCGGATAGCCGCGCAGCAGTCCTTCGTCCGTCATTTCTCCCACATCCGCCGCGAACCAGTCCCCTGTTCTTACATCGGAGAATGCCGCCGCTCCCATTGTCAGAACGCACGCAATGAGCAGTGCGAGCAGCGTCAGCCGAAACCCTCTTCTTGTCATCTTCTCACCGTCCTTTTTCTCATTGTAGCACATCCGCCGCCGCATGAAAAGCAGTCGTGCCGGCATTTCTGCATTGCAGGCACGCCATTTTCGTGTTATCCTCATAATGAAGTAATTTTCATGAAACTGCGCGGTTTGTTCACCGCAGTCTGAATTCTTAGGACAGCAGCATACAACTTTATCCATACTCGAAAGGAGAGCTGCGATATGGAATATGGAAAGCTCGGACAAACCGACATTGACATCTCGAAGGTCTGCGTCGGCTGCATGAGCTTCGGCAAGGCCGGAACCATGCACGACTGGACGCTGGACGAGGGCGAGACCGAAAAGGTCGTAAGGCACGCGCTTGACCTCGGCATCAACTTTTTCGACACCGCAAACGGCTATTCCGCCGGAACGAGCGAGGAATATCTCGGCCAGGCGCTCAAAAAGAACGTCAGCCGCGACAAGGTCTACTTCAACCCCGGACGGCTGTCCGGCGCAGCCATTCACCGCGAAATTGACGGCACGCTGAAGCGTCTCGGCACGGATTATCTCGACCTGTATATCATCCATCGTTTTGACTACGAAACGCCCATCGAAGAGACGATGGAGGCGCTGAACGATCTGGTGAAGGCCGGCAAGGTCCGCGCGCTCGGCGCGTCCGCGATGTACGGCTATCAGTTCTACAACATGCAGCTGTCTGCGCGCGAGCACGGCTGGGCGCGGTTCGAGGCGATGGAGAACCACTACAATCTGCTCTACCGCGAGGACGAGCGCGAGCTCATCCCCATCTGCCGCCAGATGGGCGTCAGCCTGATGCCGTACAGTCCGCTTGCCGCCGGTCATCTGACCCGTCCGACGTGGAAGGCGGACACGCTGCGCAGCCGCACCGACCGCGTCGCCATGGGCAAGTACGACCGCACCGAGCAGCAGGATATGCAGATCGTTGCCCGTGTGCATGAGCTCGCGGAAAAGTATCAGGTTCAGATGCAGGAGATCGCGCTTGCATGGCACTGGGCGAAAGGCGTTGCCTCGCCCATCGTCGGCGCGACCCGGGCGAAATATCTGGATGACGCCGCCGCTGCACTGCATGTGACGCTGACGGACGAGGATATTTCGTATCTCGAGGAGCCCTACCTCCCCCACCGCATCGTGGGCGCGATCGACCATAATCCTGCCGACGGCGTGATGCTGCTCGACGAGAAAAAGTAAAAAAGC
>CAVIRF010000141.1:0-3319 GCA_963645185.1 Coprococcus eutactus | reverse complement strand
GGAGGGAGAAAGTTTCCGCATGGGAACTTTCGGACGACTCGTGTTCTGCGAAGTCAGAACACACTTGTCGGCGAAACTGTAGTTTCGCGACAGGCAAACAGCCGCAGGCGATGCCTGCGGCTGTTTGCAAAAGAGGGGTATCAAGTCGATACAGAGGATGTGGTCTTTGTTATTTCGCTTCGCTCATCTCGGTTACGACGTCAAAGAATACCTTTGCGCCTGCGATGAGGTCTTCTTCCTTCGTGAACTCCTTCGGGTTGTGGCTGATGCCGTTGACGCTCGGCACGAAGATCATTGCGGTCGGGCAGATGCGCGCGAGCATCTGTGCGTCCTGACCGGCGCCGGAGGTCATGCGGCGGCAGCGGTAGCCGTATTTGTCCGCATACTTCTCGACCAGCCTGCAGATGCCGTCGTCGAACAGCACCGGCTCAAAGCGGCTCAGGCGCTCGGTGGTGATCTTCACCTTGTCGGTCTTTTCGAGCTCTGTGAGGTAATCGGCGAGCGCCTTTTCCTCCTCCTGAAGCTTTGCCTCGTCGGGGTTGCGCACATCGACGGTGAATACCGCCTTGGACGGGATGACGTTGATGGCGTTCGGTTCGAACGCGATGCAGCCCGTGGTGCAGACCGTGCGGCTGCCCGGCTGCATGCAGCGCTCGCGCATGTAGGTGATGACCTTGGCTGCGGCAACGCCTGCGTCGCGGCGGTAAGAGGTCGGGGTCGTGCCTGCATGGTTCTGCACGCCCTCAATGGTGATCTGCTGCCAGCTGATGCCCTGCAGGTTCTCGACCGCGCCGATGGTGTAGCCCTCCGCGTCCATGATCGGGCCCTGCTCGATGTGCAGCTCAACGAAGGCATAGGGTTTGAGGAAGCCCGGGTCGACCGTACCTTCGTAGCCGATGCGCTTCAGCTCCTCGCCGAGCACCGTGCCGTCTACGCCGACCGTCGCCAGTGCGTCCTCGCACTTCATGCCGCCTGCGTAAACGAGCGAGCCCATCATATCCGGCGAGTAACGGATGCCCTCCTCGTTCGTCCATGCGGTGACGACGAGCGGACGCGCGGTCTTTGCGCCCTGCTCCTTGAGGCTCTGGATGATCTCGAGCGCCGACAGAACACCGTAGCAGCCGTCGTACTGACCGGCGTTGATGACGGTATCGATATGCGAGCCGAGCATGAGCGGCTTCTCGTTTTTGTTCTCCTCGGTCTGCCAGATGCCATGGATGTTGCCGATGCGGTCGACGACGACCTCCAGACCGGCCTCGCGCATCCAGCCGGAAACCAGATCGCGGCCTTCCTTCTCGGTGTCGGATGCGCACGCGCGCGTGCGGTGGCCCTCTGCGTCAATGCCGACCTTGCCCAGTGCAAAAAGGTGCTCGAGCATACGTTTTTCATTCATCTTGAACATAAATATCCTCCTTGTCGTTTCCGTCCGGACCGCTGTGCGGCCGGTTGACTTTCTCGTCTCTCGTTGATATAATTATATTGCTTTCACAGCAGAATACTATAATTATATTTGCAGTTTTCTTGTACTATCTTGCTTTGCTGTAAAAATCGAGGACGGTTCTTTATGCAGACTTACCATATCAAGATCGACCGCACCGGACGCGAGGTCGACCCCCACGGAACAACGGAATTTCCGGTGGCATTATATACCACACAGATACGCAAAAACCTGCTCGGCTTCATCGACTGGCACTGGCATCAGGAACTCCAGTTCTGCCGCGTCATCCGGGGCGAGGTCGAGTTTCAGATCGAGAGCCGCGTGCTCCGCCTCCGGGAAGGCGAGGGGCTTTTCGTCGCGCCCGGACTGCTGCACCGTGCGAAAAACGCGCCCGGCACGGACAGCGCCTACATCTGCCTCAACTACCATCCCCGGCTCATGCAGCACGCCGAAGAAAGCCTGCTCGACCGCACCTATGTTGACCCGTATCTCGACAGCTCGGCCGGATACTGCGTGCTCTCGCCCGGCGAGCCGTGGCAGCAGGAGCTTTTGCAGCACATCGTTTCGCTTCGCGACGAGTCGGAGAGCGGCTCGCCCGACTTTTTCTCCATGTATCTCCGCATTCTCCGGGTCTGGCATCTGCTGTACCGCGGCTACCTCTGCACGCTGTCGGTCGAGCGGCAGACGCCGCACAGCGATACCGTGCACCGCATCGTCCACTACATCGGCGCGCACTACGCCGAACCCATCCGTCTCGACGATCTCGCCGCCTCGGTCAGCCTCGCGGAGAGCACCTGCTGCCGCCTGTTCAAAAAGAACATGGGCTGCACCATCTTCGAGTACATCGGCAACGTCCGCCTGCTCCAGAGCGAGCGCCTGCTGCTCGAGACCGGGCTTTCCGTCACGGAGATCGCCATGCAGTGCGGCTTCGGTTCGGCGAGCTACTACAACCGCAGCTTCAAGACCAAAACCGGACTTTCGCCGCGCGCCTACCGGCAGAAATTCTCGGAATAAAGCGCAGCACCCCCGGCCGAAAGGAACAAAGCCGGAGGTGTTGCCTTTTATTATGAGCAGATGGTGTCTAAATTGGAAATATCAGAGCTCGGCGATCGCTTCGATCTCGCAGAGCAGGCCCTTCGGCAGCTCCTTGACCGCGACGCAGCTGCGCGCCGGCTTGCCGGTGAAGTACTTCGCATAAACCTCGTTGAAGGCTGCGAAATCGCCCATGCTCGCGAGGAAGCAGGTCGTTTTTACGACCTTTTCGGTGCTCGAACCGGCCGCTTCCAGAATGGCCTTGACGTTCCTGCAGCTCTGCTCCGCCTGTGCGGCGATGCCCTCGGGCGCCGTGCCGGTCGCCGGGTCGACCGGGATCTGACCGGACGTAAACACGATATCCTTTACAACGAAACCCTGCGAATACGGGCCAATTGCGCCGGGTGCGTTCTTGGTATCAATAACCTGCATGATAAAAATCTCCTTTATGCTTTATTTCGGCAGGCGCTCGCGGATGATCTGCGCGAACACCTTTGCGCCGGTTTCCAGAATATCGTCGTTGTAGTTGAAATGCGCGTTATGCAGCGGAAAATCCTTCGTGCTGTCACCGACCGCACCGCCGATGAAGAAGAACGCGCCCGGGATCTTCTCCAGAAATGCGCCGAAGTCCTCGCTCGCCATGAACGGCGCGCAGTTTCCGTCTACATTCTCCGCGCCGACCACATGCGTCGCCGCCTGAATGACCGCATCGACCGGCTCGTCCCAGTTTACCGTGGGCGCGAACTCGTGCGTGTACAGGAAGTCGAAGGTCGCGCCGTTCGCCTTGCAGATGCCCTCCACAATGTCGTGCATACGGGTCTCGATGAGCTGACCGGCCGCCTTGCTGTA
>CAVIRF010000140.1:0-3454 GCA_963645185.1 Coprococcus eutactus | reverse complement strand
GCAACTGCGGCGCTCTGTCTATTCCGGAGTTCCAGAAGAAGGCAAAGATCACGCTCGTATCCGCTACCTCCATCGTCGAGGGCGGCGCGCACGACGTCGTGCTCAAGGAGACCGCTTCCACCAGCAAATAAATTCGGGAACGGCGGCGTTTCCGAGTATGAGAAATTCCCCCTTGCGCGGTTTTTCGTGCAGGGGGATTTTCGTAGAGAGAAAAAAGAGAGAAATTGAGAGAAATAGAAAGGGGCGAGGGGCATGTCATACAGAAAGGCACTGCTTCGCCGTGCCTACGGCACATATTACCGCATCAGACGCAATCTCGGCGCGTTCCTGCGCTGGTGCGTGTTCTCGATCATCATCGGCCTCGTGGTCGGCGCGGTCGGCGCGGCCTTCCATCATGCGCTCGGCTGGGCGACCGAGATGCGCGGCGAACATACGTGGACGCTGTATTTTCTGCCGCTTGCCGGTCTGTTCATCGCGCTCTGGTACAGCAAAATGGACATGCCGCTCGAGCGCGGAACGAATTTCATCCTCACCTCGGTGCGCAAGGACCATCCGGTGCGGCTGCGGCTCGCGCCGAGCATCTTCATCACCTCGGTGCTGACCCATCTGTGCGGCGGCTCGGCAGGCCGCGAGGGCGCGGCCATTCAGCTCGGCGGCGCGATCTCGGGCAACATCGGACACCTCATGCGTCTGGATGACAAGGACTCGCGCACGATCACCATGTGCGGCATGGCGGCAGGCTTTGCGGCGCTGTTCGGCACGCCGCTCGCGGCGAGCGTGTTCGCGATGGAGGTCGTGAGCGTGGGCGTGATGTACTACGCGGCGCTGCTGCCGTGCGTGCTCGCGTCGGTCATCGCGCAGCGGTTTTCGCTGTTCCTCAGCGGCGAGGCGACGGCGTTCGCCGTTTCCGGCATTCCGCAGGAGGCGGACGCGCTGCTGATCGCGAAGCTGCTGCTGTTCGGCGCGGCGTGCGCCGGTCTTGCGGCGCTCGTGTGCATCGTGTTCCATAACGTCGGCCACCTGTTCAAAAAGTGGTTCCCGAACCGCTATGTCTGCATCGCCGTCGGCGGCGCGGTCGTCGTGGTGCTGACGCTGCTGCTCGGCACGCGCGACTACAACGGCGCAGGCACGCAGGTCATCGAGCGCGCGATGGCAGGCGAGGCCTCGTATGCGGCCTTTTTCATCAAGCTCATCATGACCGCCATCACGATCGGCGTCGGCTACAAGGGCGGCGAGATCGTGCCCGTGCTGTTCATCGGCGCGACATTCGGCGCGGCCTACGGCGGCTTTTTCGGCCTCGGCGCCTCGTTCGCCGCCGGTCTCGGCATGGTGTCCGTGTTCTGCGGCGTGACGAATTCGCCGCTGACGTCGCTGCTGCTCGCCTATGAGCTGTTCGGCGGCGAGAGTCTGGCGCTGTTCGCGCTGCCCATCACGGTCGCGTACATGCTCAGCGGCTACTACGGTCTGTACAGCGAGCAGAAGATCCTGTACTCCAAGCTCAAGCCGCGCTTTATCGACAGAAAAACCAAGTAAGCAGGCGAATTCCCTGCGCTTTCCCCGAAAGGAATTACCCCAATGCAGAATATCAAAGGTGCGATTTTCGACATGGACGGCACGCTGCTCGACTCGATGCCGGTGTGGAAACGCCTGACGCAGAACTACCTCAAACAGTTTGACCTGAATATCACCGATCAGGATTTTGCGGCGTGCGAGGGCTTTTCACAGCCGCAGGTCGCGGACTATTTCCTCGAGCGCCATCCCGAGCTGCCGCTGACGCGCGAGCAGATGCTGGACGGCATGGACGCGCTCATCACCTCGCGCTACGAGACCATTGCAAAGCCCAAGCCGGGCGTGATCGAATTCCTCGAGCGGATGCGCAAGAAGGGCGTCAAGATGGCGATCGCGACGCTGACCGCGCGCCGTCACGCGGAGAAGGCGCTGCTCGACCGCGACATGATGCAGTATTTTTCCTTCATGCTCACGATCGAAGATGTGGGCGTGCCGAAGTACGAGCCGGATATTTATCTGGAGGCCGCGCGCCGTCTCGGTCTTGCACCGGCGGAGTGCATGGTGTTCGAGGACGCGCCCTACGCCGGCGTCACCGCGCATAAGGCCGGCTTTCAGCTGTGCGGCATGGCGGAGCCGGCCTACGCCGACGGGGAAGCGGAGCTCCGGAGCGTGAGCGACATCTTCGTCGAGCACTCGTTCGACGAGCTCGACGGAAAGCTGTAAAAACCGCCGGAACACGGCTCTTGTTTGGCCAAAACACGGTTTTGCAGAAATGCAGCGAAAACTCTTGCATTATGCAGGATAATGTCTTACACTATACATAAGAAGAAGTAACCACCGACTGCGTCAGATACCGGATATCTGACGCGGTTTGTTTGTCTAAGGAGGGTATTTTTTGGAACATCAGAACAAAATGGGTACCGCGAAAATGGGACCGCTGATCTTTTCGATGGCGCTCCCGGCGATGATCTCCATGATCATCAACGCGCTGTACAACATCGTCGACAGTATCTTCGTCGCGAAGTATTCGCAGGACGCGCTGGCGGCGGTCTCTCTCGTCTATCCGCTCCAGATGCTCGTCGTTGCCATCGGCGTCGGTACGGGCGTCGGCGTAAACTCGCTCATCGCGCGCCGCCTGGGCGAAAAGCGGCAGGAGGATGCGGACTCGGCGGCGGAGCACGGCGTTGCGCTCGCGGTCGTGGGCGGCATCGTGTTCTTCATCCTCGGATGGGGTCTGTCGGGCGCGTTTGTCGGCGCGTTCGGCGCGAGCGAGGCAGTCTCGGCGTTTGCCGTTCAGTATTCGCATATCGCGGTCGGCATGAGTATTTTCGTCCTCATCTCCATGATGTGCGAGAAGATCCAGCAGTCGGGCGGCAACATGATCATCCCGATGTGTCAGGGCCTGACCGGCGCGATCATCAACATCATCCTTGATCCGCTGATGATCTTCGGCATCGGCCCGTTCCCGGAGATGGGCATTCGCGGCGCGGCGCTCGCGACGGTTATCGGCCAGATCTTCGGCATGGCGCTCGGCCTGTGGGGTGTGTTCCGCCATCAGAAGGTGCTGAACGTCAACATGAAGGCGTTCAAATGGAACCGCCGCACGGTCGGCGATATTTACCGCGTCGGTCTGCCGGGCATCGTCATGCAGAGCGTTGTCTCGGTCATGACCGCCGGCATGAACGGCATCCTGATCGCGTTCTCGCAGACGGCGGTCAACGTCCTCGGCGTATACTTCAAGCTCCAGACCTTCGTATTTATGCCGGTGTTCGGCCTCAACCAGGGCGCGCTCCCGGTCATGGGCTACAACTACGGCGCGCGCAACCGCAAGCGTCTGATGGGTGCATACCGCATCACGCTGACGGCGGCGGTCGTTATCATGGCGCTCGGTCTGGTGCTGTTCCAGCTGCTGCCCGAGCAGATGCTCATGCTGTTCGTGGACAAG
>CAVIRF010000139.1:0-3497 GCA_963645185.1 Coprococcus eutactus | reverse complement strand
TGGGAACTTTCGGACGACTCGTGTTCTGCGAAGTCAGAACACAGATTGTCGGCGGAACTGTAGTTCCGCGACAGTCTTGCGGCAGTCTATTATATAGTATACTATTTTCCCCTGCACAAACGCAAGCAAAAATCTCTCCGCCCCCTTTCCCCGTTATTTTCTTTTGTTGTTCCGCATTTTCCGTCGTTTTGACGTTGAAAAGTGTATCCGTTCTGTGCTATACTTACTCTATCTGAGAATATCTGCATCGAACATGGAGTGTATGAAAATATGGCATATGAAAAGAACCGCCGCCGCCCTCCGCAGGAGGATGACGGCACGCTGATCGAGGGCCGCAACGCCGTCCTCGAGACCCTGCGCTCGGGACGCGCAGTAGACAAGATCTTCCTCGCCGAGGGCGCGCACCTCGCGGACGTCGCCGCCGAGGCGAAAAAGCACGGCGTACCGACCGTGACCTGCGACCGCCGCAAGCTCGACCACATGAGCGTCACCGGCACGCATCAGGGCGTTATCGCGCAGGCCGCCGCGCAGGAATACGTCTCGCTCGACGACATCTTCCGCGTCGCGGAGGAGCGCGGCGAAACGCCGCTCATCGTCGTCTGCGACGGTATCGAGGACCCCCACAATCTCGGCGCGATCATCCGTTCCGCGGAGACCGCCGGTGCGCACGGCGTCATCATCCCCAAGCGCCGCGCCGTCGGTCTGACGGCGGCAGTCGCCCGTTCGGCAGCCGGTGCGCTCGCCTACGTCGGCGTGCACAAGGCGAACAACCTCGCCTCCACCCTCGACGAGCTCAAGGAGCGCGGCGTCTGGCTGTTCGGCGCGGAGGCCGACGGCACGGTAGACCTGTATGAAGCGCCGTTCGACCGCGCGAGCGCCATCGTCATCGGCTCGGAGGGCCAGGGTCTCAACCGCCTGACGCGCGACAAGTGCGACTACATCGTCAGCATCCCCATGCGCGGCCGCGTCAACTCGCTCAACGCCTCCAACGCCGCTGCGGTCCTGCTGTTCGAAGCGCTCCGCCGCCGTCTGGGACACTAAACAGATAAAAGAGGTCACATCATGGATAAGAAAGATGAATTCAATCTGGACGAGTTCAAGGATCTCCTGAACGACGTTCCGGATGCCGGTGATTTCGACCTTGAGTCGATCATCGCCGAGGTAGAGGGCCGCGCCCCTGCCGAACCCAAGGCTGCGCCCGAGCCCGTGCGCAGCGAGCCGGTACATACCGAGCCTGCCCCTGCCGCAGAGCCGGTGCGCGAGCCGTCGCCGGTCAAAACCGCGCCCAAAACAAAGGTCAAGGCAGCGCCGGCAGAGCCTGCCGCCGCACCTGAGACGGAGCCGCAGGCCGAGGACCCCCGTGCCGCACGCATCGCCGCGCGCGAGGCAAAGGCCGCCGAGCACGAGCAGAAGGCCGCGGAAAAGCGCGCCGAAAAGCGTGCAAAGCGCGAGGAAAAGCTCGCTGAAAAGGAAGAAAAGCAGGCGGAGAAGGCCGCAAAGGCCGCTGCCGCTCCCAAAAAGGAAAAGGCGGAGCGCGTCTCGCGCAAGCAGGCACGCGCCGCACGCATCGCCGCCGAGCAGGAGGAGGAGAACGAGGACATCGAGGTACTCGACCCCGACCAGTCCTTCCGTGTGTTCCGCCGCCGCAGCCGCGGTCTGAACGCGCGCTCCATTCTGGTACTGATCCTCGCCGCAGCCGCAGCCTACCTGTCGCTCGCGCCGAGCTTCACGCAGCTCCCCCTGCCCTCGGTCGTTGACATCGTTGCCAACCCGACGCTCGGCATCGGCGCGCTGCTTGTTCTGCAAATTCTCGCCATCCTCATCGGCATCGACATCTTCAGCCTCGGCTTCTCCGAGCTGTTCCACGGCCGTCCGTGCCGCGAGACGCTGGTCTCGGTCGCGATCGTTGCGGCCATCCTGCACAGCGTTTCCCTGCTCGTATTTCCCGAGCAGAACGGCGTCACCACGCCGTACATCGCCGCGTCCATCCTCATGCTCTACGCGATGATGCGCGAGGACCGCGCGCGCTACGCCGCCCGTGCACGCTCGTACAAGGCAGTCGCGCAGGCTGACCAGCTGCTTGCGGTCTACAGCCATTACGACGACGTTGACGACGCCTGCCGTGCCGCAAAGGGCCCGCTTTTCAACAAAAAGGACTTTTTGACCGAGCTGGAGCGCCCGGACACCGTAGACCGCTTCTCCATGATCTACGCGCCGCTCGCGCTCGCGCTCAGCATCATTTTCGCGCTCGTCTCCTCGCTCGGCAAGGGTGAGCCGGTCCGCTTCTTCTGGGCGTTCTCGGCCGTCACCATCGTCGCTGCCCCGATCGGCCTGCTCTGCGCGTTCGGCGCAGGCTACAAGAACGTCGCGCGCCGCCTGCTCTCCTCGGGCGCTGCCATCGCCGGTGCGCGTCAGGCGAACCTGCTGCGCGGCACGGAGGAAGTCGTGCTCGCAGAGAACGACCTGTTCCCGACCGGCTCCATCGAGCTTGAGAACATCAAGGCCGTCGGCCAGCTCGACGAAACGCGCATCCTCTCCTGTGCCGCCGCGCTTGCGGACGCCGCAGGACTGGAGCTCGGCCGCGCGCTCAGCGAGGCCGCCCGTGCGCATTCGGCGATTCCGCTCACCGCGCACGACCTCCGCGTTGTTGACGGCGGCCTGACCGGCCACGTCGGCAGCAGCTACATGGTGCTCGGCACGGGCGCGCTCATGGTCAACATGGGCGTCACCATCCCGGCCGAGGGCGACAGTCAGGTCACGATGTACCTGCTCGCGGACAATCAGCTCGCCGGTGTCATCACGCTGCGCTACCTGCCCACCAAGAACACCTACAAGGCGATGCGTCTGATGCGCCGCATGCACATGAACGCCGTCATCGCCGCGCGCGACTTTAACGTTTCCCCGGCGATGGTCGAGGAGGAGTTCGATCTGCGCCGCGGCTTCGCCGATCAGCCCGACCCGGCAGGCGTTGCCCGTCTGCTCGACCCGGCTTATGCGAAGGGCGACGCTCCGGCCGCTGTCCTCACCCGTGAGGGCGCAGGCCCGTTCATGCAGGTGCTGCGCTGTGCGGACAAGCTCGCCGGTGCGGTGCGCTCCGCGCTGACGCTCAGCACGTTCGCCGGTCTGTTCGGCATGCTGATCGTGTTCTATCTCGTGTTCCAGAATCAGGCGGCTGCGCTGCCCGTGCAGCATCTGCTGCTGTACCTTCTCATCTGGTACATCCCGGTGTTTGTCATCAATCAGCAGACGCACTGAATACAGCAAGGCTTCGGACTCCGGTCTGGGGCCTTTTTCCTTTACCCTCAGCAGAGGGTAAACCTTTCCGCCGATACAGCGGCTTGCCGCTGGAGGCAACTTTACGCCCTCGGAGGGCTGGACATTGGCCGCCTTCGGCGGCGGAGACGCCGTACCCACGGCGGAGGGCAAAAGGGGACAGGACACCGTATGGTTTCCTGTCCCCTCTTGACTCCCCTTACCTTCCTTTGAGCCGCGACGCC
>CAVIRF010000138.1:0-3508 GCA_963645185.1 Coprococcus eutactus | reverse complement strand
TATGTGCAAAATAGTGTATGTTTTGAGGTGAAAAAACGCCAAAGGAGGTCGGCGTTAACCTCAAGCAGGGTTATAATGGCGACCTGACCAGCCGTCAGGCCGGTTCGATCGGCGGCCAGATGGTTAAGAAGATGTGTCCCGTACATACTTCGAGCTTCGAGCGGGAAAATCGAACGACAGTCGGGCATTGCATGCGCGTTCAGTATGCTGTTAGCTGGAACGGATAAACACAAGTTCCTGTCTCCCCTGCCCCGTTACTGACAGCACCGATTGCAAAAAACCAAAAGAAACGGGATAAACCACGATCAGCTGCGGTTTATCCCGTTTTATCTTAGTCTGAGAAAATCCTCACTTCCGCAGAAAATACACCAGACATGGTCTTCCGCCGGTGCGGTAATCCATCTCGCTGTCGATGACCTGCTGTTCCGTCAGGTAATTCATATATCGGCGCACGGTCACGACTGACAGTCCGACATGCGATGCGATCTCATCGCTGGTATGCTTGATGTCCGCTGCGCCTCGCAAATACGCCTCGATGCGCGAAAGCGTCTGGCTCTGCAAACCTTTTGGCGGCGTAGTGGGCTGTGCCGGTACTGGCGCTTGAAACAGCGTATGGTCGAGCACATCCTGACTGAAGCTGTCGCGCTGCACGCTTTCTCTGCGGCGGCAGAAAACATCCAGTGCCTGTCGAAAACGCTCATACGCGAACGGCTTGACCAGATAATCCACTGCGCCCAGCCGCGCCGCATCGTTGACCGTTTTTGCGTCATTCGCCGAAGTGACCATGATAACATCCGCGTCTACACCTTCCGCACGAAGCTGCAGCAGCAGTTCCGTGCCGCTCATCTGCGGCATGTAAACATCCAGAATGATCAGGTCGATCGGGTTGCGCCGCAGCCAGAACAGCGCCGGATGAGCCGCCGAAAACGTCTGTACGACAGCAAACCGGCTGTCCTGTTCAATATACCGCTGATTCAGCCGTGTGATCATCGGGTCGTCCTCAATAATAACCGTTTTGTACATCGTATTCCCCCTTTACTGCTGTCCGCTGCCCGTCGTTTCGGCAACTGTAATAATGAACGAGCTGCCGATCTCCGGCTCAGACTCGACGCGGATCGTGCCGTGAAACGCATCGACCGTCTCCTTCACCAGCGACAGACCTGTGCCGCGGCCGTTTCCCTTGGTGGAGAAACCGCGTTCGAAAATGCGTGAAAGAAGCTTTTCCGGAATACCCGGTCCGCTGTCATCCACACTGATGAGCATGCCGTGCTCGCCCTCACGGATGCTGACCGTTACTTCCTTCTGCGCGTTTTCCGGCGCGTCACGCAGTGCGTCAAACGCATTCTCGGTCAGGTTGCCGAGTATGGTGATCAGGCTGCTCGCCGGAAGATACTGTCCGTCTGCACGCAGCTCGCTCGCCGGATCGAGCACAAACCGGATGCCCAGTTCGGCCGCACGGTACGCCTTGCCGATCAGCAGTGCCGCGACCGACGGTTCCTGAATGCGCTCAGAGATATAGCCGATCGAGTGCGCGCGCGTTTGCGTCAGGCGCAGCACATAGTCCTCCGCCTGTTTATGCTCGCCCAGCTGAAGCAGCCCGAGAATAACGTGCAGCTTGTTGGTGAACTCATGCGTATACGCGCGCAGTGCTTCTACGATATGCTGTACGCCGGTCAGATCCTGCGCGAGCCGCGTGACCTCGGTCCGATTACGGAAAATGGCGATCGCACCTTCGATCTTTCCGTCACGCCAGAGCGGCATGCGGTCGGAAATGACCGAGACATGCTTAATTGACTCCAGACTGACGTTGTATTCGATTTTTTGCGTTTTCATCACACGTGCAATCGTTGAGCGCGGATAGACCGTCTTTAACGGCTGACCGATGGCGTCCTTTGCCTTGATTTGAAGAATATCCGCCGCCGCACGGTTCATATAGGTGATCGTGCTGTGCTCGTCGATCGCCATCAATCCCTCGTCCAGCGCATCGAGGATATCCATGCGCTGCATAAAAAGCTGGCGGAATGCGTCCGGCTCATAGCCGAGCAGTTCCTTTTTAACGCTCTCGGAAAACCGCACACTGAGCAGACTGCCGAAGCCGAGCGCAAACAGCGTGATCATCAGATAGGAGAGCAGCACGCGCAGCACTGTCCGCTGATAGGAGCGCAGATACAGCGCCGCCATCACAAATCCGGTCATATTTCCTTCGCTGTCCTGTACCACCGCATAGGCGCAGCGGTCTGCCCCTTCCGGAATTTCGCTGCTTGAGAGCACCGGCTGTTTTTCGCTGCGCAGCTGCTCGAGCGTTTCCGCTCCCAGCTCCGGCAGAGAAGCCGGGTCTCCCATGCCCGAAGCCAGATCATAGAACGTCGTAGGTCTGCCCTGCGTATCATATACACCGAGCATGTCCACATCGGACACGCGCTGTACCGTGCGCGCCAGATACTGCTGCGCCGTGTCCGCCCGGATGTCATCGGTCAACAGCGGCGCGTCCGCCGCCATCTGCGCTGCATTGGACAGCAGCTGGTCGCGCGTTTTGACCTCCTGATGCAGATCAATGCCCAGGCAGACCGACATCGTCAGCAGCAGCGCGATCGTGATGCACAGCACCAGCATCCGGCGCACCTGCCGGTGCAGCGAGCCGGAAGAACGTGCATTCGTCAAATCCATCCACTCCCTTTAAGAACATACTTCATATCATAGCACACTGGTCAACATTCATCAAATTTCTTTTGATGATTTTTGCAAATTCCGTCAAATTGCGCGAGTTGATTTTTTTTAGTTTCGTAAACTTGCGAAATGTCCGACAGTTTTTTTACAATAGGAGCCGCAAAGCAAATCCTACAAACGAGGTGATGCCCTTTGGGTGAAATCAAAGCGGAACTGAATGCCGAGCTGCAAACCCACATTGCATTCGAGATTCCGCTGTTCGGCGGAATACCGGTACCGGAATCCGCCGTGGTAAGCTGGGCGATCATAGTGGTGCTGACCCTGCTGGCCATCTGGCTGACGCACGGACTGCGCAAACGTCCGGGACGGCGGCAGATGGCCGCAGAAATGCTGGTGGGCTTCATCAACAATTTCTGCCGCGACACACTGGGCGACAGGTACTGGCGCTTTTTCGCGCCGTATCTCGGTACAGTGGGCCTGTATCTTGCGCTCGCGAACATGTCCGGCCTGTTCGGCGTTACACCGCCGACCAAGGACCTGAACGTCACGGCCGGTCTCGCCATCATGAGTGCTCTGCTGATCTATGGTTCGCAGTTCCGGTTTCATGGCCTGCGCGGCGGACTGAAAAAGTTCAGCGAGCCGGTTCCGGTCGTCACGCCGCTCAACATCATGGAGATCGGTATCCGGCCGCTGTCGCTCTGCATGCGACTGTTCGGCAATATTTTCGCTGGCTTCGTCATCATGGAGCTGGTCAAAATGGTCGTTCCGGTCGTCGTGCCCATCCCACTGAGCCTGTATTTCGATGTGTTCGACGGCATGATACAGGCGATCGTATTCGTAT
>CAVIRF010000137.1:0-3525 GCA_963645185.1 Coprococcus eutactus | reverse complement strand
AACAAAAAGAATTACGCTGTTATGGATGGCAACACGGCGGCGGCGTACAGCGCCTATGCGTTTACCGAAGTAGCGGCGATTTACCCGATCACGCCGTCCTCTCCGATGGCGGAAAAGGTGGACGAATGGTCGGCAAAGGGAAAGAAAAACCTGTTCGGAACGACGGTCGACGTCATCCAGATGCAGTCTGAGGCCGGCGCGGCCGGCACCTGCCACGGCTCGCTTCAGGCCGGCGCGCTCACCACGACCTTCACCTCGTCGCAGGGCCTGATGCTGATGATCCCGGCGATGTACGCCATGGGCGGCCAGTTCCTGCCGAGCGTCATGCACATCGCGTCCCGCGTCGTCACGAGCAACCACCACTCGATCTTCGGCGACCACACCGACTTCATGACCTGCCGCACCACCGGCTACGGCATGCTGATGTCCTCCTCGCCGCAGGAGGCGATGGACCTTGCGGCTGTCGCGCATCTGTCCGCCATCAAGGCGCGCTATGCGTTCATGCACTGCTTTGACGGCTTCCGTACCTCGCACGAGATGCAGCGCATCGAGACCCTCGATTATGAGGATCTGCGCGGCCTCGTCGACCAGAAGGCGCTTCAGGAGTTCCGCCGCCAGTCGCTCAATCCGGAGCACCCGACCAACCGCGGCAACAACGTCAACCCGGACATCTATTTCCAGTGCAAGGAAGGCGCGAACATCAAGGCCGAGATCGTGCCGGACACCATCCAGCACTACATGGACGAGATCAACAAGCTGACCGGCCGCGACTACAAGCTGTTCAACTACTACGGCGCGCCGGATGCAGAGGAAGTCATCGTCGTCATGTGCTCGGCGTCCGAGGCGGTCAAGGAGACCGTTGACTATCTCAACGCGCAGGGCCGCAAGGTCGGCATGGTGCAGATCCACCTCTACCGCCCGTTCTCGGTCAAGCACTTCGCCGCCGCCATCCCGGCGAGCGTCAAGAAGATCGCCGTTCTCGACCGCAGCAAGGAGACCGGTTCGGTCGGCGAGCCGGTTTACCTCGATGTCGTGACCGCCCTCAATCAGGCAGGCCGGAACGACATCACCGTCGTCGGCGGCCGCTACGGCCTGTCCTCCAAGGACACCACGCCCGGCCAGTTCATCGCGGTCTACGACAACCTCGCGAAGGCGCAGCCGAAGAACAATTTCACCATCGGCATCAACGACGACGTGACCCACACCTCGCTCGATTACACCGAGATCGAGCTGCCGCACCCGGGTCAGATCAGCTGCAAGCTGTGGGGTCTCGGCGGCGACGGCACGGTTGGCGCGAACAAGAACGCCATCTCGACCATCGGCTTTGTCGGCGGCAAGTACGCGCAGGCGTATTTCTCCTATGATACGATGAAGTCCGGCGGTCTGACGCAGAGCCATCTGCGCTTCGGCGACGAGCCCATTCTCAGCACCTATCTGGTCAATTCCGCGGATTTTGTCGCGGTTCACGCCCCGACCTATGTCAAAAAGTACGACGTCACCGCAGACCTCAAGGACGGCGGCACCTTCCTGCTCAACTGCCCGTGGAGCGTTGATGAGCTCGACGAGCAGCTTCCGGCGAAGATGAAGCGCGACCTCGCGCGCAAGCACGCAAACTTCTACATCATCGACGCGGCAAAGCTCGCGGCGGCCATCGGCCTCGGCAAGCGCACGAACAACATCCTGCAGGGCGCGTTCTTCGCGCTGACCAAGGTCATCCCGATGGATCTCGCCGTCGAGGACATGAAGAAGAACAACTATAATTCCTACTTTAAGAAAGCCGGTCAGAAGATCGTTGATCTGAACAACCAGGCGGTCGATCTCGGCGTTCAGGCGACCGTCAAGGTCGACATCCCGGCGTCGTGGGCAGACGCGACAGACGAGCCGGCTGCCGAGCCGAAGAACATGACCCCGTTCGTCCGCGATGTTGTGATGCCGATGGACAAGCAGCAGGGCGACAAGCTGCCTGTTTCCGTGTTCCAGAAGTACGGCGTTCTTGACGGCACATGGGAGAACGGCACTTCGGTCTACTCCAAGCGTGGCGTCGCGACCAAGGTTCCGAAGTGGAACCCCGAAGCCTGCGTGCAGTGCAACCGCTGCTCGATGTGCTGTCCGCACGCAGCCATCCGTCCGATCCTGTTGACCGACGAAGAGAAGGCCGGCGTGCCGGAAACCTTCGTCACCGCCCCGGCAAAGGGCCTCGGCAAGGACGCGCCGAAGTATAATTTCCGCATGCAGGTATCGCCGTATGACTGCCTCGGCTGCGGCGTGTGCCTGACCGCCTGCCCGGCGAAGGAAGCGCTCACGTGGGCGCCGTTCGAGGAGATGAAGGCCGAGCAGCCGCTCTTCGACGACGTTGCCATGAACGAAAGCTACCTCAAAAAGGACGTTATCAGCGACAAGAGTGTCAAAAACGTTCAGTTCGCAAAGCCGTACTTCCAGTTCTCGGCTGCCTGCGCAGGCTGCGCCGAGACCACCTATATCAAGCTGCTCAGCCAGCTGTTCGGCGACCGCATGTACGTCGGCAACGCGGCCGGCTGCTCGTCCGCGATCAGCGGCGGCGCACCGATCCTGCCGTACTGCCGCGACTGCAAGGGTCACGGCCCGGCATGGGAGCACTCGCTGTTCGAGGACAACGCAGAGTTCGCGTTCGGCTTCTACCATGCACAGGACGCTATCCGCAAGGAGCTGCTCATCCGCATCGAGGCACTGAAGAACGCAGGCGTTGCGGCTGAGGAAGCAGCGGCATACCTCGCAGACTGGAACGACCGCGAGAAGTCCCGTGAGGTTTCCGACGCGCTCATCGCGGCGCTCGAAGTAGCCGAACAGACCGACGAGGTGAAGTACATCCTCGACAACCGCGAATTCCTCGCGAAGAAATCCGTCTGGGCGGTCGGCGGCGACGGCTGGGCATACGACATCGGTTTCGGCGGCATCGACCACGTCATGGCGCAGAATCAGGACGTCAATCTGCTCGTCCTCGACACCGAGGTCTACTCCAACACCGGCGGCCAGTCCTCCAAGGCGACCCCGACTTCCGCTACCGCAAAGTTCGCGGCATCGGGCAAAAAGGTCGCAAAGAAGGATCTCGGCGCGATCCTGATGCAGTACGGCTACGTTTACGTTGCGCAGGTCGCGATGGGCGCGGATCAGGCGCAGACGCTCAAGGCGCTGCGCGAGGCAGAGTCCTACGACGGCCCGTCCATCGTCATCTGCTACTGCCCGTGCCTCGAGCAGCACATCAAGGCCGGCATGGGCACCTCGCAGGACGAGATGAAGAAGGCGGTGGAGTGCGGCTACTGGCACCTGTACCGCTACGATCCGCGCCGCATCGCGGAGGGCAAAAACCCGTTCCAGCTGGACTCCAAGGAGCCGGACACCAACAAGGTGATGGACTTCCTCATGGGCGAGAACCGCTTCGCCTCCCTCAAGAACAACTTCCCGGACAAGGCCGACGCCCTGTACGCAAAGGAGGTCGAGGACGTCAAGGCTCGCTACGCGCGCTACAAAAAGCTCGCCGAGGAGTAA
>CAVIRF010000136.1:0-3530 GCA_963645185.1 Coprococcus eutactus | reverse complement strand
ATTTTCCGCGACCATCCGGACTGGACCGTGCTGCGCTCGGTCCTTCGGCTCCAGCCGGGCGACTCGGCGGCTATTCTGGACAAGATGAACGATTTTTCGCAGCGCCGCCGCGACAAGCAGCCGCTGAACTTCCCGTCCGCAGGCTCGACCTTCAAGCGCCCCGAGGGCTACTTTGCCGGCAAGCTCATCGAGGACGCCGGTCTCAAGGGCGCGTCCGTCGGCGCGGCGCAGGTTTCGGAAAAGCATGCAGGCTTCCTCATCAACCGGGGCGGCGCGACCTGCGACGACATGCTGCGCCTCATCGAGCTGGTGCAGGAGCGCGTGCGCAGTCAGTTCGGCGTCGAGCTCGAGTGCGAGGTGCGCATCGTAAAGTAAAAGGCAATACCGCAGGGGGAGACCCTGCTGAACACGGGCAAGGAGGATGGAATTATGTATTTTTTGATCGTTTCCGGCATGTCCGGCGCAGGCAAGAGCCGCGCCGTTGCGACACTGGAGGATCTCGGCTATTACTGCGTTGATAATCTGCCGATCGCGCTCATTCCGCGCTTCGCGGAGATCTGCCTTGCCGCGACAGAGAAATACGAGCGCGTCGCGCTCGTGACCGATGTGCGCGCAGGCGGCGATTTTCAGCAGCTGTTCGACTCGCTCGATTCCATCCGCGACATGGGCTGCGACTACCGCATCCTGTTCCTCGACACGGACACCGCGACGCTCATCCGCCGCTTCAAGGAGACGCGCCGCAAGCATCCGCTGATGGACAAGGGCGTTTCCATGACTGCGGCCATCGAAAAGGAGCGCGAGATGCTTTCCGCGCTGCGCAACCGCGCGGATTTCGTGGTCGACACCACGGGACTGTCCGCCGCCGGTCTGCGCGAGCGGCTGCTCGCTCTGTTCTCCACCGAGACCGGCGCGGCCTTCGAGGTCATCGTGCAGTCCTTCGGCTTCAAATACGGCATTCCGCCCGAGAGCGACCTCGTGTTCGATGTGCGCTTTCTGCCCAATCCGTACTACGAGATGAGCTTGCGCGAGCGCAACGGCACCGACCCCGAGGTGCGCGATTATGTATTTCAGGGCGGCACGGCCGATGTGCTCATGCGCCATCTGACCACGCTCATCGACTTCCTTCTGCCGCGCTACATGGCGGAAGGCAAGGCAAACCTCATCATCAGCGTCGGCTGCACGGGCGGCAAGCACCGCTCGGTCGCGATCGCGGAAGCGCTCAGCGAGCATCTGCGCGGCCGCGAATACGGCGTTGTCACCATGCATCGAGATTATCAGAGATAAGGCTCCGGTCTGCGGAGCACCGCAGAAATGGAGTCAGGATACATGTCATTTTCTACCAAAGTCAAAAACGAACTGTGCAGCGTTTCCATGAGCCGGGCGTGCTGCACCCGTGCGGAGGCCTACGGCGCGCTGCTGCATGCCTCGGTGTTCTCGCACAAGGAGATCCGCCTTTCGGCGGAAAACGCGGTCGTCGTGCGGCGGCTTCAGGCGCTCTTGCAGCGCGCGTTTTTCGTGGAGAGCGAGGCGGAGAAGTGCGGCCGCAAGCAGCAGCTCGTCATCGACGACGCTTCACGCATCGGCCGCATTTTTGACGCGCTGGGATATGACAGAAAAAACCATATCACCTACCACCTCAACCGCAATGTGCTCGAGGAGGACTGCTGCATCGCGGCCTTTCTGCGCGGCGCGTTCCTCATGGCCGGCACGGTCGCAGGACCGGATAAGAAGAGCCATCTCGAGCTCAAGAGCACACACCAGAGCCTTGTGGGCGAGGAGACCAGCCTGATGCTCGACCTCGGTCTTTCGCCCAAACAGGCGAAGCGCGCGAGTGCGCAGCTGCTGTACTTCAAGGACAGCGCGAGCGTCGAGGACTTCCTCACGCGCATCGGCGCGCCGCACGCCGCGATGGAGCTGATGCAGGCGAAGGTGGAGAAAAACCTCAGGAACACCATCAACCGGCAGGTCAACTGCGAGACCGCGAACCTCGTCAAGGCAGCGGATGCGTCCGCGCGGCAGATCGCTGCAATTAAAAGCGTGCTGCGCGAAGGAGGGGAGGAGGCCTTCCCGGACAACCTCCGCGAGACTGTGCGCCTACGCCTTGCCTACCCGACCGACAGCCTGACCGAGCTCGCGCGGCGGTTTGATCCGCCCATCTCCAAGCCGGGACTGAGTCACCGGCTGAAAAAAATAACCGAATTTGCTGCAAAGGAGAACTAAATGGTACCATTTGCCCATCTGCATGTGCATAGCGAATACAGCCTGCTCGACGGCGCGTGCCGCATCGAACAGCTCGTCGAGCGCGTTTCCGACCTCGGACAGACCTCGTGCGCGCTGACCGACCACGGCGTCATGTACGGCGTGATCGACTTTTACCGCGCCTGCAAGGCGAAGGGCATTCATCCGGTCATCGGCTGCGAGGTCTACCTCGCGCCGCATTCGCGCCACGACCGCGGCTACGTCAACGGCGAGTGGCACAGCCACCTTATCCTGCTGTGCGAGAACATGACCGGCTACAAAAACCTCATCCATATGGTCTCGGTCGCGTTCTCCGAGGGCTTTTACATGAAGCCGCGCATCGACATGGAGCTGCTGCGCGAGCACAGCGAGGGCCTGATCTGCATGTCCGCCTGCCTCGCAGGCGCCATTCCGCGCGCCATCGCGAACGGCAATATGGACAAGGCCTACGAGATCTGCGAGGAATTTCTCGAGATCTTCGACCGGGAGCATTTTTACCTTGAAATACAGGATCACGGCATCGAGGAGCAGAAAAAGGTCAACGAGGGCCTGTATCAGCTTGCGAAGGAGCTCAACCTTGAGCTCGTCGCGACGAACGACGCGCATTATCTGACCCGTGCGGACGCACGCACGCAGGACATCCTCATGGCCATTCAGATGGGCAAGACGGTCGACGACCCGACGCGCATGAAGTTCGAGACGCAGGAGTTCTACATCAAAGACGCGGACGAAATGGCGGCGCTGTTCCCGGAGCACCCGGAAGCGCTCGCGAACACGGTCAAGATCGCGGAGCGGTGTCAGGTCGACTTTGAGTTCGGCAAGTACCACCTGCCTGAATTCGACGTCCCGGAGGGCTATACCTCGCTCGAATACCTCCAGAAGCTGTGCGGCGAGGGCTTTGCGCGGCGTTATCCGGACGATGACGGCACGGTGCGCGAGCGCCTTCAGTACGAGATCGACATGATCTCCAAGATGGGCTTTGTCGATTACTTCCTCATCGTTTCCGACTTCATCGGCTACGCCAAGAGTCAGGGCATTCCGGTCGGTCCGGGCCGCGGTTCGGCGGCAGGCTCGATCGTTTCCTACTGCCTCGGCATCACCGACCTCGACCCCATTCACTATTCGCTGTACTTCGAACGCTTCCTCAACCCGGAGCGCGTTTCCATGCCGGATATCGACGTCGATTTCTGCTACGTCCGCCGTCCCGAGGTCATCGAATACGTTACCCGGAAGTACGGCAAGGACCGCGTAGCGCAGATCGTCACGTTCGGCACGATGGCCGCGCGCGGCGC
>CAVIRF010000135.1:0-3569 GCA_963645185.1 Coprococcus eutactus | reverse complement strand
TGTTCTGACTTCGCAGAACACGAGTCGTCCGAAAGTTCCCATTCGGAAACTTTCTCCCTCCAGAGGTATAAAAACCGAGGTACACGCCCCCGGTTTTTATGGCTTTGCTTCGCAAAGCCTTTTTCATGCGCGCTGCCGCGCGGCTGCTGTTAAGATAGTCGTACAGTCGAATTTTGTTAACAGACCGTAAAATTTTTATGGTATCGCCATAATTGGTTTTTTTTATTTTTCCGGCGCGCGATATGTTATACTGAAACCAAAGAAGGAAACACAGCCGACGGATAGAGAAGGGCGGTGCTTTTATGAGACATGATATGCTGAAACGTGTGGGAATGCTCGCGGTGAGCGCGGCGGTATGCAGCGCTGTCGCAGGCGGCGGACTGCTGCTGCAAGGGATGCGGTATGTCAGGCCGACGGCTGAGAACTGGTCGCTGCTGCCGTATGCCGAATCGGCGGCGAAGGTCGAGCAGACGGTCGGCTGGAGCAGCAAGGGCGAGGAATTCAGCAGAGATTACGTTTCCCTCACCGGCTATGACGAGCAGGAGCGCGAGATCTGGAAAAAGAGCCGGTTTTATACCGCCCCGGCCCTGCGCTCCGAGCACAAGACCTACGACGGCGACACGGTCACATGGCGTACCACGACGAACGGCGTGAAAGCGGATGTTTATCTGCAATATGACGCGCAGGGAAGGATGGTCCGACAGGAGACCGGGAACGTGATCGCGGTGTATCGCTATCGGGGCGACGAGACCGAGCCGTATCTGACCGAGGCGCACACAGTGGAGGGAGTGCTCCGGTCGCGCGGCACGGCTGAAATCGACCCGAAAACCGGCGAACGGACCGCCAATACCATAGTCTACGACGCAGACGGCAACGAATCGTACCGCACGGTAAACGTAACAAACGAGCGCGGCAATACGGTGAGCATGGACGGCGACCGCTGGGAGTGGACATACGACGATGCCGCGCATACCGCGACCTGCACGCGCCCTGACGGCTCGGTCGATTATTACCAGCTTGATGAGCAGGGGAGAGTGCTCAGCGAGAAATCGCAGGATCCGGACGGCGATCTGCGAGAAATTCAAAAAACGGAATACACAGATGTCACAAGATAGGGAACTTTTTCCGGGAGCACTCGTCAAACAAGGCAAAGAGCCTGTTCCTGTGCATCGTTGACAGAACAACAGCGCAGGTGTAAGATAAAGGCAGAAAATGCGGCCGTCAAAACCGGCGGCCGCGCAGGCAATAAAAGGAGGAGCTTTTATGAAGAAAATGTGGGTTTCTGCGCTGCTTGCGGCGGCGATGATGACCGCAGCAGGTGCGGCAGACACGCCGAGCGCGTGGGCGCAGTCGTCGGTCGATGCGGCGCGCGCGGCCGGTCTCGTGCCCTCGCAGGTGAACAGTGCATTCGACACGCCGATCACCCGAGAGGATTTCTGTTCGCTCGCCGCGGCGGTCTACCGCGCGTGGGACAAGGAAAACGTCCTGCAAACGGCTTCGACCGGCAAGGTCGGCTTCACCGATACCGATAACGCGGATGTGCTGCTGTGCGCATCGGCAGGCGTGGTAAACGGCGTCGGCAACGGCAAATTTGACCCGGATAAGAACATTACCCGGCAGGAAGCGGCGAGCATGCTGCATCGTCTGGGCGCGCTGAACAAGAACGTCAAAAACGATGTCAACGACCGCCTGCCGCATGTTTTCGCGGACGGCGAGAAAATCCAGTCGTGGGCGCGCAGCGACATCAACTGGGTCTACCGTCAGGGCATCATGAACGGCACCGGCAGCAATCAGTTCGACCCGGACGGCGCGTATACGCGCGAGCAGTCCATCGCGACCGCGCTCCGCCTGTACGACAGCAAGTACGCCCTCGCGCCGGAGGAGGAAGCGGCGCATTATGTCCTCGTGCCGAACGAAAGAACGGTAACGATCGAGGACGCGGCAGGAAATCAGCTGCTGACGAATTTCGAGAACACAAACGGTTATTTCCAGAATGCGCATCTGTTCGGCGTGTGGGCGGAGGTCGAATGGGTCGATACGGACGCACACTGCACGGTTGTGAACCTGAAAACCGGTGAAAGACTCGAAAACCGCACCATAACCGGCGTCAGCCCGGACGGCACGAAGGCGTGGGCGAAGCAGTTCAATACCGGCAGCGGCGGCACATCGCTCATCATCCGTTCGGACGGCACGCACGGCAAGACCGAGTTCAGCGCGCTGAGCTCGTGGAGCAACGACGGCAAGTCGATGGTGCGCAGCAGCGACGGCAGCATCACGGCCATCGACAATCAGTCGCGCGAGCTGTGGCGCGTCAAGGGTGTTTCGCTCGGCACTTATTACGGCAGCGGCGACATGCTGCTCATCAATTACGACAACAGCCCGTCTGTCCTCGTGAAGGACGGCAAGGCCACCACGCTTGGCGCGAAGAGAAACACCGTTGAGCTCAATCAGAATGGCGAGACCTGCATTGTCTCGGACAGCGTCGGCTATTATCAGGTCTGCGACCTGAACGGCAAAGCGCTCAGCAAGACCTATCAGAATGCGCTGAACAGCGCAGGCAACAACCTGTACGCCGGCTGGGTCAAGGACCGTACCTATGAATATTTCTACTGCCCGGCAGGCGGCAGCGCGAAGGTGCTGTATACGGTAACGTGGGGTATCTCGACCCCGACGGAGCTGCCGACCGACGGCGCCGGTCTGTACGCGCTTCAGACGGGCGATCAGACAGTTGTCTGCATCGATAGCTTTGGTCAGACCGTCGGCACGGCAAAGACGGCGTTCAAGGTAAGTGACGTTGCGTTTGAGGACGGCGTGATGGTGCTTCAGGGAGAAAACCAGCAGGCGAAGTATTTGCCGACCGGCGAAATTATTTCTTAAAAGGATGCCGCCTTCGGCGGCGGAGACGCCGTGCCCACGGCGAGGGGCAAAAGGGGGCAAGGGCACCGTATGGTTCCCTTGCCCCCTCTTGACTCCCCCAAACCCTCCTTTGGCCGCGACGCCCTTCGGTTGCGCGGCTAAATGCGAGGGGCCCACAGATGTGTTTGGTGCACTAAGGTTTTTCGCTTGATCGAAGCGGAGCTTTTCGCAGCGACGGGACAAGCGCCCTGCACCGAATGGCCGCGCACTGTTATGCGCGGCAAATCGCGCAAGCAAACGTCTATGGCAAAAGAAAAAGGAGAGCACAGGCTCAAATCTGTGCTCTCCTTCGTTTTTTAGACGCGCGACCGCAGGGAGTCGCGGCTTAAAAGGAAGGTAAGGGGAGTCAAGAGGGGACAGGAAACCATACTTGGTGTCCTGTCCCCTTTTGCCCCTGTCGGTGGGTACCGACACCCCCGGGCCGCCGCAGGCGGCCAAAAAACGCCCTCGATGGGGCGCGGCATCGCCTTCTGCATCGAAGATGCAGGAACCGGCGAAATCGTTAACCGGTGCTGCCGGATAGCAGAAACTATGCCTTCGCATAAAAAATTATCCTTCGGATAAAAGAAAAAGCACCGACTTTCAGTCGATGCTTTCTTTTTGGAGCGGCTGACGAGGCTCGAACTCGCTACCTCCACCTTGGCAAGGTGGCG
>CAVIRF010000134.1:0-3582 GCA_963645185.1 Coprococcus eutactus | reverse complement strand
AGCCTGTGGCTGATCTGAAAAAAGAAATTGAAAATCGGCGCACATTTGCGATCATCTCGCATCCTGACGCCGGTAAAACGACGATAACCGAGAAGTTCCTGCTGTACGGCGGAGCCATTCAGGAGGCCGGCATGGTCAAGGGCAAGAAGAACAGCCGCCATGCGGTCTCTGACTGGATGGAAATCGAGAAGCAGCGCGGTATTTCGGTCACTTCTTCCGTCCTCCAGTTCCGCTACGAGGGCAAGTGCATCAACATTCTAGATACCCCGGGCCATCAGGACTTTTCCGAGGATACCTACCGCACGCTGATGGCGGCGGACGCCGCTGTCATGGTCATCGACGCATCCAAGGGCGTCGAGGCGCAGACACGCAAGCTGTTCAAGGTCTGCGCAATGCGCGGCGTGCCGATCTTCACTTTCATCAACAAGATGGACCGCGAGGCGCGCGACCCGTATGAGCTGCTCGAGGACATCGAGAACGAGCTCGGCATCGGCACCTATGCCGTCAACTGGCCGATCGGCTCGGGCAAGCGCTTCAAGGGCGTGTACGACCGCATGGACGACGAGGTCATCGCGTTCGAGGGCGCGGACTTCCGCCATGAGGTCAAGGCGCAGCGTATGTCCATCGACGACCCCATCCTCGAAGGCCTGCTGCCCGAGGATCAGTATCAGACGCTCATCGACGACGTGGAGCTGCTTTCCGGCGCAGGCGACGAGTTCGACCTCAAGGCTGTGCACGAGGGCAAGCTCTCGCCGGTATTCTTCGGCTCTGCTCTGACCAACTTCGGCGTTGAGCCGTTCCTGAAGAAGTTCCTTCAGATGACGCCGCCGCCGACCGCACGCACCGCTGACATCGGCGTGATCGACCCGTTCGATCCGCATTTCTCCGCGTTCGTGTTCAAAATTCAGGCGAACATGAACAAGGCGCACCGCGACCGCGTCGCGTTCATGCGCATCTGCTCGGGCAAGTTCGAGCGCGGACAGGACGTTCTGCACGTTCAGTCTGGCAAGAAGATGTCGCTCGCGGCGCCGCAGCAGCTGATGGCGCAGGACCGCTCGATCGTTGACGAGGCCTACGCAGGCGACATTATCGGTATTTTCGACCCGGGCGTGTTCTCCATCGGCGATACCGTCTGCGACCCCAAGCACAAGTGCGTGTTCTCCGGCATCCCGACCTTCGCGCCCGAGCTGTTCGCCGTTGTGCGCCAGAAGGATACCCTCAAGCGCAAGCAGTTCGTCAAGGGCGTCGAGCAGATCGCGCAGGAGGGCGCAATCCAGATCTTCCGCGAGCCGAACGCCGGCATGGAGTCGGTCATCGTCGGCGTTGTCGGCGTGCTTCAGTTTGAAGTGCTCGAGTACCGTCTGAAGAACGAGTACAACGTCGAGATCATCCGCGAGAACCTGCCGTATGAGCATGTCCGCTGGGTCGAGAACGACGAGGAGGACTTCGATGTGAAGCGCCTCCAGCTGACGAGCGACACCAAGATCGTCGAAGATCTCAAGGGCAACACGCTCCTGCTGTTCACCTCGCCGTGGAACATCACCTACGCGACCGACCATAATGAGGGTCTGCGTCTCGCAGAGTTCTCGGAAAACGCTTAACTCTGTCAAATTGTAAAAAAGTACAGCAGCCGCTGAGACTTATTCCGTCTCGGCGGCTGCTTTTGTATTCAATGAGACAAGCTCGGTGCCGGGGTAGTAGTGCGCGAGGATTTCACGGTAGTCCGCGCCGTTTTCGGCCATGTACTTTGCGCCGTACTGCGACAGGCCGACGCCGTGGCCGTAGCCGATGGTGTGGAAGGTGAGCGAGTCGTCGGTGGTGGTGATCGTGAAGTTGGTCGAGCGCAGGCCGAACAGCTCGCGCACCGCTGTGCCTTCAACCGTGACGCCGCCGAGCTTCATCGTTTTGATGCCGCCGGCGTCCGAGCGCACCGAAGCCTTGAACCATGTGGAGGGCGCGCCGGAAAGGTCGGCGGAAGGATAGGCGGCGCCTGCTTTTTCGCGGAATTCGTCCGCCGGGACGGTCACGGCGCTCTCGTAGTCGTCAAAGGCCGTACCGCCGGGGCTGACCACGCTTTGCAGGTAGGGGACATCCTCGCCCCAGACATCGGCGGCGGACTCGGTGCGCGGACCGCTGACGCAGTGGAACACCGCCGCGATGGGCGCGCCCTCGCTCGTCAGAATTTCGCCCTCGGTGTCGCGCACCGCGGCGCGGATGGGGGAGAGACCGTCTGAGCCGAAAACGGAGACCGTCGGACTGCGGTAGGCGGCGCAGTGGCGGTAATCATCGCACAGGTCGGCGTCGGGATGGGCGTCCGACCGTCCGTGCGACAGCTTGCACAGCGCGTAGGTCCGCGCGGCGACCGCCTGCGCGCGAAGCGCCTCACGCGGAAAATCCGCCGGGATTTCTGCGGCGGTGACGCCCTCCACATAGCTTTCGAGCGAAAGCTCGGTCGGCGTGCCGTCAATCAGCACCGTAACCGTGTCGGCATCGGGAATGGCCGACGTTTCGGCGGCGCTTTCGGCAGACACATCTGAAATATCCTGCGGCCAGAGCACAGGCAGCAGGAAAAGCGCCGCCACGAGCAGCGCGGCGGTGAACAGCAGTCGGCGCACGGGCCTCCTCCTCCTTTCGTCTCCATGCAGTATATGCAATGAGTCCGAAAAACAGGACACAAGATCTATGTTTTCTATTGACAACGCTCCCAAGATGCAGTATTATGGAATCAAGAAATGCGAACAGATGTTCGATAAACGAAAGCGCGAATGGGAGGTACAACATGGAACTCTGCAAAATGGCTCAGGAATATCGCCGCAATACGGCGCTGCTCGAACTGCGAAAAAAGCAGCTTCTGGCGGCGAAACGACACGCGAAGCAGTATGAAGTGAAATACAGGCTGCTGCGGCGCATCCGCACGCTGAACGAGATGATAAACGAGAGCCGTCTGGCGGCGTTCGAAATGGAGCACTACTATGAAAAGGAGGGGGAGCATGTCGGGCGAAAAGCAGTATGACCGCTGCGCGTATGAGAGCTACCTCCGGGATCTGGGGCAGGAGGACGGCACATTCCGCCGGGCGTTCCGGACGGCGTTTTTCGAGGCGATGCGCAACGAGCTGACCGCGCGGCAGTATGAGGTGCTGCGGCTGGAGACGGTCGAGGGGATGAACGGCAAGGAGGTTGCGGCGCGGCTCGGCATCACGCAGTCGGCGGTCTCGCGGCACAAGTCGCGCGGCATGAAACGGCTTCGGTCGCTGCTTTCCTATAACCTCGAGTTATTCTAAGGGGGACGCTGTCCCCCTTAGATACGCCCCCGGTTCCTGACGAAACCGGGGGCGATAACCCCCTCTCGTCCGCACGGCGGACGAGGCCGCGCCGCCGCGGCGCGGGCAGCGGTAAGAAAGTCAGGTACACGCCCCGACTTTCTTGGGGAATTTTACGCGGCGCTCTGCGGAGCGCCTGTCCTGCCTGTTTTGCCTTCGGCAAAATGCGGCAGGAGATAGCGCGCAAAGCGCGCAAAAGGCACGCCGAAGGGAGAATCTTCGTAAAGAAGTTTTCCCTTCGGCTTTTGTAATCAGCCGAAAT
>CAVIRF010000133.1:0-3865 GCA_963645185.1 Coprococcus eutactus | reverse complement strand
GAAGTAGGGGCGGTCATTTTCTTTTGCTTATCTGTATCATCAGACCGGCAAATGCAATGAGCATAATACAGAACTGGAAAAACTCCGCATATGTAACCATCTGCACCACCTCCCCTCTGAATATAGGTTCGGTGGGAATAACCGCGGGCCGTAAATGCCGGCTGCGCCGGAAAAACGGGGGATTTCCTCGGTTTTCCTTTTTTATTTTATCATATCCTGTCGGACCATGCAATTCTTTCCCTTTCAAAAGACGGGGGAACTGTGCTATAATGGAATGCAAAGAAAAATCGACGAAAGGGAAGGACAAGCCTATGACCTCTGTGCTGCTGCCCGAGGGCGAGCTGCGCGTGGCGCGGTGCGACACGCTCGACAAGCTGATCGCGGTCGGCGACGGCGACGCCGCGCTGCTTTACCTTTATATCCTGCGTCACGGCAGCGAGGACGGCCGGACGGCTGCGCGCGCGCTCCATTTATCCGACGAGCGCTACGAACGCGCGGCGTTCACGCTCAACAATCTGAGCGCGCCTGCTGCCGAGACGAAAAATACCGAAAAAAGCGAAAATGCCGCGCCGCAGTACACGGCGGCCGAGCTGCGCCGCGCACGGAACGAGGACAGCGAGTTCTCTGCCGTCTGCGATGCCGCGGAAATGGCCTTTGGCCGCGCGCTCACCGAGGGCATGCTGCGCAGTCTGCTGACCGCCTACGACCATCTCGGTCTGGACGGCGGCGCGATCATTGAGCTGCTCAGCTACCTCAAGAACGAAAAGGGCGAGGTGCGCCTGTCCGACATCAAGCGCGAGACCTATCAGTGGGCGGATATGGGCATCGTCAACGCGCAGGACGCGCAGCAGTATCTGGCGCGGCGCGTGAACGAAAAGCCGTTCATCGAGGCGCTCTACCGTGCGCTCGGCGCGGACCCGGCGCAGCCTGCCCCCAAGGAGCAGCGCGTCTGCCGCTTTGCGCTCGCGCATGGCTTTCCGGCGGAGTCGGTCGAGCTGGCCGTCCGCCGCACCGAGGCGCATCAGGGCCACCGCAGTCTGGACTACACGCTCGGCATCCTGCGTCAGTGGGAGAAGAGCGGCGTACATACCCTCAGCGAGATCACGACGCTCGAGCCGGAGAGCCGCACGGAGGCGGTCGCGGTCGGCCAGACCGAGGCGCAGCCGACGGACAGCGGTACGCTCGCGGACTGGGAGCAGGCATGGCTCGAGCAGAAAAAGGAGATCCGACGCAAGCGAAAGGAGGCGGAAATGAATGGCTTATGATAAAAAACTGCTTTCTGCGGCGCGCAGAGAGCTGGAACGCGACCGCGAGGCGCATGAGGACGAGCTGGAGACGCGCCGCCGGGACGTTTACGCAAAGGAGCCGCGCATCCGCGCCATCGACCGCGAGCTCTCCGCGACCGCCATTCAGGTGCTCCGCGCGGCGCTCGAGCAGGGAAGCGACCCGGAAAAGGCGATCGCGTCGCTGCGTGAGCGCAACCTCAGTCTGCAGGAGGAGCGTTCGCGCCTGCTGCGCGGTCTGGGTCTGCCGTCCGACTGGCTGACGAACAAGCCGATGTGCGAAAAATGCGGCGACACCGGCTATGAGGGCGCGGCGACCTGCGAATGCGTCAAGCGCCGCTATGCCCGTCTGCTCAAGCAGCAGCTGTCGTCCGTTCTGCCCATCGAGGATCAGAATTTCGCAAAATTCAAGCTCAGCTACTATTCCACGCGCATCGACCCGACCATGAAGGACTCGCCGCGCGAGAACATGGAAGATAATCTGTACGAGTGCAAGCGATACGCAGAGGAGTTCGGCGAAAATTCGCCCAATCTGCTGCTGTACGGCTCGACCGGACTCGGCAAGACCTTTCTCTCCACCTGCGTGGCGGAGGCGGTCTCGGCGCGCGGCTTTTCGGTCGCCTACGATACCGCCATCAACATCATCGCCGCCTACGAGACCATCAAGTTCGGCAACGGCGACGGCGCGGCGGCGGCGGAGCGCGCGGCGCGCTATGAACGCGCCGACCTGCTCATCATCGACGATATGGGCACCGAAATGGGCACCGCGTTCACGGTCTCCGCGCTCTACAACCTCATCAACAACCGCCTGATGGCGCACCGCCCGATGATCGTCAACACCAATCTGCTGCCCGACGAGCTGAAAAAGCGCTATTCGCCTGCCGTGGCGTCGCGCCTGCTCGGCGAATTCAAGCAGCTGCGCTTTTTCGGCGACGACATCCGCATGCTCAAAAGTCGGATGCAGAACCGTTAAAATTCTTTCAAAGACTGTTCAAAATCTGTTCACACATTACGGGGCGGAGTGCGGTATACTAACATTGTCAGCAAGGGAAGCCGCAATCCCGAGGCTGACAACCTACCGATCTTTTTATTTCTCTTTTTTACCCCCTTTTATTTTGTGAATGACGGAAAACACCCCGAACTCGTTCCCCCGCGAGCCGGGGTGTTTTTCTGTTTATAGACAGGAAACGCGCCTTGATAATTTCGGTCTGTCGATCAAGTACATTTTTGCGATGCTGATGCTGCCGCGCGGCAGCGCGCATGAAATAGCGTTTGCAGAGCAAACGCATCAAAACTGGGGGCGTGTACCTCGGTTTTTATACTTCTGGAGGGAGAAAGTTTCTGCACAGGAACTTTCGTACGACTTGTGTTCTGCGAAGTCAGAACACAGCTTGTCGGCGAAACGAAGTTTCGCGACAGCCATGTTAATATTTTTTCAAAGACTGTTCAAAAACGGTTCACACATCGGGCGGCGAAGTGCGGTATACTAAGCATGTCGAAAGGAAGTGAACCCCCTTCTTCCAATCGACAGACAAGTTTGTTTCTTTTTTCTTTTTCTTTTCCCCTCTTTTTTCAAACAGCGAAAGCGCTCCGCAAAACCGGTATCCCCCTGCCGGTGCGGAGCGTTTTCGTTCGCCCGGAAAGCATGATTTTCCGCCGAAACAAATCTTTCAAACTCTGTTCAAAATCTGTTCACACATTGGCGCGCCGGATAAGGTATACTAACGTTGTCAGCAAGGGAAGCCGCAATCCCGATGAGCTGACGACCTACCGATCTTTTTATTTCTCTTTTTTACCCCCTTTTTTCAAATCTGTATACTGGATGAGCAGGCACCGTTTTCGCTTCCCCCGGCGAGACGGTGCTTTCTCGTTGCTCTGAAAAATAAAAGAGGCGGCTCGGCTTGCGAAAAAGAGGGGAATAGGGTATACTGTAACATAGCAAGAAACGATATGTTAGGAGATGTTTTATATGGGTTGTTCGCACAACTGCGACAGCTGTTCGTCGGGCTGCGGCTCCGAGAAGAGCCTCAAGGTCGCGGCTAACAAGGCTGCGACCGTCCGCAAGGTGATCGGCGTTGTTTCCGGCAAGGGCGGCGTAGGCAAGAGCCTGCTGACCTCGATGATGGCGGTCGGCATGACGCGCAAGGGCTACACCTGCGGCGTACTGGATGCCGACATCACCGGTCCGTCCATCCCCAAGACCTTTGGCGTGCACGACAAGCTCGAGGGCTGCGAGGAGGGCATCATCCCGGCACGCAGCGAGGGCGGCGTGCAGATGATCTCGATCAATCTGGTCCTGCCGAACGAGGATGACCCGGTCATTTACCGCGGCCCGATCATCGCGGAGACCGTCAAGCAGTTTTGGTCGGACGTTGTATGGGAAGACGTAGACTTCCTGTTCGTCGACATGCCTCCCGGCACGGGCGACGTACCGCTGACTGTATTTCAGTCCCTGCCGGTAGACGGCATCATTGTCGTCACCTCTCCGCAGGATCTGGTTTCCATGATCGTCGGCAAGGCGGTCAAGATGGCAAAGATGATGAACATTCCGGTGCTCGGCATCGTGGAGAACTACAGCTATC
>CAVIRF010000132.1:0-3976 GCA_963645185.1 Coprococcus eutactus | reverse complement strand
TGTGAACACAAAGTCCAGTACTACGAGACCGACGGTATGGGTATCGTCCACCACTCCAACTACATCCGCTGGTTCGAGGAAGCGCGCGTCGACCTGCTCGAGCAGCTCGGCTTCGGCTACGACCGCATCGAGGCCGCAGGCTACAGCGGCCCCGTCCTCGAGGTCTCCTGCCAGTACAAAACCATGTCTAAGTTCGGCGAGACGGTCAGCATTCAGGCCACGATCACGCAGTACAACGGCGTGCGCATGACGCTGCACTACGACGTTTTCGACAAGGCGACCGGCGAACTGCGCTGCACCGGCGACAGCCGCCACTGCTTCATCAATTCGGACGGCCGTCCGGCGATCCTGCGCCGCTGCTGGCCGGAATTCGACGCCGCGCTCGCGTCCCACGTTACCGCCGCAGAATAAACACAAAACCGGCTCTGCCAGAGGTTTTCCCTCGGCAGAGCCGGTTTTCTCTATCTTTATATGGCCCTCACTGGGCGTAGTACACCGCGACGACCTCGCCGTCCTTCATGGACGGATAGCAGGTGCGGTATTCCGAGCCGGTGCTGACCGGTTCGGAGATCTGGTGATACGGTTCGCCTGCGTCGATCGCTACGCAGTCCGCGGCGGCCGGGTACTCGCCCGTGATGCCTTCGTTGTCCGTGTCGGTACCGAACGTAAACGTGCCGTTTTTATATTCGACCGTGCGGTCGATAGCGTGCGCGCCGTCGATGGACACATACATCGTGCTGCCGTCCTGATGCAGGTCGGAATACTGCACAAGGCCCTCATAGGTCACGGACGGGTCGTAATTTTCGATCACGACGTCGCTGTAGCTCTGCGCGCCGATGCACAGATTGACCGTGTCCTTGCGCTCATGGTAGACCGCGCCGCCCGAGCCGCCGTTTTCGGTCAGGTGCAGCGCACGGTACAGCATGACCGCCATTTCCGCGCGCGTGACAGGCGCGTTCGGGTTGAGCTTGCCGTTTGTGCCGCCGATGACCTTGGCGCTCGTCAGCGCGCCGACAGCCTCCTGCGCATAGCTCTTGACCTCGGCCGCGTCGGAAAAGCCGGTGATCGCGCCGTCGCGCAGCGTCAGACTGGTGCGGTCGATGGTGCGCTTGAGGAACACCATCGCGTCCTGACGGCTCATGGTCTGCTGCGGCAGAAAGCGGTTATCCGCCGTGCCGGTCGCCACGCCGAGCGCACGCGCCGCCGCAACGGACTTTGCGTAATATTTGTCGGACGGGACGTCGCTGAAATCCTGCTGCGCCGTCACAGCGCCGCTCTCGAGCGCGCTGCTCATGCCGTAGGCGCGGTCGAGCATGACGATGAAATCCGCGCGCGTGATCGCGTTCCTCGGATAAAACAGATGGTCGCCGCGGCCCTGAATGACGCCTGCGACCGCAAGCGTATCCACCTCGCGGAACGCCCACGAATAGCCGTCGTCCACGTCGTAAAAGTAAACCGAATGGTCCGGCAGATAGGCGTATGTCTCGGTCGTGACCGCAGTTTCCGCTGCTGCGCAGGCGGTGACTGTGACTACCGTAACGGCAGCCGTGAGCAGCGCTGCCGCTGCCAGCTTACACGTTCTTTTCATAACTTTCTCCTTGCCCGGATGGGTTTGTTTTCCGCATAGCCCCGGACAGTGCCGGTTCCCCACCTATGCAAACTTTCTGCAATATTATATCACATCGTTCCCCCACCTGGCAAGTTAAATTACAGATAAACTTGTCGAACACCGGTCAGTGTATGGTTATTTCGCTCTGCTTTTCCTGTCATTTCCTGTTCTCTTCACAGTAGAATTTCCAGCTCATGACAAGCGAGATGCCGCCTGCGAGGGCGAGCGGCACGAACAGCAGCACGAACTTTGCCGTCTCGCTCGGCGCGAACGAACCGGCCGCGCCGATGAGGCCTGCCGCGAACAGCAACCGCCCTGCAACGCGCTGCGTGCGTGTCCAGACCGGCTCACTCGACAGCGCCCACGGCGTCTTGAAGCCGCAGTGCCAGTTCATGCGGAACTTTGGCATGACGTTGCCGATGTACACCATCAGCAGGCTGACGAGCAGGCACACCACGCTCGAAACATGGAACGTGCCCGGGCGCAGCGCCTCGGTGATGCAGATGCCGGTCATCGCCGCGACGAACAGCATGATCACGAGCTGAAGGCCGAGATAGGCGTCGCCGAACTTAACGTAATTTCTGTTTTTCGGATCGAACTTCGGCAGGAAGCAGAACACCGCCTCGAGCACCGGCGGCATCGCCGCCAGCACCCACAGCTGCGCCTTTGTGCTGTAGCCGACCTCGCCGCCGAAGTCCCAGTGCATCGGCACCTCGGCCGGCAGACGGCGGTACACCGCCGCGATCATCACAAACGGCAGCAGTGACAGCAGCCACGCCGCGGCCTGCTTTTTATTCGCTTTTTTCATCTCTGTCCTCTCCTCTCAATGCGGAGACCCACTCCAGAATTTCATCCACGACCGACATATTCAGCTCGTAGTAAATGTACTTGCCCTGCCGGTCGTCGAGCACCAGTCCGGCGTCGCGCAGGATCGCGAGATGGTGCGAGACCGTCGCGCCCGACAGGTCGAAATGCGCCGCGATGTCGCCTGCCGCCATCGGTCCGCGCCGCAGCAGCGACAGGATCTCGCGCCGCACCGGGTCCCCGAGCACCTTGAAGCTCTTCTGAAAGCTCATCCTTCTCCCCTCTTTCGTGCCGTGAACCAGCTTTTGCGCCCACATGTGGGGCAGAACAGCCGCCAGTCGTTCCCCTCATGCTGGCGGAACAGCAGCTTTTTCCACGGCAGGCGCAGCCGCGTCCCACAGAACGTACATACCAGATCGCGCCTCGACAGCGCCTTCGCCTGCCATACAATGAGTACCGCCGCGAGCAGCAGCGCCGCCGCGCAGATGGCTATGGTCGTTTTCATCCGCTCCCTCTCCTTTCATTTTGACGTTCGTCCAAATATAAGATAGCATATCACCCATAAAAGTCAAGATACATTTTGATGATTGTCTAAATAACAGGCATGAAAAAAGAGCCTGCTTCGCAGACTCTTCTCATTTCGCATTATCCGAACAGGACTTACGCCATGCCGTTCAGCTTGGTGGTCATCTTGCTCTTCTTGTTGGATGCGTTGTTCTTATGCAGGAGGTGCTTGGCAGCCGCCTGATCGACAGCCTTGACGGCAGTCGTATAAGCAACAGTCGCTTCCGCCTTATCGCCGGCAGCAATAGCTGCGTCGAACTTCTTCAGGGTGGTCTTGAGCTCGCTCTTAGCCATCTGGTTGTTCAGCGCCTTGACTGCGTTAACCTTGACACGCTTCTTAGCAGACTTGATGTTGGGCATTCCGAAAACACCTCCTTTGTTTTACTATTTGTCAGTGTTTCTATTCTAACATCATTCCTCAAAAATTGCAAGTATTTTTTTCGAGAAAATACATATTTTTTTCATCTCGCTGCATACTCACGGAAAGGAGTGATTTTATGGCATACCGGACCGATCTTGCGGTCGAGCTTCTGGAAAATCTGCGCGGCGCGGACGAACTTTCCGGCGTCACGGAAACCGAATCCGAGCGCGAAGGGCTGCATATTCACGAGGCCGAGGTCACGACCGAAGCCGCCGCCTGGCTGCTCGGAAAGTCCTGCGGCCGCTACCTCACGCTGTCGCTCGACGCACTCGCGCGACGCGAGGAGGAAGCGTTTCCTCGCAGCGTGCGTGTGCTCGCCTCGCTCATCGAAACGCTGCTGCCGCCGCTCGAAAAGGCCGCTCCCGTGCTCATCGCCGGGCTCGGCAGCCGCTCGATCACGCCGGACGCGGTCGGGCCGCGCTCGGCCGACCATGTCATCGCGACGCGCCACCTCATCTCCCGCTCGCCCGAGTTTTTCGCGTCGTGGCGGCCGGTGAGCGTGCTCGCGCCGGGCGTTCTCGGGCAGACCGGTGTCGAGACGAACGAGATCATAAAGGGCGTCCTCGACCACGTGCGCC
>CAVIRF010000131.1:0-3988 GCA_963645185.1 Coprococcus eutactus | reverse complement strand
TGATCGACTACACGGTCATCTGGCGTTACTTCAGCTGGACCAACCAGACGCTCGCAATGATCGTTCTGTGGGCAGCAGCGATGTTCCTGTACACCGAGAAGAAGAACTTCTGGATTGCTGCCGTTCCGGCAACCTTCATGAGTGCGGTCTCCTGCACGTACTTCATTCTCGCACCGGAGTGCCTCGGCGGCCTGCTGAACAGCAAGACGGCAGACGGCGCTGTCATCTACAATACCGCAGTGGCGTACCCGGTCGGTATCGTATTTGCAGCGATTCTGTTCGCAGTGTTCATCCACGCGATCAGGAAGCACGGTGCGAAGAAATCCGCCTGAATATTGTGATATAAAAATGCAGCCGACCGTTCGTTCTGTTCGGTCGGCTGCAATCATCTGCAACAGTAATTGAGGTGACGGAAAATGATGTTCAAACCTTATCCGCTCGGTTCCTCTCGCATCGATGACGCGGCGCTCGCCGAGGACAAAAAAGGCTGCCGGAAGATCGGTCCGTGCGGCATCGGCAAACGTGCGCTGTACTTGAACAGCTTTTTTATTGACCGGCGCTATTATGTCCCGATCTCCATGGTCACGCGCGTGTACAAGCGCGTCGCGATGAGCAGGGGCGGCTTTTCCGGCAAGGGCATCTTTGCCACGCTGTCCTATCTGGTTGTAGAGTTTGACGGCGGACAGCAGAAGGTCTGCAACTTCAAATACGAACAGCAGGTCGACGACTTCCTGAGCGTTATTCGTGCTGAGTTCCCGCCCATTCCGTGCGTGAGCGCGGCGGCAGAGCAGCGCATCGCGGAGGAAAAGGCGCGCCGGGAGGAAGAGGAGCGCAAACGCCCACCGATGAGCGCGCAGGCAGAAAAGACCGTGCGCACGCTCAATCAGGCCATCGACTATCTGGAGCAGCGCCCCGAGCTGACCGAGCGTTTGAGCGTGGCCGCAAAGCGCCGCCGCAATTTCCAGTGCACGAACGGCAGCTACCGCTGGGCCGCCATGGCGATCACCCTGCTCGGCTTCGCGGCGCTCGCTTACGGCATAGTCTCCTTTGTGCAGCACGGCTCGTTCTCGATCTACTTCACGCTGTTCGGCCTTGCCGCGATCTTCACGTTCGCAGGCTTCAGCGTGCTGCCCACCGCGCGCAACAACCGCACCTCGATCATGCAGAACGACGCGCAGGCGCAGAGCAAAATGCAGGAATACGTCTCGGCGTATCTGAATTTTCCGCTTCCGGCGCGCTATGCGCATCCGGTCGTGCTGCGCCGCATGCAGCGCGCCATCATGGACGGCCGCGCCGTGACCGCCGAACAGGCGCTCGGCGTCGTGAAGGACGACCTCAGAGCGCTGAACGCCGATGTTGAGGTCTCGCAGGCGGAATACGACGAGGTCGTCGCCATCAAGCCCATGTTCCTAAACGCGGAATATCAGTAAAACGCCAAAGAAAATCCCATGCCGCAGCTCGAGCGAGACGGCATGGGATTTGTTTTTGTGTTATTTGGTGCTCTGGTAGGTAAGACCCTTGACGCGGATGATGTGCATCTGAATGTAGTACGAGGCGGCGAGAAAGACCGCGGCGAACGTCCATGCGGCGGCATCGGTGTAGAACAGGCCGCGGTCGCCGATGACTCTGGTGAGCAGCAGCGCCGCGCCGACACGGCCTGCAAACTCGGTCAGACCGGAGAGCATGGGCGCGAGCGTGAAGCCCATGCCCTGAAGCGACGAGCGGTAGGTGTGCAGCACGTAGGCGGAGATGAGGAACGTGCTCATGACGACCAGATAATCATATGCGACCGAAAGCGCCTCGGCGGCGTTCGCCGCATCCGCGGAGATGAACATGGCGACAACATGGCGGCCGAACAGGATCATGAAGGCCGCGAGCAGAGCGGAAAAGCTGAGCGACAGCACGAGCGTGGAGCGCACGCCCTTTTTCACGCGGTCGAGGCGGTTCGCGCCCCAGTTCTGTCCCATATAGGTCGAGGCGGCGTAGCCGAACGCAGAGGCCGAGCAGTCCATCAGGCCGTGCAGCTTGTTGGTCGCGGTGAAGCCTGCGAGAAATACAAAACCGCAGGTGTTGATGACCGCCTGCATGATGATGCCGCTGATAACGATGACGAAATGCTGCAATGCGAGTGGAAGGCCGAGGTGGCACAGCCGCAGCAGAACGCCGCGGTCGAGCTGCCAGTCGGAGCGCTCAACAGCGGAGGCAGGGATCCTGCGCAGCGCCGCGACGCAGTAGAAAAAAGCGAACAGCTGCGCGAGGAGCGTTGCCGCTGCCGCGCCCGGAATGCCCCAGCCGAAGTACAGCACGAACAGCAGGTCGAGCACGATGTTCAGGCAGCCGGCGGTGAACATGGCGATGAGAGGGCTTCTGCCGTCGCCGAGCGCGCGAAGGATGGCCGCCGCCATGTTGTAGGCCATGGTGATGAGCGTACCGGCGTACATCATGGTCAGATAGACATGCGCGCCGCTGTAGATGTTCTCCGGGGTGTCGAGCAGGCGCAGCAGCCAGCTGGACGAGCCGACGAACACGACGGTGAGCAGGATGCCGACCGCCGCGCACAGCACGACGGACATCGTGATCGCCCGGCGCAGTCCCTTTTTGTCGCCGGAGCCGAAGGTCTGCGATACGAGAACGGAAAAGCCCTGCGTCATGGCCTGCACGGTCCACAGGACGAGCCAGTACAGCCAGTCTGTCGCGCCGAGCGCCGCGAGCGCTTCCACGCCGACGCCGCGGCCGACGATGGAGGCGTCCGCGACCGTATACAGCTGCTGGCCGACGTTGGTCAGGATCAGCGGTACGGACAGCCCGAGGATGAGCTTTGTCGGACTTCCGACCGTCATGTTTGTTTCTCTGCTCATAAAGAATTCCCCTTTATCAAATCACGCATTTCGTGCCGTTTTGCGCATCTGCCGCACGTATACGATCAGCAGCGCCGCGCCGGTGAAGACCCACGAGGCCGGGTAGACGTTCATCAGCATTTCGTAGGTCGGGACAAGGCGGAACACGGTCGCCATCCAGATCAGACGGAACACGACCGTGCCGAGGATGGTGAAAATGGCAGGCTCGAGCGAGCGTCCCATGCCGCGCAGAGCGGCGCTCTCGACCTCGTAGGTCGCGGTCAGGCCCTCGAGCGAGCAGACATGCCACATGCGGCTGACTGCGAACACGGCGACCGCGCTGCTCGTGGTGTAGATGCTGACGAAGAAATCGTCCCAGACCATGAAGATCGCGCACAGGATTTCGGTGAACACGATGCCGAACAGCATGCAGAAGCGGAAAATCTTCTTGCAGCGCTTCATGTCGCCTGCGCCGAAATTCTGGCTGGTAAAGGTGACAGCGGCCTGCGCGAAGGCATTCGCGATGTCATAGGTGAAGTATTCGAAGTTGAGCGCGAGCGACGAGCCTGCGATGGCGTTTTCGCCGAACGAGTTGATGCCGCTCTGGATGAATACGTTGGATACGGAGAAGATCGCGCCCTGAATGCCTGCCGGGATGCCGATTTGCAGGATGCGCAGGAGCGGCCCTCTTTCGATGCGCATGCGGCGGAAGCGGAACGCGAAATCATCGTCGCGGCGAGCGAGGTGTGTGATGACCATGGCCGCGCTGAGTACATTGGAAATGACCGTTGCAATCGCGACACCGGCGACGCCGAGCTGCATCACGATGACGAGAAACAGGTTGAGTACCACGTTTACCGTGCCGGAAAGCAGCAGATAATACATGGGGCGGCGGCTGTCGCCGTAGCTGCGCAGTACGGCCGCGCCGAAGTTGTATACGACCATGAACGGAATGCTCAGGAAATAGATGAACATGTAGAGCAGTGCCTCGTCCAGCACGCTTTCCGGCGTGCCGGAGAGCACGAGGATGGGCTTCATCGACAGCCATCCGACGAGCATCAGTCCCAGACCGAGCACCGCGCCGAACGTGAGTACGGTGTGCAGCGTGCGGTTGATCTCCTCGCGGTTGTTCTGCCCGATGAGCAGCGCGA
>CAVIRF010000130.1:0-4057 GCA_963645185.1 Coprococcus eutactus | reverse complement strand
TAAATTGAGTTGCAAAAGCCGCCTTGGGGTCTCTTCCGTACGGAGGCTGCCCCAAAGGCGGTCTTTTTCATTTGCTTTTCTTAGCGAGTCTTGCGGTTAACTGCAAACAGCTTTGCGGTGCCCGGATCGTTTGCCAGCTCAAACATTGCGGAACCCATCAGGAAATTACGGAAGCTCTTCTTCATTTTTCATTACCTCTTTCTTTTGGGGGAAGCACTCTTTCGTGTTCCCTCAGCTCATTTTTTATTCTGGTAGTATTATAGCGCGGCGTTCCGGAATGCGCAAGCGCAAACGTGTACGGAATATACAAGCGCCGAAAAATATTTTTAGACAGTATAACCAAACAGTCCCATTAAATCCACTTTCACAATGAAATTCATATGAATTTTAACACCAGAAAACGTTTGCGTAAATTGAATTCCTATGGATTTTCATATTCTTCGGTCATTTGTGCTATTTTTTGCTCTGAAAAATTGTAACTTGCGTCATTGACAAGCAACTTTCCTTGAATTATTATAGAATATATCCAATCGCAAACGTTTGCGAAACTGTAAAATACAGCGTATTGTGCAAAGACGCTTGAAAGAAAGGAGGCTCTCCCGTTTTATCCCGTCCGCCGTTCCCGGCGGATGTTTCGCGCTGATACCCACAAAATCCGTGCAGCAGACGGAAAATACAGTTTCCTGCTCCGCTGCATCAACTGATACGGAAAGAAGGTCAGGTTCTATGATGAAAAAACGATTGACGAGTCTCGCACTGTCCGCCATGATGGTGCTGTCAATGGTTCCCGCAACTGCATTCGCGGCGAAGGACGCAGGCACTCCGCCGACCTACAACAGCGCAACAGGCTGCTACGAAATTTCCACCCCGGCCCAGCTTCTATATCTGGCCGGCAAATGGAAAGACGGCGCTCCACGCGACGGACACTATGTCCTGACCGCCGACATCGACATGACCGGCGTCGAGGGCTTCAAACCGATCGCATCCAAGAAGGAAGAAGGCTTTACCGGCACGTTCGACGGCCAGTTCCACTCCATCAAGGGCCTTCGCGTTGAATATGAAAAGAAATATGCCGGTCTGTTCGGCTACGTCGGCAATCAGGACGATCAGGCATATATCAAAAATCTCGCGCTGCTCGACTGCTATGTAACCGGTCAGCAGAACGTCGGCGCTCTGGCCGGCGTAAACTACGGCACGATCACCGGCTGTGTCGTCACCGGCGAGGTCAAGTGCCTCGATCTGTCCAACTCGCATACCGCAGGCGGTATCTGCGGCAAGCTGAAGGAGGGCGAAGGCCCGATCGTCGGCCACGTCGAGGACTGCTACATCAATGCAGACATCTCCGCGCCGTATGACGCAGGCGGCGTTGCAGGCATTCAGGACGGCGGCGGCTATCTGGCGCGCTGCTTCGCAGCCGGTACGGTCGACACCACCGCGACGAGCGGCACGGTAGGCCACGCAGGCGGCATCGCAGGCTCCTTCAACGCCGGCGAGACCCTCAAGGACAGCGTTTCCGCACAGTCCTTCATCAAGGGCGTGCAGGACGTCGACAAGATCGTCGGTCAGCTCGACGACGAGGCAGCCACCAACATCACCGGCAACATCGCGTGGGAAGGCACCCTGCTCTCCGGCAACGAGCCGACCGAGCAGCCCATCAAGTGGGATGACGTTTCCACCGACGCCATCACCAGCAAGTCCACCTACGAGGACCTCGGCTGGGATATGAACAAGGTCTGGGACTGGAGCGCAGCCGACAAGCAGCCTATCCTGCGCGGCTTTGACTCCTCCATCTTCCCGGCAGTCGATTACACCGTCAGCGGCACGCGCATCATCTCCCGTGCCCTCAACACCGCCGACCACAACGGCAAGGCTGAGGTCTCCGCTCGCATCGTCTCCAACGACAAGATCGAGAGCGTTACCCTGTACTACGGCTATGACTCCGCAAAGGTCGATACCGCTGTTGCCATGAAGGCCTCCGGCGATACCTACACCGCTTCCCTGCCGACCGACAAGGTAGGCGACATGTTCTACTACATCTCGGTAAAGACCGACAAGGAAACCGTCACCAAGCCGACGAACAGCGCAGAGCCCATCGTTCTGAACATCGACGACGGCAAGGTAAAGGGCGACCCCGACCAGATCACCATCACCCCGGACACCAAGCAGGGCGGCCTGCGCTTCAGCTGGCTGACCGATCCGCGCGTCACCAAGACCGTCATCCAGTACAAGGTAAAGGGCGCTTCCAAGTGGGAGACCAAGTCCGGCACCTCTTACGTTGAGTCCGTAACCGCAGGCTACAAGGAAAAGGCCGCTCACCGCGTTGAGATCACCGGTCTGACCCCGTCCGCAGAGTATGTTTACCGCGTCGGCGACGGCGGCGAGTTCATGAGCGACGAAAAGTCCTTCACCGCGCCGAAGTCCGCAGACGACAAGAGCTTCAAGGTCATCTTCTACTCCGACCCGCAGTCCGAGTCCGTAGAGAATTACATGAGCTTCCGCTACTCCATCGATCAGGCCCTCAAGGTCTGCCCGAACCCCGATCTGATGATCTCCGCAGGCGACACCACCCAGAACGGCTACAAGTCCACTGAATGGGATGCCTGCTTCGAAGTCATGGGCGACTACTACGCCAAGTACCCGACCGTTACGGTCGCAGGCAACCACGAGATGAAGGGCGACTGGAACTTCATTTCCTTCGCACAGCGCTTCAACATGTCCGGCGCAAACACCGGCTACCCCGAGTTCGACCGCACCATGGGTTACTTTGAGTACGGCGACGCGATCTTCGTCATCCTGAACGGCGAGGTCACCCCGGCCGACAAGAAGGCTGAGATCATGCAGAAGGAGCTTCAGTGGTGCAAGAGCGTTCTCGACGCTTCCGACAAGAAGTGGCGCATCGTCATGACCCACGCAGGCCCGTACACCTCCAACCACGATCCGCTGGCTGTCCGCGACTACTACATCAACGACAGCGAGTATTCGCTCGACAAGATGAACGTTGACCTGTTCCTCAACGGCCACGACCACATCTACATCCGCTCCACCGTCAAGAACGACATCAAGGTCAACACCGGCGACGGCACCACCTACATCACCGGCGGCACGGTCGGCAACAAGTTCTACGAGTACATTCCGGCCCGTTCGGACTACTCCACCGATTTCTACACCGACGAAGAGGACAAGCAGGTATTCTCCATCCTCGAGTTCTCCGAAAACTCCATCAAGGGCACCGCTTGCCAGAAGCAGGACGAGGACGACTGGAACAGCTTCAAGGCCATTGACAGCTACGAGATCCTCAACAACCTCCAGACCGGCAAGCAGGTCACCGATTACACCGACGTTTCCTCGAACGCATGGTACTACGACGCTGCCAAGTATGTCACCGACAATCAGCTGATGGGCGGCGAAAAGCCGTATGTATTCGGCGCAGACGAGGCTCTGACCCGTGCGGAAGTTGCATCTGCTCTGTACAATCTGGCAGGTCAGCCCAAGGTTGATCTCGCGTCCTTCACCGACGTTCCCGAGACCCATCAGGCACGCACCGCCATCGCGTGGGCGGCCAAGACCGGCATCATGGAAGGCGTCGGCAACAACAAGTTCGAGCCCGACCGCACCGTATCTCGTGAAGAGATCGCGACCCTGCTCACCCGTCAGCGCAAGCTGTCCGGCGTGGACGTAACGGCTGACAAGGACGAGGTTTCCGCTTTTGCTGACAGCGCGAAGATCTCCTCGTGGGCAGTAGACGGCGTCGCTTACTGCACCAAGTCCGGTCTCGTCAAGGGCAACCCGGACAAGACCTTCGCACCGGCCGGCAACACCACCCGTGCCGAGCTCGCGACGATCATTCAGCGCATCGCCGCATAACCGCATTCATTTTCTGACAGTATCATTTCTCCTTACATAACGATCCCCTTTTGCAGCCTGCCGTCCGATACACTCTTCCCGTATCGGGCGGCAGGCACTTTTTAGAGACTGTCGAAAAACTTCGTTTTTCCGACAAGCTGTGTTCTGACTTCGCAGAACACGAGTCGTCCGAAAGTTCCCATGCGGAAACTTT
>CAVIRF010000129.1:0-4194 GCA_963645185.1 Coprococcus eutactus | reverse complement strand
TCATCGAGCAGCAGGACTGCGCGTACACCCTCACCCACTTCGGCTACATCAAGCGTCAGCCGACCTCGGTCTACCGCGCACAGCGCCGCGGCGGCCGCGGTATCTCCGCGATGAGCACCCGTGAGGAGGACTTCGCAAAGGACATCTTCACCGCCTCTACGCACGACACCATCCTGTTCTTCTCGGACCGCGGCAAGGTCTACAAGCTCAAGGGCTACCAGATCCCGGAGACCGGCCGTTCTGCAAAGGGCATGAACATTGTAAACCTGCTTGAGCTCGAAAACGGCGAAAAGATCACCGCAATGTTCCCGATTCAGGAGTTTGCGGACGACAAGTTCCTGTTCTTCGTCACCCGTCAGGGCGTTGCGAAGCGCATCGTGCTCTCCGACCTTCAGAATATCCGCCGAGCGGGACTGCGCGCACTCAACCTCAACGAGGACGACGCGCTCGTTGACGTCCGCCTGACCGACGGCGAGCAGAACATCCTCATCGCGACCCACAACGGCAAGGCGATCTGCTTTGACGAGAACGAGGTCCGCGCGATGGGCCGTGCGGCTACCGGCGTGCGCGGCATCAAGCTCGCAGACGGCGATTATGTCGTTGGCGCGGCGCGTGCGCGCAAGGGCGCATATGTGCTCTCCGTCACCGAAAACGGCTACGGCAAGCGTACCCCGGTCGAGGACTTCTCCGTGCATCACCGCGGCGGCGGCGGCATCATGCTGCACAGCCTGACCGCAAAGACCGGTCTGGTCGCAGGCATCGCGGTCGTTGACAGCGAAAACGACGTCATGATCATCACCGACGACGGCGTTATCATCCGTACCGGTGTCGAGGAGATCCGTGAATGCGGCCGCGGCTCGCAGGGCGTTATCGTCATGCGCACCGGCGAGGACGTCAAGGTCATCTCCATTGCCCGCACGGACAAGGAGGAAGAGGACGAAACGGCGGAGGAAAACGCCGAGGAGTCCGCTGAGACCGTAGACGAGACCACGGACGGCGAATAAAATAAAATCGGGAAATCTGTTTTCCGGCATTCGAGAGCACCTTTCTGAGGAGAGGTGCTCCTTTTGTTTCGATATTGAAACCTGGTATGGCTTGACAATGCAAAACCGGAAACGTAAAATAGAAAACAGTATGAAACGCCGGCGCGAAGTCAGGGAAGAGTCAGAGCGCCGACGATTAAGTTAAGGTACCAATAAAGGGGATAGTTCCATTGAAAAAGCAAATTTTAAGCGGCGTTCTGGCCGCTGTAATGCTGCTTTCGCCTGCTTATGCGGCGGAGAGCAGTACGCCGGACAGCACGGCGGATACCGCCGTCACGACGGGCGCCGAGGCACAGAGCGTCAAGCTCGTGTTCGCCTCTGATAAGACGCTCACCGGCGCGAACGGCGACACGGTAAAGGATATTTTCAAGAGCCGTCTGGACGCGCTCGGCTACAAGGATTACACGCTGACCGTGGCGGACGACGGCTCGACCATCACGGTCGAGTTCCCGGCCTCCACGCAGATCTCTAATCTGGCGGATTACCTCGTGCAGCCTGCGGCCTTCTCTGCGTCCGACGCGGACGGCAAGGTATGGCTGACGAACGAGGGCCTCAAGCAGGTCACGAGCACCAAGGGCAGCAAGGACAGCACCGGCTGTGTCGTGCTGACGCTGACGACCAAGGGCCGCCAGAGCCTCAAGGAGGCGACCACCGCGATCGCGGACCGCGACAGCGACAACAAGCTGTACATCAAAATGGACGGCCAGACCATCGCGTCTCCGACCATTTCGAGCAAGATCGACAGCAGCAGCGTCAATATCGAGAACAATTTCACCGAACAGGTCGCAGAAAACTATGCGCTCCTGTTGAATGCAGGCGCGCTGCCGGTCACGCTCACCGTTTCGAGCGCTCCGGCAGGCAACGATACGCCGCTTGACGGCGATGGCGACGAGGATACGGACAACAGCGGCACTACCGGCGACACCGATACCGGCAGCACCGAAGATCCGTCCGCTCCGTCCGACACCGAGACTGAGTTTGCGGACATGAAGGGTCACTGGGCGGAGTCTGCGCTCCGCAAGGGCATTGAGCTGGGCCTGCTCAAGGGCTCGAACGGCAAAATGCTGCCGAACGACCCGGTGCGCGGTTCGGAAGCGCTGACCATCCTCAACCGTGCGCTCGGCGCGACCCAGCAGGACAGCACGGCTTCCCTCGCCTCCTCGCAGCAGAACCAGTGGTACACCTCTGAGCTCGGCAAGGCCATCCATCTGAACCTCATCGACGCGAACGACAGCCGGAATTTCGGCAATGCGGCCACCCGTGCCGAGGCGTTCGTGTACATCGCGCGCGCATTCGTCTATGACCGCGCAGAGTCGGGCGCAGACGAGCTGAGCGTGTTCACCGATACCGGCTCCATGACCGACGACCAGCGTCAGGCAGCGGCGGCTCTCGTCGCGAGCGGCATCGTCAAGGGCGACACCGCGACCACCCTCGCGCCGAATAAGAAGCTGACCCGTGCGGAGTTTGTCACCATGATCACCCGTATCGCAGGCAATATTTCCTCGGAATACACCGGCGCGGCCGGCGGCAGCATCGTTTCGGGCGATACCGACCTTTCGGTCTCCAATCTGACGGGCGACGTCATCTTCTCCGCCCCGGTACATAACGTCAAGCTGTCCGATGTTTCCACCCCGAACCGCATCGTGCTCAAGGGCTGCGACAACGTGACCCTGACCGCTGACGGTCAGGCAGGCATGTCCACGCTCGCCGTAGACCCGGCTGACAGCGCGAACATCACCCTCGGCGAAACCGTGAGCACGAGCAACCTCGTCATCGCAGGCGATGGCGGCTACGTTTCCTTCAACGGCAAGGCGGACAACATCGAGATCACCGCAAGCAACCGCGTCATCGACCTGTCCGGCATGGACGCGACCTCGCTGACCGTAACAGGCCGCGGCAACACCATCAATCTCGGCGGCTCGGTCGGTGCGGTCAGCATCGAGAGCAGCGCGAAGAATACGCGCCTTTCGGTCGACAGCACGGTAGATTTCCTGCTTGCGGCAGGCTACGGCTCGACCATCGGCGGCACGGGCAAGGCAGCTTCGCTCGAGCTGCGCGCGGCAGGCTGCGACGTTACGCTTGCCTGCGACAGCAAGACCGAGAACATCGACGCCGGCATCAAGAACGTAAAAATCAACATCGGCGTGCCGACAAAGGTCACGGCAGGCGGCTCGCTCGTCTCTCAGGCGACCTTCTCGGGCGTTGACGGCACGAAGATCTGCAAGGCGCAGTGGTATCAGGACGGCAAGCCGCTCTCCGGCCTCGCAAACGACAACTTTGCGCTGTCGAACGACAAGGTTTCCTCGCATACCACCTACTTCACCTTCACAAAGGATATGAAGACCTCGGTCACGACCGGCCTCAAGCTGACCTACGTCAACCCGTCCACGGGCGAGACGGAGGAGATCTACGCGGAAAAGACCGTCCCGATCGAGAACTATTCGAACGAGTGGTATCAGCAGCGCGACGTAAACCGCGTGCTCAATCTGGTCTCCTCGACCTACCGCGGCAACTACACGACCTCTTATGCGGTAAACAACGACTACAAGTCCTATGAGAAGGAAACCTGGATCAACGCCAAGGGCTATTCGAGCAATTCGAACTATCTGATCTGGGTCAACCGCGCTTATCAGCACGCTAACGTATTTACCGGCTCCAAGGGCAACTGGAAGCTCGTCAAGAGCTTTGTCGTCGGCACGGGTGCATCCGGTACCGAGACCCCGGTCGGCGTCACCAAGATCACCTACAAGCTCAAGGCAGGCTGGACCACGAGCACGTATACTGTCCGTCCGGTTGTAGGCTTCTATCCGGACACCGGCTATGCGTTCCATTCCCGTCTGTGCACGCCGAATACGGACAAGGAGTACGACTTCAGCAGCGGCTACCCCGTATCGCACGGCTGCGTCCGCATGCAGAAGAGCGATATTAACTGGATCTACGATAACGTTCCGATCGGCTCGACCGTCGTCATTTACTAAAAAGGCAAAACAAAAACCCCACTGCACAGCAGTGGGGTTTTTCGCGCGTTAGCGCGCATGAAATAGAAATCGCGCAGCGATTAAAAAAACCGAGGACATGCGCCTCGGTTTTTTTACATCTGGAGGGAGAAAGTTTCCGCATGGGAACTTTCGGACGACTTGTGTTCTGCGAA
>CAVIRF010000128.1:0-4215 GCA_963645185.1 Coprococcus eutactus | reverse complement strand
AGGGCCGTATCCCGTTCAAGATGCGCAACAAGGAGGTCCATCTGCTCGACCTGACCGCGCTGGTTGCAGGCACGCAGTTCCGCGGCCAGTTTGAAAGCCGCATGAAGGGCCTGATCGACGAGGTCAAGAAGATCGGCAACATCATCCTCGTCATCGACGAGGTGCACAATATTGTCGGCGCAGGCGACTCCGAAGGCTCGATGAACGCGGCGAACATCCTCAAGCCTGCCCTCGCGCGCGGCGATATTCAGGTCATCGGCGCGACCACGCTCAAGGAATACCGCAAATACATCGAGAAGGACGCAGCTCTTGAGCGCCGTTTCCAGCCGGTATATATCGGCGAGCCGTCCGTGGCCGAGACCACGGAAATCCTCAAGGGCATCCGTTCCTATTACGAGACCTTCCACGGCGTTACCGTCTCTGACGAGATGTGCCGCCGTGCCGCTGAAATGAGCGAGCGCTATATCACCGACCGTTTCCTGCCGGACAAGGCCATCGACCTCATCGACGAGGCCTGCTCGCGCCTCAATCTGGACTCTCCGCAGCTTTCCGAAATTCCTGAGCTTCAGAACGAGCTGGAACGCCTTCAGGCACAGCTTGACGATCTGACCCAGTCCTCGGCGCGCAACGAGGAGGAGGAAACCTACGCGAAGATCGCCTCCTGCCGATCGCGCATCCTTCAGGTCGAGGCACAGCTGCACGAGCTGCTCTGCAAGCCTGCGCCTGCCGTCGACGAGCAGCTTCTCGCCGAGGTTATCGAGATCTGGACCGGCATCCCGGCATCCAAGGTGGCCGCACAGGAGTCCGCGCGCCTGCGTGATATGGAGAGCCGTCTCAAGTCGCACGTGATCGGTCAGGACGAGGCTGTCGATGCCGTTTGCGCGTCCATTCGCCGCAGTCGCGCCGGTATCAGCCCCAAGCGTAAGCCGGCTTCCTTCCTGTTCGTCGGCCCGACCGGTGTCGGCAAGACCGAGCTGGTCAAGCAGCTCGCGCTCGACCTGTTCGACTCCCCCGATGCGCTTGTGCGTCTCGACATGTCCGAATACATGGAAAAGCACACGGTTTCCCGTCTCATCGGCTCGCCTCCGGGATATGTCGGCTACGATGAAGCAGGTCAGCTGACCGAAAAGATCCGCCGCCGTCCGTACTCGGTCGTTCTGTTCGACGAGATCGAAAAGGCGCATCCGGATGTGCTCAACTCGCTGCTCCAGATCCTCGACGACGGCCGTCTGACCGACGCACAGGGCCGCGTTGTCAGCTTCGAGAACACGGTCATCGTCATGACCTCGAACGCCGGCTCTCAGTCGAGCAGCACGCCTGCCGGCTTTGGCCGCACGGTCTCGCAGATGAGCAAGGAGCGCGTGATGAAGGCGCTCGAGGAGATCATGCGCCCCGAGTTTCTCAACCGCATCGACGAGATCATCGCGTTCAACCAGCTCACCGAGGATAACTTCCGCCACATCGCTGAGATCATGCTGAACGAGCTCAAGGGCACCCTTGCAGACAAGGAAATCCGTCTGACCTGGGACGACAGCCTGCTCACGCTGCTCGTTGAGAAGTCCTATTCCGTCAAGTACGGCGCTCGCAATCTGCGCCGCCTGATCGAAAAGGAGATCGAAAATCCGCTTGCAAATGCAATCGTCACCGGAGAAAAGCCGCTGCTCGGCGCGCACCTTTCCGCCGAGGACGGCAAGGTAAAACTGGATACGATTTAAGCTAACGAAAAAGCCGCCCTTTGGGCGGCTTTTAGTTTTATACGAGCTTGAACCAGAATTTCGGGCCGGAATCCGTGTTTTCTGCACCGCAGGTGTATCCGTGCAGGTCGAATACGGTTTTGGCGATCGAGAGACCGAGGCCGTCGCCCTTTGTATTGCGCGACGGGTCGACCTGATAATATGCCTCCCACAGCCGCGGCAGGGCGTGGTTCGGGATGGCGTCGCCGGTATTCGCCACGGAAAGCGTACCGTCCGCGATACGGACCGTGACGCGGCCGCCATCGGGCGTGTGCTGTACGGCGTTTTCGAGCAGCGCATCCAGCGCCCGGGCAAGCAGCGCGCGGTCTGCATTGACCGTATATTCACGGTCAGATGCAAACTCCGTGTGCAGACTGCTGTCTGCCGGGAGCGCGGCGGCAAGCCTTTCCTGCGCGAGCTCCGCGAGCGAGAATTCTCCTCGCCGCAGCGCCTGCACGCCGGTCTTAAGCCGCGACAGCTCAAGCATCTTCCGTACACTGCTGTCCATGCGCTGCGCCTGCGTCTGGATGACGTCGAGATAATGCGCCTGCTTTTCCGGTGCGAGGTTGTCCCCTAACAGCTCCGCTGTCGCCGAGAGGACGGAGAGCGGCGTTTTCAGCTCGTGCGCGAGCGCAGCGGTGGTTTCGCGCCGCACCTGCTCCACGCGCTCCTGCTTGCGCCAGACGCGCAGCAGGGCAAACGACAGGATGACCGCGCAGAGCATCGCCAGAGTGAAGCTCATCGCACCGGCAGGCACCAGAATCGGCAGGCACGCTTTCAGCGGATAGCCCTCCGCCGCGTAAGACATATAGACATAGCTGCCATCGACATAGTCGCAATGCTTCATCGTCCGATGGAATTTACGCACCAGCCACGGACGCACGATCTCTTCGCTGCTGTTCGCGCCGCTCGGGTTCTCCGCCCATTCACGCAGCGCCAGCCGGGCCGGAGAAGTCAAGGAGGCCGCAAGCTGCTTTGCAGTCAAATCGTTCGGTCCCGGGCAGCTGACACTTGCCCATCTCATCGTTTTTAGTGGGAGATTTTCATCATACACACACTCGACCGTGTTGACCTCACCTGTCGGCTCCCACAAACCGTTGACCTCCTTTGTCGGGCGAACAGTAACCGACTTTAGATATGCCTGATCTCCGTCTACCCATGCCTCAAAGGTCATTTCCGGAAAAGGAGCACTTAATTCCTCAGTCATCGCAGATCCAATCAGGATTGCCTCGCATACCTTTTGCGGCTGATCGCCCATGTCTACATCATAATCTGACTCTCCGTCTCGCAGCGTCAGCCACCAGCGATTGCCCTGCAGCACAGCGCCATTTTTATCGGTAATCGCAGTTTCCACGATCTGTACATTGGGTGGATCCTTACTGTCAATTCGAAAGCTCTGCCAGCGCAGCGCCCTGCGGAGCTGTGCAGTATCATCGGTATCGCGCTGTTTGGAGTCCAGCAAATATTTTCCGAAATCTCCATCAAAAAAATCCGCCTTGTTTTCCATCTCCGACAACATCAGCTTCGCGCGCTGCTGGCCCATCAGCAGGGTAAATACGCCCATCACCACGAGCCAGAATGCGAGAAAGCCTGCTCCAATTCGTACAAAGAAGCTGCCAAAGTTTTTGCGTTTTATTTTCATCTCCGTCTACCTCCAGTTTGTAGCCGCGCTTTACCACGGTCTTGATGCAGTCCGCGTACTTCCCCAGCGCCCGGCGCAGCTTTTTGATATGCCCGTCGATCACCCGGTCCGTGCCGTCATAGTCCCAGCCCCACGCAAGGTCCAGCAGTTCGTCCCTCGTCAGCACGCGGTTTTTCCGCTCCATCAATGCACGCAGTAAAGCAAATTCCTTGGGCGGCAGGTCAATGCGCTGACCGTCCGCCGTTACCGTTCCCCTCGCCGGGTCGAGCACAAGCCCACCGGCCCTCAGCACCTCCGCCGCTGTCATGCCGCGCGAGCGGCGCAGGAGCGCCTGTGCCTTGGCATACAGCACGGCGAGCGAAAACGGCTTGACAACGTAATCATCCGCCCCAAGACCATAGCCGTGCAGCTTGTCCTGCTCGTCCTCTCGTGCGGTGACGAACAGGATGGGCGCGTCACTCTGCTCCCGTGCCGCGCGGCACAGCGCGAAACCGTCCGTGCCCGGCAGCATGATGTCGAGCAGCAGCAGGTCAAACGGCTGTGTTTCGATCAGATGCAGCGCCGTATCGCCGTCCGGCGCCGGTACCATAGTGATCTCACCGTCGCTCTTCGCCGCGAAGTAATCGCACAGCACCTCGCGCATATCCCGTTCGTCCTCCGCAAGTAAAATGGTTGCTTTCATACGCTCTGTCCTCCTTTGACTACAGTATAGCACAGCCGTCTGCCCTTTTGATGTCCTGTCGAAAAATGGCGCTAGAAAAAGTTTATTAAAAAATTTGAAAAAATATGTTGACATCTGTTCTGTGAATTGATATAATAAACAAGCGTCAGAGAGAGACC
>CAVIRF010000127.1:0-4443 GCA_963645185.1 Coprococcus eutactus | reverse complement strand
TAAATTGAGTTGCAAAAGCCGCCTTGGGGTCTCTTCCGTACGGAGGCTGCCCCAAGGCGTGCCTTTTCGTTTATCTTGTTACTTCGCAGCCGCCCCACTCCACAACGGTGAAGCCGTCCCGTTCGAAGGACGGAAATGTCTGCGGCTCGATCTGCTGCGCTTTCGTCAGCGGTTTCCATGCCATGAACACGCGAAGCATGCTGTCCGGCTGAGGGGCGATGGCGAGCTTTGCGGTATCGGTGTAGCGCTCGGACTGAAAGGAGATCAGATTATAGGAATTCTCCTGCATTTTCGGCAGCCAGTAAACGATAAATTCGTTATACTCCTTCGGCGTCAGACCGATGTCGGAGAGCGTTTCGCGAAGGAAATCTGCTGTATCTGCTCCGGCGACGCAAAAGCCTTTCGAAAAGTCATAATCGGCATTATTTTCGCCCTCCCAGAACAGATAGGAGTATTCATAGCCGTTTTCATCATGCAGCGTGCCGTCCGGCTCAGCGGTAACGTGCCAGCCGTCCTCATACGCCGGATAGGTCGCAGTGAGCGTTCCGTCATAATCGAGCGAAACCGAAACCTCTGTCTGCTGCTCGGGGTAAAGATAGATGACCGGTTTTGCAGAGCATTCTTCCTGCTGACCGCAGCTTGTCAGACCGAGTGCCAGAGCGGCTGCGAGCGTTCCTGCGAATAATCGTTTCATGCCAGTTCCTCCTTTTCCTGTATGCGCCTTTGTGTATGCTGTTTACTGGGTTAGACGAGGGAAAGAAGCAGACGTTCCGTGTTTTCACATTTCTTTTGTGATTTTTCGGAAACGGATGAGGAACAGAACTGTGGTGGTCAAGGCCGCGAGCACATCCGCGACAGGCTCTGCGAGAAAGACCGCAAACAGCTTGTCCGCGAAGAAATGCGGCAGGATGAAGATGAGCGGTATCAGCAGGAAAATCTTGCGCTCCAGCGCGAGAAACAGCGAGATTTTCGCTTCTCCGAGCGCCACAAACGACTGCTGAAAACCGGTCTGAAAGGCGTTCGTAAATCCGAGCGCCATGTAAATGCGCAGCGCCCAGACCGTCATATCGATCAGCGAGGCATCCGATGTAAACAGATGGACGACCGCATGCGGCGTCAGCTGCACGATACCCCAGATGGATGCGGCGAACACGACGGCGATCGCGATGTTGTAGCGCACGACCTGCTTCATGCGGTCGGGACGGTGCGCGCCGAGATTATAGCTCAAGATCGGCTGCGCGCCCTGCGAGAGTCCGGTCAGCGGCAGCTGTATCATCTGCGCGACCGAGGTGAGGATGGTCATTGCTCCCACGGCGAGGTCGCCGCCGTATTTCTGAAGCGAAACATTGAACGCGACGGTCAGCAGGCTTTCCGTGGACATCATGACGAACGGCGACGCGCCGAGGGCAAGCGCCGGCGTGAGCAGCTTCCGGTCGATACGCAGCGTTGCACGCCGCAGCCGGAGGACGGTGCTCTTTCCGGTGAGGAATTTCAGCACCCATGCGGCGGAAACCGCCTGCGAGATCACGGTCGCGATCGCTGCGCCGCGCACACCGAGCCCGAACACGAAAATGAACAGCGGATCGAGCAGCACGTTGAGTATCGCGCCGATCACGACGGTTTTCATCGCGACGGACGAGCGTCCCTGTGCGGTGATAAAGCCGTTGAGACCGAGCGCCGTCATGACGAAAATCGTTCCGAGCACGTAAATGCTGAGATACTGCATCGCATACGGCAGCGTATCGGCGGACGCGCCGAACAGCCGCAGCAGGTCGCGCTGAAACAGCAGGAACAGCACAGTAAGTACCGCGGCAAGCCCCCACAGCGCGGCAGTGCAGGTGCCGAGCGTGCGCTCGGCGCAGTCCTTCTCCCCTGCTCCGAGGGCGATCGAGGCGCGCGGTGCGCCGCCCATGCCTACAAGCGCGGAGAACGCAGAGATGAGCGTAATGACCGGAAAGGTAACGCCCATGCCGGTCAGCGCGAGCTTGCCCTCGAGTGGGATGCGCCCGATATAAATGCGGTCTACGATGTTGTAGAGCAGGTTGACGACCTGCGCAGTGATGGTCGGCAGGGCGAGCCGAACAAGGAGACGGCCGACCGGGTCATTCCCGAGGTCGGCCGTGCGGTTTGATGGTGTGACCTTGCTCATGCCTTCGCGTGATCCTCCTGAATGAGGATGCGGATGGCTTCAACAGCGGCACGCACGCCGCGCTCGGTCGCGTCCGGCGGAATAGCCGGTGCATCATCGTTGTCTGCGTTCCACAGCACGTTCAGCACCGCGCCGCAGCGGACATGGAGCACCTGCGCGACGATCATAAGCGCCGCGGACTCCATCTCGCTCGTAAGTGCGCCTGCGGCCTTCCATGCCTTCCATTTTGCGGTGAGCTCGTCCGCGATCGGCATCTGCGCCGGACGGATCTCGCCGTAAAAGCTGTCCTTGGACTGTATAACGCCGACATGGTGCGGATAGCCGAGCTTTTCTGCGGCCTGCTTGAGCGCAAGCACGATGTCGAAGTTTGCGGCTGCCGGGAACTCGATCGGCAGGTATTCGCGGCTCGTGCCCTCCTGACGGATGGCGGAGGTCGCGATGACGATATCGCCGCCCTTGACCTCGTCTACGATGCCGCCCGAGGTGCCGACACGGATAAACGTATCCGCGCCGCATTCGACGAGCTCCTCCATGGCGATCGCCGCCGAGGGACCGCCGATGCCGGTGGAGCAGACCGCGACCGGAACGCCCTCCAGACTGCCCGTCCAGAGCGTGTACTCGCGGTTGTGCGCGAGCTGCTGCGGTTCATCGAAATAGCGCGCGATCTTCTCGCAGCGCGCCGGGTCGCCCGGTAAGATCACATAGCGGCCAATATCGCCCTTTTTGATCTGAATGTGCATCTGTCTGCCGTCGATCAACATATCGTTTCACCCTCCCGTTCGATACTGCGTATATTTTTTTCCGCCTTGCTGCGCGGAAGCATGACCTCATGTCCGCAGCCGACGCAGCTGAGTTTGAAATCCATGCCTGTGCGCAGCACTTTCCACTGCTTCGAGCCGCATGGATGCGGTTTTTTCATCGTAAGGATATCGCCGACCTGAACGTCCATCGGTATCACTCCCCCTGCGTTTATTTTCTGCTTTTATTATAGCACAGACCGCGCGAAAAAGCGACTGTATTTCTGCGCGTATCGAGGTTACAGCGCACTCATATTTTCGTTCCCGGTTTTCATATACTGAAAAAGCTCGGAACAATAAAGGAGGCTGTGCATTTATGATGAAAACCGACGATTTCCTGCCCGAGGGCAGCTATGGAACGCTTCCCTCTGTCCGGCAGGCGCTGCGCTCGCTCGAAGGACTGCGGCGCGCACAGGACGAAGGGCGGATACTGGAGGCTCCGGCGCTGCGCTGTACCGCGCTGCACGATCTGCTGTTCGATTTCGGTTTTGCAAGGGGCATCATGCCGCGCGCGTGCTGTGCGCTCGGCGTCGCAGAGGGACAGGTACGGGAGATCGCCGTGCTCTCGCGCGTTGGCAAACCGACCTGCTTCGTCGTGACCGACATCGACGAGGAGAGCGAGCCGCCGACCGTCTGGCTGTCGCGGACAGTTGCGCAGCGGCGCGCACAGGAGGCGATGCTCTCCTCTCTCGTGCCCGGCGACATCATCCCGGCGGTCGTCACGCATCTGGAGCCCTTCGGCGCGTTCGTCGACATCGGCTGCGGTCTGCCCTCGCTCATCGGCATAGAAAACCTGTCGGTCTCGCGCATCTATCATCCCTCCGACCGGCTGGCCGTCGGGCAGAGCATCCGCGCCGTCGTGCGGTCGGTGGACATGGAGAACCGCCGCATTACGCTCACGCACCGCGAGCTGCTTGGCACATGGGAGGAAAACGCGGCGCTGTTCTCTGCCGGCGAGACCGTGCGCGGCATCGTCCGTTCCGTCGAGCCCTACGGCGTGTTCATCGAGCTTGCGCCCAATCTTTCCGGGCTGGCGGAGAACCGCGAGGGTCTGACACCCGGCACGTCGGTTTCGGTCTACATCAAGTCCGTCCTGCCGCAGCGCATGAAGATCAAGCTGAGCGTGATCGACATTCTGCCGCAGACGGATACGCCTGTGCCGCCGCACTATTTTGTCTCCGGCGACCATATCGACCGCTGGGTCTATACCCCGGCAGACTGCGACAGAAAATACATCGCGACGGAATTTCTCTGAGCGGCAGCACGTAAAAAGAATATTTCAGTCTGTCGATGAAGTTTATTTTCGCGATGCTGCTGTTACCGCGCGACAGCGCGCATTACAAAGTGTTTGCTGGGCAAACACGTAAAAACCGGGGACATGCGCCTCGGTTTTTACACCTCAAGAGGGAGAAAGTTTCCGTATGGGAACTTTCGGACGACTTGTGTTCTGCGTAGTCAGAACACAGATTGTCGGAAAAACGCAGTTTTTCGACAGTC
>CAVIRF010000126.1:0-4453 GCA_963645185.1 Coprococcus eutactus | reverse complement strand
CTTTCATTCACAGAGAAAAAACAAAAGGAGCCGCTGCACGCAGGCAGCAGCTCCCATTTTTGCTGTTACTTATCTTTAGTCGAACAGGGTGGAAACCGAGGTCTCCTCGTAGATGCGTGCGATCGCTTCGGTGAATACCGGCGCAACGGACAGCACGTTGATGTTGTCGAGCTTCTTCTCGCTCGACAGCGGAATGGTATCGAGAATGGTCAGCTCCTTGATCGGGCTCTCCTTGATGCGCTCGATCGCCGGGCCGGACAGAACGCCGTGGCTTGCGCACGCATAGACCTCGGTCGCGCCGCCGCGCTCTACGAGCGCCTCAGCTGCATGTACGAGGGTGCCTGCGGTGTCGATCAGGTCGTCGACCAGAATGCACTTCTTGCCCTTGACGTTGCCGATGATGTTCATGACCTCGGAAACGTTCGCCTTCGGGCGGCGCTTGTCGATGATCGCGAGCGGCATGTCGAGCTTCTGGGTGAACTTGCGTGCACGGGTAACAGAGCCCAGATCGGGAGATACGATAACGGTATCCTCGGTGCCGACGCCGAACTTGCCGGCGATGTACGGGATGAGCACGGACGAGCCGAGCATGTTATCCACCGGAATATCGAAGAAGCCCTGAATCTGCGCTGCGTGCAGGTCCATGGTCAGCACGCGGTCTGCGCCTGCTGCGGTGATGAGGTTCGCCACGAGCTTTGCAGAGATCGGGTCGCGCGCCTTGCTCTTGCGGTCCTGGCGTGCGTAGCCGAAGTACGGGATGACCGCGGTGATACGGCCTGCCGATGCGCGCTTGCACGAGTCGATCATGATGAGCAGCTCCATCAGGTTGTTGTTGACCGGGCCGCAGGTGGACTGAACGAGGAATACGTCAGAACCGCGAACGGACTCCGAGATCGAAACCGAGATCTCGCCGTCAGCGAAGGTGGAGATGGTTGCCTTGCCGAGCGGCAGACCCAGAGCGGATGCGATCTGCATCGCAAGCGCAGGATGGGAGTTGCCGGAGAAAATTTTGATATTTTTTCCGTGAGAAATCATTGATTTGCCTCCGTCATAGTATTTTTTATCCGGTGATAATTTATCTGTATCTGTTATTTCTTTTCATGGGCTGCACGGCGGCGGTCATTCCAGCCGTCGAGCGTGGTCTGGCGCGCGCGCGCGACCGCGAGCGCACCGTCCGGTACGTCCTTGGTGACCGTGGTGCCGGCCGCGGTGAACACGCGGTCGCCCAGCTTGACCGGGGAGACCAGATTGGTGTTGCAGCCGATGAAGCAGTCGTCGCCGATGATGGTCTGGTTCTTGACATAGCCGTCGTAGTTGACGACAACCGTGCCGCAGCCGAAGTTGACGCGCTCGCCTACCGTCGCGTCGCCGATATAGGTCAGATGCGAAACCTTGGTTCCGTTGCCGATGGTCGACTTTTTCAGCTCTACGAAGTCGCCGATGCGGCAGCCGTCGCCGACCACGCACTGCGGACGGATATAGGCGAACGGGCCGACCGTTGTCTTTTCGCCGACCTTCGACTCATAGACCTGCGAGTTGTTTACCGTGGTGCCTGCGCCGATCTCCGCCTTTTCGAGGATGGAGTTCGGGCCGATGACCGCGCCTGCGCCGACCTTGCAGCCGGGGCGGATGTGGCAGCCGGGCAGGATGACCGCGCCGGGCGCGATGTCCGCGTCGGGTGCGATATAGGTGTTCGTGGGATCAAAGATCTGAACGCCCTTCTTGATCAGGCCGAAGTTGATGCGCTGCATCATCGTGGTCTGCGCCATGAAGGCCGCCATGCCGTCGTTGATGACGTAGATCTTGTTGGTAATGGCGATGCCCTTCTGTGCGCCTGCCGCGACAGCCGCCGCGACCAGACCGTCCAGATCCGCCGCGCCGCTCTCGAGCGCCTTCATGAGCATCTCATAGGTGAACAGCGCCGCAAAGCAGTGCGTATCGCGCGGAACAGGCTGACCCTCCGCGTCAAAGCCCTGCTGCTCGGCCGCGAGCACGCTGACGCCGTAACCGGTCGTGACATGCGTCTCCGCCAGATGGAAGAGCGCGTCATCCTCCGCGAGGCCGAACGGCGCCGCGAGCACCAGTACATGGCCGCACTCCGGCAGCGCCTTCAGCGAGGCAAAGCGGTTGGTCTTGTCGAGCGCAAGGCTCTCCGCGCCTTCGAGCGCCGGCTCCCGGTCATCATGCACAAAATAGCACTTTTCCACTGCATCCGGCAGCGCATCCCGTACCGCGTCGCCTGCCGTACCGAACAGCACCGGACGCGCGTAAGCGGAAATGCCGCTTTCGTCAAACAGGCCGCCAACAAGGGCGGCAGTCATATTGTCCATTTCAGAAGTCCTTTCGTTCCATAGGGCCTGTCGACCCGATTTTCCGATGATAAGTTTATTATACAACAGGACATGGCAAATTGCATCATCATTTTTTGATAAATTTCCGGTTTTGTTGGGAATATTTTCGTCCGTGCAGATAAAAGGAGCTGTCCGCACCCGGCGGACAGCCCCTCTGTTCCAGTTTTTATCAGTTCTCCGCGATGCGGAAATCCATCGTATAATGGCCGGTTTTTCCCTCTTCGGGCCAGTAGATCCTGTCCTCGCCCTCGCCTATCACGGTGCAGTTCTCAAATGTGACCTTCTGCGTGATGGTCAGCGAGCCGAGCTGCGCTGTAAAATCCTCGGTGTTGTCCAGCATCTCATCGGTCAGCGCGAACGCGGTCTTCTTTTCATGCGGCAGCGCGTAGCCGTAGAACAGCATTTCCTTGACGTCCGTGCCCGTTCCGATGACGACGTTATCCGTGTCGATATGCAGCTCGACCGCCGTAACATAGCCGTCCGCGTCGGTCTCCGCCGTGACCTCGGGCGTGTACATCATGCCGTCAATCGTGATGATGTTGCCCTCGGAGTCCCAGCCCTGACCGAGACTGCCGTCCGGGCGCATCGAACGGCCGAGCTCGTGGTACTTCAGCACATTGTTGCAGTTATCCACATACTGTGCAAAAGTCAGCCGTCCAGTGTTGCACGGCAGGTCAGCATACAGGCTGATGCCGAACTCCGCCGCGAGAACGAGCAGCCACGCGAACAGAAACGCCAGCACGCGGTACCATTTCGTCTTTCGCTCGTGCACGACGATATGGCAGTCGTTGTCGATGTCCCACGGCAGCTCGCCTGCCGTGCTCGCCTGACAGCTCCTCCACAGTCTGTACCAGCACCAGATGGGAATATCCCAGCCCATGCCCTCGGTGAACACCTGCCACGTGCGGTAAAAACCGGTCCGGATGGCGAGCTTTTCGCCGTTCGGCGTGCGTATCTCCATGCCGAACAGCCACTTTCCGGGCGTTGTCCCCCAGAAATGCAGCAGGAACGGCTCGATGACGACCATCAGCAGCGCGCCGACCATGATGCTCAGCACATTCAGCATGGCATACGAGCCGCCGATATTGAGCCGCAGCCCCCACTGCGACGTAAGGCTCCACAGGATGCCGTACAGCGCGAAGTCCAGATGCCGCGCGAAATACCGCCGCCACGGACAGCCGGCCGCCTGCCGTTCCTCGCGCTCCATGTCGAGCGCAAAATTTGTGTTCATTGTGCTCATTTGTATCCCTCCCACCTTTGTTTTCCTCAGTATACCAGAGGGAAGGTCAGAAAGATATGGCATTTCTGCACAAGCGAATGCTGCGGTTTTTAGCTGAACAGACAAAAACCGCGGCAGATATTCTCCGCCGCGGTTGATTGTCGGCGAAACGTCAGTTTCGCGACAGTTTATTTGATTTCTTCGACCGGAATGCTCTTCAGCAGCTCGCTCGGGCCGCAGCCGGAGCACTTTGCGCAGTCGTGCATGCACGCCATCGGGTCATCCGGGTCCTCTTCGCGGCCGATCTCGAGCAGCGTCGGGTCACCCTGCTTCTCGCCCACGAGGAACTTCGCTACCGCCTCCTCTGCCGGGCCTTCACAGCCGGGCACGAGCAGCACGCCGATCATTTCGAGCGCGTTGCGGATGGCGAGGCCGAGCGAGCCGCAGATCAGCACATCGATCTGCTCCATGCTCGCGAGCTTGATGAGGTCGGTCGTCGAGGTGCCGCGCACCTCCGCCATATGCTTGCCGACCGGCTCACGGCCCTCGGTCGTGACGACGAGCACCTGCTTGCAGGAGCCGAGGTTCGCCGCGATCTGACCTTCGTCGAATGCTACGCCGATGTTCATAACAGACCCTCCACGGTCGAAAGCGCGCCGGAGAGTGCGTCCGGCAGCTTCGCGTCCTCGATCTTGCCGGCGTCGACCGCCTCAGCAAGCTTCGGGTCGATCGGCAGCTTGGCCAGAACGGGCAGCTCGTAGTGCGCCGCAACCTCGTCCACATGGCTCTCGCCAAAGACGGAAATGTGCTTGCCGCAGTCCGGGCACTCCAGATAGCTGTAGTTCTCCACGATGCCGAGCACCGGAATGTTCATCATCTTTGC
>CAVIRF010000125.1:0-4475 GCA_963645185.1 Coprococcus eutactus | reverse complement strand
GCCCGAAAAACCGCATGAATACTGGACTTTTTGGATCAAGGATAGGTGAGTACGGCCTCAAGGCTGCACGTCGTGCACCGCAGTTCTCCAAGCGCTAAAAGCTTACCGAACCTTTATCAAGATCCACTCTTTCGGGAGTGGATCTTTTTTTCTCCTGTTTCGGCTGGAAACGCCGCCGAAAAGCGTCTTTTGCCAAAGAAAAGAAGAAACGCAAGATCTCTGTCGGGCGAAACAGCGATCGAACCGCTGCGTATATTCTTGACAGAGACGGGGAAAAACGGTATAATAATACTGCTGTCCGAACGATCGGGCAGGAGATGCAAGGTTAGTTCATCGGTAGAACGGTCGCTTCCCAAGCCACAGAGGCGGGTTCGATTCCCGTACCTTGCTCCAGACCGGCGCCCTTCGGGGCGCTTTTTTGCTGCTCCGGGCATGGAGCGCGCCGTTCTGTGCGGAAAGAATAGTTGTAATTTTATCGCTTCTATGCTAAAATAATATGATTACCAGACCCCCGGGAGGGATAAAATATGAAGGAAAAGAGTGCGCTCATCGCGATGAGCGGCGGCGTCGACAGCTCGTGCGCGGCCTTCCTCATGCGTGAGCAGGGCTACGACTGCATGGGCACGACCATGCGCCTTTACCGCAACGAGGACCTCGGCGCGTGCAATTTCCGCACCTGCTGCTCCGAAAAGGACATCGAGGACGCGAGCGAGGTTGCGTTTCAGCTCGATATTCCGTATGAAGTCCTTGATTTCACCGCGGATTTTCAGGATAAGATCATCGAAAAGTTCATCCGCACCTATGAGGAGGGCGGCACGCCCAATCCATGCATCGACTGCAACCGCTTCATGAAATTCGACAAACTGCTCGATTTTGCGTTCGCGCATGGCCTGAACTACATCGTGACCGGACACTATGCGCGCATCGAGCGCGACGAGGACACCGGCCGGTACGTGCTGAAAAAGGGCGTGGACGAGGGCAAGGACCAGAGCTATGTGCTCTACAACCTCACGCAGCACCAGCTCGCGCACACGATCTTTCCGCTCGGCGCGTACAGCAAGACACAGATACGCGAGATGGCGGAGAAGCAGAACTTCTGCAACGCGCGCAAGCACGACAGTCAGGACATCTGCTTTGTGCCGGACGGCGATTACGTCGGCTTTATGGAGCAGTACACCGGCAAGCACTACCCGGCCGGCGATTTTATCGATGAAAACGGCACGAAGATCGGCACGCACGCCGGTGCGGTGCGCTACACCATCGGTCAGCGCCGCGGTCTGGGTCTGCCGATGGGCGACCGCGTTTACGTCTGCGCGAAGGACATGGAGAAGAATACCGTGACCGTCGGGCCGGTGGAGTCGCTGTTCGCAAGGCGCGTCATCGTCCGCGACATGAACTGGATCTCCATCCCCGAGCTGACGGGCGAAATGCGCGTCAAGGCGAAGCTGCGCTACCGCCAGAAGGAGCAGCCTGCCGTTGCCTCTCCGCTGGAGGATGGCCGCATCCTGCTGACGTTCGACGAGCCGCAGCGCGGTCCGGCGGTCGGTCAGGCGGCGGTGCTGTACGACGGCGATACGGTCGTTGGCGGCGGCACGATCTGCGGCGTGCCGAAGGATGAGGAGGTCTGCCGATGAGCTGCTGCAGCGGTAACTGCGCCGGCTGCCCGGGCGGCGGCTGCTCCGGCTGCGCAGGCAGGGGCGGCTCCATCACGCTCCATCCGGCCGAGATCGACATCCTGCGCGAGCTGGCGGTCTGTCCGTTCCTGCCCGTCGGACTGAACTCGCGGACCGGCGAGCCGCTTTGTCTGGAATTTCCGGACATGGACGAAACACTCGTGCCGCTCGCGATCGCTGCGCTCGAAAAGCGCGGCTTTATCCGCATCGATTACGACATTCCGCTCGCAGGCTTTGCCTACGAGGGCTATGACGCCTGCTTCCGCAAGGGCAGCCTCGCCCTCACCGCGAGAGGGCAGGACATTGTGGAGAGACTGTCGGTTCAGGGCGTAAACTGACCCCGTTTTGTAACTGAGAAAGGAAAAACATGTTCCATAAACCCAAAAGACCGACGCCGCCGACACCGGCTGAAATCCGGCAGCGTGTGCGCCGCCGACTGACGCTGCGCGGCGTGCTGGCGTTTTTTGTCGTACTGACCATGATCCGCGCGGCGTTCATGCACCGCTTCGAGAATATTTTCGTCTGCGTGCTCGCGCTCATTCTGCTCGCGCTGCCGTCGGTCATCGAAAAACAGCTCGCCATCGACATTCCGCCCCTCATGGAGGCCATCATCTACTGCTTCATCTACGCGGCGGAGATCCTCGGCGAGATCAACTCGTTCTACACCATCATCCCCGGCTGGGACACCATGCTGCACACGATCAACGGCTTTCTGGTTGCGGCGGTCGGCTTCTGTCTGGTCGATCTGTTCAACCGAAGCGAGCGCTTTACCTTCCGGCTGTCGCCGCTGTTTCTGGCGGTTGTCGCATTCTGCTTCTCCATGACGGTCGGCGTGCTGTGGGAGTTCTTCGAGTTCACCTGCGATCAGGTGATGCACACCGACATGCAGAAGGACTACGTTGTGCACGAGGTCAACTCGGTCTCGCTCAATCCGGACGGCCTGAACACGCCGGTCCATGTGCCGATCGAGAGCGTCGTGGTCAACGGCGAGGACTGGACCGAAGAGCTCGGCGGCTATCTCGACATCGGCCTCATCGACACGATGAAGGACCTTCAGGTCAACTGCATCGGCGCGATCGCATTCTCCGTGATCGGATTTTTCTATGTAAAGCATCGCGGCAAGGGCAAGGTCGCCGCCGCGTTCATTCCCGTGGTTCTGGACGAGCCGGAGGAAGAAAAAAAGGAAAACGACAAAGAGAAAAATAGCGCAAAACGAAACCCGAAGGAATAATCCTTCGGGTTTTGTGCTGTGAAAGCTTATTTTACGCTCTCGATCATCGCGCAGAGAGCATCATCGCTGAGCTTTTCGGTCGTGAGCAGGGCAAAGCTGTAGCCGCCGTCTGTCCACTCGACGATATAGCCGGTCGAGTCCTCGTAGAGCGCAGCGTCCTTCGCGGCAAGCGTGCGCTTTTCGCCGGTTGGGTAAATGCCGTCGAACGCGCTCTCGCCCTCGCCCATATAGTAGCGGATGCTGTCCTCGCCCTTTTCGTAGAAAACAGCCGCCGAGCCGAACGAATTGGCGGCGCCGGTGCACGTATAGCCGTCCGGCAGTTCGGTCGGGAGACGCAGCGTGAACGGCAGATTTTCCGCGAGCTCCGCGGTCGTGCCGTATTCGACGACCTCACCCGTGGCGCTCGGCGGCAGCGCCTGCACCGGATTATCCTGCGCCGGGCGGTTCAGCAGGGTAGCGCCGCAGATGACGACAGCAAGGCAGGCCGCGAGCGCGCCGTAACGACGGAGCGGCAAGGCTTTGTGCGTGTATTTCGGCTGCTTTCCGGCGTCGAGCGCCGCGTGCATTCGAACGAGCATGTCTGGCGTGACACTCACATGCTCCATCAGTCGGTTGTAGTTATTCATCGAAATCATACGCCTCCTTCAGCCTGTCGCGCAGCATCGCGCGAGCGCGAGTCAGACGGCAACGGATCGTCGAGGGTCGCGTCTGTAAAATGGACGCGATCTCCTCGGTCGAGTAGCCCTCATGGTAGAACAGATGGATCGGCTCGCGGTAGTTGGGCGGCAGCTCACGCACCGCGTCCCACACAAAGCTCAGCTCCTCGTCCTCGGGGCAGGGACAGCTTTCGTCGATCGCTTCCGTGCGGCGGAACCACGCGGAGCCGAGCTTGTTCTTGCTTGCGTTGACAGCGACGCGCAGCAGCCATGCCTTTTCGTGCTGCTCACTCTCAAACGCCGGCTTCGTGCTGAGATATTGCAGGAATGTGTCCTGCATGATGTCCTCCGCGTCGCTTCTGTTGTGGAGATAGGCGTAGGCCGCGCGGAAAACCGCGTTGCCGTAGCGCTCGAACAGCCGGGTCAGCTCGGCGTGCGACTCGCGCGTGGCGCGGCCCTCGCGGAGCGCAGCGGCGAAGCACAGGATGCGCCGCCACAGGCTGCCCCTCCGGGGGAATACAGCTTGATACATGAAATTCACCTCGTCAAATTTTCGTTTCTATCTTTAAGGTAACATCGCACAATTAAAACTGCGGCGCTTTACGGAAATTTTGTGCCCTGACTTCGTTGTGATTTCACGGGAATACATCAAGTATTACCGTGAAACCACGCCTTGCCAGAACGCAAAATTTGCTCGTAAATCACTCTTGTTCAATTATGCGGTCTTACCTTTAATACAGCTGAGAGACGCAAAATGCTGCAAAATTTTTTATTTTTCTTTGCAGCAATTTTCCTGCGCCGATTGTATCTATGGCGAAGGCGGAAAACACGGTTAAAAAGTTTTTCGAAAAAATTTATTTCGCAAATTGCAAGTGCAAGTTGGACACCCCACATGAATAAAATCAGTTCGGCGTA
>CAVIRF010000124.1:0-4533 GCA_963645185.1 Coprococcus eutactus | reverse complement strand
GAAAACCGAGGCGCATGTCCCCGGTTTTCTTGAAATCGCTGCGCGATTTCTATTTCATGCGCGCTGCCGCGCGATTGCTGTTTTTACGTGAAATTCAGGCTATTTCGACAAATTGAAAGGACGCTTCCATTTTCGAGGAAGCGTCCTTTTCTTTTAGCCTTGTTTACTTCTTGATGATCAGCGCCATGAACACGAGGTCGGTGTCGCCGGTGTTGTCGAGCGCATGGCCGCTGCCGTCCGGGCAGAAGGTTACGTCGCCAGCCTTGACCGGGAAGGACTTCTCGCCGTCGTTGTACGAGCCTTCGCCGCTCAGGATGTAGTAGGTCTCGGTCTCGCCGTGGTGCTCGTGGAAGCCCAGCGTGCAGTTCGGCTCGATCGTTACCTTTGCGTACAGGCCGCACTTGCCGTCGAGCTCTGCCTCGCCGAGCAGGTGCTCGATGATCACATGGCCCTTGCCGCCGGCCATCTTCTCTACCTTGTCGATCTTATGCTCGCTTGCAGTCGTCATCATAATAAAATTCCGCCTTTCTTGTCGCCGCTGTTTTCACAGCTTTCTTGTCAATTCCTATTATAGCGGTTGTTTTTCAAATTGCAAGCGCGGCAGAAAATATTTTACAAGGTCGAAGCACCGTAAACCGGGAAGCTGATGCGCACCTTGAACTGGTCGCCGTCCACCTCGACCTCGAACGTGCCGCCGCAGGCTTCGGTGTAGCTCTTCGCGATGGCGAGACCCAGACCGCTGCCTTCGGTCGAGCGCGCGGCGTCGCCGCGCACAAAGCGCTCCGTGATCTCGTCGGCGGCGAAATCCATCTCGTAGTTCGCGGTGTTCTTCACCTCAAAGACCGCTTTTCCGCCCTTTTCGGCGAGCGATACGAACACGCGCGTGCCCTTCATGGCGTATTTGCCGCAGTTTCCGATGAGGTTTTCCAGAACGCGGCTCATCTTGCGGCCGTCCGCCCAGATAGGCAGCTCCTTTTCGGGCAGCGTCACCTTGAGCACCAGATCGCTGTTCTGCGCCTCCTGCTCGGCGAGCGCCTGCCGCACGAGCGTCACCGCGTCCAGCCGCTCGCAGACCATCTGCTCCACACCGGACTGCACCTTGGAAATATCGAACAGATCGCTCGTAAGGTTTTTCAGCCGCAGGCCCTTCTGATGGATGATCTTCGCGTAGTCGTTCGCCTCCTCCGGCGTCAGCTCCAGCTGGCTGAGCAGGTCGGAATAGTTGAGGATGCTCGTGAGCGGCGTTTTGAGGTCGTGGCTGACGTTGGTAATGAGCTCGCTCTTCATGCGCTCCGCGCGCACCTCGTTCTGAAGCGCCGCCTGCATGCCGTCGCCCAGCGAACCGAGATCCTCCGCCATCGCGGCGAACACGCCCTCGGGCATGTCGGTCAGCCTGACGTTCAGGTCGCCGCCGCGCATTTTTTGCAGCGCTGCAACGATGCGGTCAAAGCCGGTGATGCGGTTGATGAGGAAGCAGCCTGCCGCGAGGAACCAGCCAACGCCGAGCACGAACGCGAACAGCGATCCGCCCACGCCGCCGAACACCGCCGCGAGGAACGCGAGAACGACCGAATAAGCCGTAAAGAGCAGCACGACGTTGCGCGTTTTGTAATTGCCGAGAAGTGCCTTCGTGAAGGCGCGGCGCACCTTTCCGAGACCGTGCCATGCACTCGTGCACAGCACGCCGGCCTTGTTAAAGCACCAGCGAAAGGCGCGGATGCACCAGCTGCTACGGACAAAGCTGCCTGCCTTGAGCAGGCGCACGAGCGAGAGCGTGAGCTCGATGCCGAGCGCGAACGCCGCGACCGCGAACAGAACGGACGGCAGCAGCAGGAACGAAAGGTCTCCCGTGCTGTTCAGCAGTTCGCTCATCAGTGCGATATTCAGGCCTGCCGCGGTGCCCAGAACGCCCCAGAACAGCACGATATTCACCTCTACCGGCAGCCGGTCGATCGTGACGAGGTGAACCTCCTCGTCCTCCGGGCGGCGTCCCGTGACGAACAGCAGATAGATGAACAGCAGCAGCGCGGCAGCCGCCAGCGCGACCACGCCGTTTAGAACGTTCGTAAGCGCCTGCTTCTGCTCGTTCCAGGTATCCAGATACGGCGCAGCCTGATCTGCAGTCATGCGCACCATCAGCACCGAGTTGGACGGATAGCCATGATTGACGCTGTATTCGACGTTGTTTTCTGCTGTATCCGTGCTCTCCTCCGCATTCGCTCCCTCGGCTGTCTCGTACTGGACCGTGTCATCTTCCTCATACCAGCCGGAGAACGGCATGCCGTAGGAAAAGATACTGAAATTGCTCGTGACACGGTCGCCCGGCTTTGCGACCATATAAAACGCTGAGCTGACTACGTCGTCCTCATACAGCTTGGCGTTGCCGATGGTCCGGTCGCCGATCCGGCCGTAATAATCGCCCGGGAAATCCCGGTATGTCTTTTGAAAGGCGGCAACGTCCGTGTCCTTGTACTCGAGCGCGAACTCCAGCTCGCCCATCATCCGATTCATCTGCTCGGCGATGTACGTCGAGTCCGCAAAGCTGCTCTCGAACCGGTATACCATGCCGTCGCTGCCGCGCCGGACCACATTCACAAACGAATTTTCGCCCCAGAGCATCGCCGCTGCGAAGCACCCCACAATGCACGCAAACGCGATGAATTTTGCTGCCGTACTGCGTAAGATCCCCTTCATGTTCACTCGATCCTCTCTATCTTGTATCCAACGCCCCATACTACCTTCAAATACCGCGGCTCCTTCGGGTTGATCTCGATCTTCTCGCGGATGTGCCGCACATGTACCGCGATGGCGTTATCGCTCACGATGTCGTCATTCCAGACCTGCCGGTAGATCTCCTCGGTCGAAAAGACCCTGCCCGGATGGCGGCACAGCAGCTCCAGTATCTTGTACTCGAGCGGCGTGAGCCGCACCGCCTCGCCGTCCACCGTTACGCTTTTGCTCTCGGTATCGAGCACCAGACCGCGTATCACGATCTGCGCGGCGGTCTTCTGCATCGCGCCGAGCTGCGTATAGCGGCGCAGCTGGCTTTTCACACGCGCGACCAGCTCGGACGGGTTGAACGGCTTGGTCACGTAATCGTCCGCGCCTGCCGTCAGACCGAGTATCTTGTCCGCGTCCTCGGATTTCGCCGAGAGCAGGATGACCGGGATGTTGCGGCTCTCGCGCAGCTTGAGCAGCGTCTTGATGCCGTCCAGCTCGGGCATCATGATGTCGAGCACGATCAGATGCACCGTCTGCGTCATCACGATGTCGAGCGCTTCCAGACCGTTATACGCCTTCTCGACCTCGTAGCCGTCCGCCCGAAGGAAGATCGCGATGCTGTCCACGATCTCGCGGTCGTCGTCCACCACCAGTACCTTCAGCTTTTCCATTTCTCTCTCCCCCTTTCCATGCTTCTATCTTACCACAGGTTTCTGTAGTTTTCCGCAGGGAATTTCTTTCGATTTTATTAAGAATAAAAAATACTGTCGAAAAAACTGCGTTTTTTCCGACACTATGTGTTCTGACTTCGCAGAACACGAGTCGTCCGAAAGTTCCCATTCGGAAACTTTCTCCCTCCAGAAGTATAAAAACCGAGGTACACGCCCCCGGTTTTTATGCAATCACTTCGTGATTGCTATTTTATGCGCGCTGCCGCGCGACTGTTTTAACCGTGCAAAACATACCGACAAACTAAAATCCCCTCTTTCGAGGGGATTTTTCAGCGTGCCGTATTTTCTTATAAGCTGTACGCCAGTTCGTTGTAGATCATCTGCGCGGCATACTGACGCGACAGCGGAGCATCAATATCTGCCTCTACGCCCTTCAGCAGACCATCCTGATCTGCAAGTTTCATCGTATTGGCCTTCCACTGTGTTCCGGTCAGACCGCTCTGCGCTGCATCCACACCGGAGTATACCAGCAGCATTTTAGCCGCCTCGGCCGTGGTAACGGGAGCATCCGGTGCAAAAACTGTGCTCGATTTTCCGGCGACGATGCCGTAGGCATAACAGTATTTAATGTAGCCGCTCGCCCAGTGGTTGTTTACGTCGTTGAAAGCCGTAGACATCTTTTCTGCGTAGGTCGTAGCGTCTGTGCCGCCGTTCGTGCGCAGAACGTAGATCATCTTCGCCATCTCGGCGCGCGAGACCGTCTTGTCCGGAAGGAACGAGCCGTCCTCATAGCCCTTGATGACGTTTTTCTCGGTCAGCGTGTCGATCACCTTGCTGTCGATCTTGATGTCCTGCTGGTCGGTGAACGCCGCACCGGCGCACACGGTTGCTGCGCACGCTGCCGCAAGGGTCAGCGCTGCGATCCTCTTTAATTTTTTCATCTGGGGTATCCTCCTTCTATTACGGATACGTTTGCGTATCCTATATACAATAGTATATTACCCCCCCGATTTTTGTCAACATTTTCCTTGCATTTTCTCTGAAAAACGACAAAAAAAAGACTGATACCGAAGTATCAGTCTCTTATGGAGGTACCACCCAGAATCGAACTGGGGATCAGGGAGTTGCAGTCCCACGCCTT
>CAVIRF010000123.1:0-4698 GCA_963645185.1 Coprococcus eutactus | reverse complement strand
AGCAGCGCCGAACCCTAAAAGCCCGACGCTGCGCTTTTTGATACAAATAACAGATTGATGAAGCTGCCTTATGCTAGCCGTGCCAGTACGCGGTCGATCGCGCCGTCGATGACCTTGTCCAGCTCGCGCTCGTCCGCTTCCGGAAGCAGCGTTGCTGCGTCCTCGTCCGAGATGAGCTGAACCATGCTGCCGAAGGACTCCTTGTACTTGCTCTTGCAGATGGCGAAGAATACGACGCCGAGCGCGCTCCACGCCGCTACCATGCCCCATTCCGGCAGGATGAGCGTGCCGCCCGAGCCCGGGATGCAGTACATGACGACCATGAAGCCGCTCATCAGCACCGCGATGCCGCCCATCAGACGGCCTGCCGGGACCTTGTACGGGCGCGGCATATCCGGCTGCTTTTTGCGCAGGATGAGGAAGGAGATCGCGACCATGCAGTAGGCGAGGCAGCAGCCGAAGTTGCCTGCGTCGCAGATCCAGACCATCATGACGCGGCCTGCGAACGGCGCGAGCATGGTGAGGATGCCGATGAGGATGAGCGCATTGATCGGGGTCTTGTGCTTGGGATGCAGCTTGGCGAAAACGCGCGGGATCATGTAGGACTCAGCCATCGAGTAGATGGCGCGCGAGCCGCCGATCATGAACGAGTTCCACGAGGTGATGATGCCGCACATGCCGCCGACGATGATGACCTTCGCCATGACCGAGGTCTTGAAGGCGATCGCCATCGCGTCCGCCGTGACCAGACCCGTGCCGGCCTGCGAGGCTGTGATTGCACCCGAATTCATGACCAGACCGACCGCAATGATGACGAATGCGTAGAATGCTACCGCGAGAACAACCGACAGGATGAGCATGCCGCCGATCTTCTTCGGCGGAACATTGATCTCCTCTGCCGCCTGCGGAATGACGTCAAAACCGATAAGATAGAACGGAGAAATGACCGCGACCGCGAGGATGGACTTGACGATACCGCCGCCGCCAACCTCTGCAAACATCTGGCCGTCCAGATTGTCCACCGTGCCGTTGATGACCGACGCGACGATGAGCAGGATGCCAGCGCCGCCGATGATGATGGTGAGGACGGTCTGGAGCTTGGCCGCCGTCTTTGCGCCCACGATGTTGATGAGCATGATGAAGAACGCAACAATAATTGCCACGATCAGCCACGAAGCGTAAATGTCAAAGCCTGCGACCGTGTACAGGTATCCCTTGAGGAAGCCCGGCCACAGATAGGAGATGATGGTCGGGAACGCGCACGATTCAAAGCATGCAACGCCGACATAGCCGAGGATGATCGCCCATGTGCACACGAACGAGCCGGTCGGGCCCATCGCACGATGGCTCCAAACATGCTCGCCGCCGCACTGCGGCATGGCTGCCGTCAGCTCCGCATAGGTCAGGCCGACGAAGAAGATCATGACGCCGCCGACCACAAAGCCGAGCGCCGCGCCGACAACGCCGCCCTTCTGGATCCAGCCGCCCGAGGAGACGACCCAGCCCCAGCCGATCATTGCGCCGAACGCGATGACGAGGATGTCCCATGCGTTGAACACCTTGTTAAATTCGGATTGCTTCTTTTCCATGATGGTCCACCCTCCTTAGCTGTTGAATACCTTGCGCGCGACCTCTTCGATGAGCGCCGCCGTGCCGTCCGGCCCGAGCAGGCTGCTGTCGATGAGCATGTCGCGGTTGTGGCGGTCGCCGCGGTTCGCGCCGGTCAGCGCTAGATGGCGCTTGTGGTAGCGCTTGTCCTTCTCCTCGATGAGCAGCTTTGCGTCGTCCGCCGAGAGATTGTGGCTCTTCATGACGTTTTCGATGCGCACCTCGTCCGGCGCGTAGATGAACACGCGCAGGATGGGCTTCTGCTCCTTGAGGATGCAGTCGGCCGAGCGGCCGATGATGACGCAGGACTCGCGGTCCGCGAGCTTGCGGATAATGGTCTTTTGAACATGGATCGCGCGCTCGGTCAGATCCGCATACTTGGAGAATGCGCCGCGCGTGTCGCCCTCTGCGCCCTTGCCGGCGATGGTGACGCCCTGTTCGACCTTTTCCATGATGTCCTTCGGGATGCCGACCTCTTTGATGATCTCATCTACGGTTTCGCGGTCGTAAAACTTGATGCCGAGGTCCTCCGCGACCTTTCGGCCGATCTGATTACCCTTCGCGCCGTATTCGCATCCTATTGTAATAACAAGATGTGCCATGTTCCGTTCCTTCCTGATAAAAAAGGGCGCACCAATCATTTCGATCGGTGACGCCCTTGTCACTTGTTGATTTTTCCTGTCCGCCGCTTACTTGGCAACGGCGTTCACCGACTCGGTGATGATCTCGACGGCCTTGTCGCACTGCTCCTCGTTTACGATCAGCGGCGGCACCATGCGGATGGTGTGCGCGCCGATGGCGGTGATGAGCAGCTTGCGGTCGAGGCAGGCATGCTTGACCTCTACGCCCGAAACCGCGTCGTCGAACTCCACGCCGACGAGCAGGCCCTGATGACGTACTTCCTTGACATGTGGCATCTTCGCGAGCTTTTCGGAGAAGTAGTCGCCCATCTTCTTTGCGTTGCCTGCCAGATCGCGGTCGAGCAGCTCGCCGACCTCGGCATACGCCGCAGCGCAGCTGACCGGATGGCCGCCGAAGGTGGTGCCGTGCGAGCCCGGGGTGAACGCCTTGGCGACCTCCTCGGTCGCGCAGATCGCGCCGATCGGCATGCCGCCGCCGAGGCCCTTCGCCATGGAAACGATGTCCGGCTTGATGCCGTAGTTCATGTAGCTCATGACCGCGCCGGTTCTGCACCAGCCGGTCTGCACCTCGTCGATCAGCAGGAGCATGCCGTTCTCGTCGCAGAACTTGCGCAGACCGGTCATAAACTCCTTGGTCGCCGGATGTACGCCGCCCTCGCCCTGTACCGGCTCGATCATGATGGCGATGGTGTTTTCAGTGCAGGCATCCTTGAAGGCCTGCAGGTCGTTATACGGCGCATAGGAGAAGCCGTAGGTCATCGGGCCGAAGCCTACCTGACAGCCGTTGCCCGGCTGGCCGGTCGCGCTCATCGCGCCGAAGGTGCGGCCGTGGAAGCCCATCTTTGCGGTGACGATGTGGTACTTGTTCGGGCCGTACTTCTCGATGCCGTACTTGCGCGCCATCTTGATCATGGCCTCGTTTGCCTCGGTGCCGGAGTTCTGGAAGAAGATCTTGTCCATGCCGATGGTCTCGCACACCTTCTCAGCCAGCAGCGCCTGCGGAATGGTGTACGGATAGTTGAAGGTGTGCATGATGTCATCCACCTGATCCTTGACCGCGGCGACGACCTTGGGGTTGCGGCTGCCGGCATTGTTTACCGCAATGCCTGCGTAAAAGTCGAGGTATGGCGTGCCGTTCTCATCATAGAGATACATGCCCTCGGCGGTCTCAGCGAGGAAATCAAAACGCTCATAGGTCTCGATCATGTACTTGTTTACTTTATCCTTGATGTCCTGTACGGTAAGTCCGGTATCCTTCAGTTTCATTTTGAAGCCCTCCCAAAAAGATTTATGTAAATGGTTTTTTCATACAAATTCCCGGGGTCAGAACAACAAACAAAAAAGAGCAATGAGAGTCCTTTACAGGAGCCTCATTGCTCTTTGCATGTCCATTATTTTGAACAAGTACATAATATCACTCGTCCATCTCTGTGTCAACAGAAATTTTCATATTTTTCGAAAATATTTTATTTTTCCGTTTTTCGTTTCGTTTTGCAGGTGTTTTGCCTGATTTTCGGTCTATTGTAAACCTTATCGAACCGCATGCGGCATTTCACTTATTTTGGACGCGCCCGGACTTCCGTGCATTATATTGTCCGGCGCTGCTTGTCTGCCCGTGCAGCAGTCCGGGCGGCGCGAAAGCAAACTGCCGGTAAAATTAGAAAAACCGGTCATTTCTTACGAAATAACCGGTTGATCTGGTACGCCAGAAGGGATTCGAACCCCCGACCTTTTGGTTCGTAGCCAAACACTCTATCCAGCTGAGCTACTGGCGCATACCGCAGTTCCGACTGCCTATATATAATATCATTGCCGACGCGAAAAGTCAACAGTTTTTTTCATAAAATCCGCAGTTTTTTCGCGCAGCATCCATCTGAGAAAAAGAAAAACCGGCTATCTCTTGCGAAATAACCGGTATTCCTGGTACGCCAGAAGGGATTCGAACCCCCGACCTTTTGGTTCGTAGCCAAACACTCTATCCAGCTGAGCTACTGGCGCATACCGCAGTTCCGACTGCCTATATATAATATCATTGCCGACGCGAAAAGTCAACAGTTTTTTTCATAAAATCCGCAGTTTTTTCGCGCAGCATCCATCTGAGAAAAAGAAAAACCGGCTATCTCTTGCGAAATAACCGGTATTCCTGGTACGCCAGAAGGGATTCGAACCCCCGACCTTTTGGTTCGTAGCCAAACACTCTATCCAGCTGAGCTACTGGCGCATACCGCAGTTCCGACTGCCTATATATAATATCATTGCCGACGCGAAAAGTCAACAGTTTTTTTCATAAAATCCGCAGTTTTTTCGCGCAGCATCCATCTGAGAAAAAGAAAAACCGGCTATCTCTTGCGAAATAACCGGTATTCCTGGTACGCCAGAAGGGATTCGAACCCCCGACCTTTTGGTTCGTAGCCAAACACTCTATCCAGCTGAGCTACTGGCGCATACA
>CAVIRF010000122.1:0-4710 GCA_963645185.1 Coprococcus eutactus | reverse complement strand
CGCCGACAAGCTGTGTTCTGACTTCGCAGAACACGAGTCGTCCGAAAGTTCCCATACGGAAACTTTCTCCCTCCAGAGGTATAAAAACCGAGGTACACGCCCCCGGTTTTTATGCGTTTGCTATGCAAACGCTTTTTAATGCGCGCTGCCGCGCGGCTGCTTCACTTCGCAAGCTTAGCTTATCTGACAAACGATACTTATATATTATAGTAAGGAGCCACAACTCATGCACCACCGCAAAATGCCGGCCGGCCGTGCGTCCCTGCACCGCCGCCAGCGCCATGCCATCGACCGGCTGATGCCGTTTACCGGCGCGCCGCTCTTCCACGCGCTTCAGCTGCTCACCACCTCCGACTCGGCGCGCTTCCATATGCCCGGCCACAAGGGCCAGCCAGTTTTCAACTCGTTCCGCGATGTTTTCGCCATCGACTACACCGAGACCTACGGCACGGGCAACCTCTACCTCGGCGACGGCCCCATCCGCGACGCTGAGGTCGCCGCAGCGCGCTATTTCGGCGCGAACGACTGCTTTTTCCTCACCGGCGGCTCGACGCAGGGCATCCTTGCCATGCTCGGCGCGGCGGTCGGCCGCGGCGGCAGCGTGCTCATCGACCGCGAGGTGCACCGCTCGGTCTGCCACGGCTGCGCGCTGCTCGACATCACGCCGTATTTCTTCTCGGCTCCCCTGCTCGAGCCGTTCGGCATCACGGGCGCGCTGCGCGTCGAGGACGCCGAGCGTCAGCTGCTCGCCCATCCCGACATCCGCGCCGTCCTGCTCACTTCGCCCACCTATTACGGCCTGCGGCGCGATTTTCCGGCCTTCGCCGACCTGTGCCGCGCGCACGGAAAGCTGCTGCTCGTCGACGCGGCCCACGGCGCGCATTTCCCGGCGGTAGACCTGCCCTCACCGGTCGAGGAGGGCGCGGACATGGCCGTGCTGTCCATGCACAAGACCATGCCCTGCCTCGGGCAGGCGGCCGTGCTGCTCTCGGGCGCAGGCGTAGACCGCGCGTCCCTGCGCGAGAACACCGCCCTGTTCGGCACCTCCAGCCCCTCCTACCCCATCATGGCCTCCATCGACCTCGCGCGCGCGTATAATGAAGGCCCCGGCCACGAAAAATACCGGAAAGCCGCCGCAGTCTGCCGCGAAACGCGCGAATACATCTGCGCGCATACCGTTTTCACCGCGCTCACCGAACGGGATTTCCCCTCGCTCGACCCCTGCCGCCTGACGGTCTGCACCGCAGGCACCGACATCACCGGCCACGCCCTTGCCGATGCGCTGTGGAGCGAGCACGGCGTCGCCTGCGAGATGGCGGATGAGCGCAACGTCGTGTTCATCCTCACCGAAAACGACACCGCAGGCGCGATCCACCGCCTGAAGCGCGGTCTGCGCGTGCTCTCGCGCCGCCGCAGAGAGACCGCTCTGCCGACCGAAACGCGGCCGTTTCCCCCTGCCGAGCGCGTCATGAGCGTGCGCGACGCCCGTTTTGCGCCCTCCGCCGAGGTATCGCTCTCGGATGCCGAGGGCCGCGTCTGCGCCCGTCCCGTTACGCCCTATCCGCCCGGCGTGCCGCTGCTCTGGCCCGGCGAGAAAATTACAAAGGCGCACATTGAACTTATCCGAGAAAGATGGTACAATGATATAGACAGGATCACCGTTGTCATGCCGGAAAAGTGACGGCTGCGGTGCTCCTTCACATTTCAGAAATCATGTCTCCGCGCCTCCGGGCGCACGAACGAAAGGGGATTTTTCTATGAAAATGGTACTCGCGATCATCAACTACGATGATGCACAGGACGTGATCAGCAGCCTGATGAAGGCCGGCTTCTCCATCACCAAGCTCGCCACCACCGGCGGTTTCCTCAAGGCAGGCAACGTGACCATTCTGGTCGGTCTGGACGAGAGCCGTCTGGACGAGTGCTTCGACATCATCCGCGAGCATTCCTCCACGCGCAAGCAGATCATCCCGACCACCGCAGAGCTCGGCATGGGCTTTTTCCCGTCCGCTCCGGTGCAGGTCGATGTCGGCGGCGCAACGGTATTCGTGCTCGGCGTCGAGCGCTTTGAAAAGCTGTGATCTCCTTTGACGCGCTCCCCGGCAACCGCAGCCTGAAGGCGAGCCTGCGCCATGCGCTCGCCGGCCGCGTTCCGCAGACCATTCTGCTCTCGGGCGACGACAGCCGCGGACTGGAAACGCTCTCGACCGTGCTCGCCGCCGGTATCCTGTGCGAGGCGGACGGGCCGCGCCCCTGCGGCGCCTGCCTTTCCTGCCGCAAGGTGCAGGACGGCGTGCACCCCGACCTGACCCTCGTCGACGAGGGCGAGGACGAGCTCAAGGTCGATCTCGCGCGCCGCATCAAGGCGGAAAACGCCATCATCCCGAACGACGGCGCGCGCCGCGTGACCGTCATCCGCCACGCGCACAACATGAACGCCTTTGCGCAGAACGCGCTGCTCAAGGAACTTGAGGAGCCGCCGCATTTCGCGTTCTTCATCCTGACCTCGGAAAAGCCGGACGCGCTTTTGCAGACCGTGCGCAGCCGCTGCACGCGCTTCGCGCTCGAGCCGCCCGAGGAGGAGCAGGCCGTCTCGGACGATGAGGCGACCTGGCTTCTTGCGCCCTATCTGACCGCCGTCGCCGGAAAGCGCGAGGGCAGCATGATGCTCGCCGCGCTCGGCATGGAAAAAACGCCCCGGCGCGCGCTCATCGGCGTGATGGGCGTCATGCAGGCCGCGCTGCGCGACGCGATCTTCCGCGCGGAAGGTCTGCGCGAGCCGCCGCTCCAGCCTGCGCTCGCGAAGCAGTCCGAGGCGCTCGCCTCTGCGCTCACGCCGGAACGTCTGCTCGCCTTTTATGATTTTACGGACGAGCTCGTTCACCGCATCTCGCGCAACGCGGCGTCCGCCGCCGTCACCTGCGCGCTGACGAGCGACGTTTACCGCATCTGCTTCCAGCAATGCGCACTTCCCCGCAGGGCGCCTGCCCTGCTTTACAGATACAGGAGGACAAACCTTTGACGACCATAATCGGAGTCCGTTTCAAATCAAACGGAAAAATGTATTATTTTGACCCTCAGGATACCGAAGTCACCGCCGGTACCGGCGTCATCGTCGAGACCGCGCGCGGTCTGGAATACGGCGAATGCGTGAAGGGCAACACCGAGGTGAACGAGCAGTCGGTCGTGCAGCCGCTCAAGCGCATGATCCGCATCGCGACCGAGGCGGACATGAAAACGCTCGAGCGCAACCGAAAGCGCGCGGACGAGGCGTTTCTCGTCTGCAAGCGCAAGATCGAGGACCGCGGTCTGGAAATGAACCTTGTCACCGCAGAATGCACGTTCGACATGAACAAGCTGCTGTTTTACTTCACCGCAGACGGCCGCGTGGACTTCCGCGAGCTGGTCAAGGATCTCGCCGGTGTGTTCCGCACCCGTATCGAGCTGCGCCAGATCGGCGTGCGCGACGAGGCGAAGATGATCGGCGGCCTCGGCTGCTGCGGCCGCGAGCTGTGCTGCTCGACCTACCTCGACGACTTCCATCCGGTCTCCATCAACATGGCCAAGGACCAGAACCTTTCGCTCAATCCAGCGAAGATCTCCGGCGTATGCGGCCGACTGATGTGCTGCCTGAAATACGAGCACGAGGCCTACGCCGAGCTCCAGAAGGTCACGCCGCGTCAGGGCAGCGTTGTCGATACCCCCGAGGGCCGCGGCAAGGTCATCACGACCCAGATGCTGCGCGGCACCTGCAAGGTGCAGCTCGATGACAGCCCCGAGCACTCGCTGACCGAGTTCCGCTGTGAGGACTGCACAGTGGTCAAGGGGGCGTGCCGCAACCGCCAGAACGCCGCTGCGATGGCCGAAGAGCGCCGTCAGCGCGAGGAAAACGGCGAAACCCTGCCGCCCGAGCGCCCGGCAAAGCCGCAGAGAGCGGAGCGTCCGGCAAGAGGCGACCGCCAGCCCAAGGGCGAGCGTCCAGACCGTCCGCCGAGAGGCGAACGCCAGCCGCGTCCCGAAAAGCCGGAACGCCCGGCAAGAGGCGAGCGTCAGCCGCGCCCCGAGAAGCCGGAGCGCATCGAAAAGAATGCAAATCCTGCTGAAAACGGCGAAAATGCCGCAGCAGAACCGCGCGAGGGTGCACCTCGCCGCCGCTCGCGCGGCGGCCGCAGACACCGCCGTCCGCAGAACGGCGAAAACGCTCCTGCACCCCAGAACAGCGCCGAATAACCCAAGCAAAAAGTTCTCCACAGGCTATGGAGGAAATCAAGGATAAGCTGAAACGCAGACTTTTGTCTGCGTTTCTTTTTGTATGCAAAAAGCGCTCCCATCTGAGTAGACGGGAGCGCCTTTGCGTTTTGAGATATTTGAAATTGAAAAGAGAGAGATTTTGAAAGACGTGCTCTTACAGCAGCTCGCGCTTGATGCGGTCGAGAGCCTCAGGAGCCTGCTGATCCATCTTCTCCGGGAAGCCGAAGTAGGATACGCAGATGATGTTGTCGCCGCCGACCTTCGGTGCGTCCGGCTTCAGCTGCTTGTTAGCGAAGTCCATGTCGCGCAGGGTCTCGAAGATGCCGTCGAAGTCGACCTCACCCTCGCCCATAGCGGTGTGCTGATGGATGGTGTAGTCTGCACGGCCGCGCTGGTTGAGCCAGGGCGGATTTACGATGTAGCGGCAGTCCTTGGTCTGGTTCCAGGTGTCAGCCAGAA
>CAVIRF010000121.1:0-4859 GCA_963645185.1 Coprococcus eutactus | reverse complement strand
CGCGCGGCAGCGCGCATGAAATAGAAATCGCGCAGCGATTTCATAAAAACCGGGGACATGCGCCTCGGTTTTTATACTTTAAGAGGGAGAAAGTTTCCGCATGGGAACTTTCGGACGACTCGTGTTCTGCGAAGTCAGAACACAGCTTGTCGGCGAAACTGTAGTTTCGCGACAGTCTCGATTTTTCCTTTTTCTTACGAGGTATAAATAAACAGTCGAATATCCTCAGTTTTTGTACCCCTTGGCGATTGATTTATTCCGGCAAAACAGGTAGAATAAAATTATCTTGCAACATAAAGGAGAGGACACGATAAAATGAGCGTTAATCGTTGTTATTCCGAAAAGAAACCCGGCTTCGATGTCGAAGCGCGCAGCCTGTTTTCCAGTCTGCACGACCTCCTCGAGATCAAGAACCTCACGCACGTACGGTATCTGTGCCGCTACGACGCCGAGGGTCTGAGCGAGGAGACCTATGAAAAGGCCAAGGGCATCGTTTTCTCCGAGCCGATGGCTGATGTGTGCTACGACGAGGACTTCCCCCGTCCGGCAGGCGCGCATACTGTCCTCGCGGTAGAGCCGCTGCCCGGTCAGTTCGACCAGCGCGCGGACTCCTGCGCCCAGTGCATCCAGCTGCTCACCGGCGGCGAACGCCCGACCGTCGCAGCAGCGAAGATCTATGTCCTCGAAGGCGAGCTGACAAGCGCTGACATGGACAAGATCCGCGGCTACCTCATCAACCCGGTCGACACTCGTGAGGCCTCCATGGAAAAGCCCTCGACCCTTAAGGTAGAGTACGCCATCCCGACGAGCGTGGCAAGCGTTGTCGGCTTCACGCACATGGATGAGGCTGCCCTCTCCGACATGCTGCACCACATGGGTCTGGCGATGGATCTCGACGACCTCAAGTTCCTCCAGACCTACTTCCGCGACACCGAAAAGCGCGACCCGACCATCACCGAGGTCCGCATGGTCGACACCTACTGGTCCGACCACTGCCGCCACACCACCTTCCTCACCCAGATCGACGACGTAAAGTTCGAGGACCAGATGGTCCAGGACGCCTTCGACCGCTACATGGCCGCGCGCGTCGAGGTCTACGGCGAGGAGAAGGCTGCAAAGCGCCCGGTAACGCTGATGGACATGGGTACCATCGCGGCCAAGGTGCTCAAAAAGCGCGGCTACCTCAAGAATATCGATGAATCCGAGGAGATCAACGCCTGCTCCATCAAGGTAAAGGCTCTCGTGAACGGCCACTACGAGGACTGGCTGCTCATGTTCAAGAACGAGACCCACAACCACCCGACCGAGATCGAACCGTTCGGCGGCGCTGCGACCTGCCTCGGCGGCGCGATCCGCGATCCGCTGTCCGGCCGCTCCTACGTCTATCAGGCGATGCGCGTGACCGGCGCAGGCGACCCGACCGTTCCCCTCTCCGAAACGCTCGAACACAAGCTGCCGCAGCGCAAGCTGTGCCAGACCGCTGCCGCAGGCTATTCCTCCTACGGCAACCAGATCGGCCTTGCCACCGGCCTTGTGCATGAAATCTACCACCCGGGCTACGTTGCAAAGCGCATGGAGATCGGCGCTGTCGTCGGCGCGGCTCCGATCGAAAACGTCATCCGCGAGGTCCCCGAGCCGGGCGACATCGTCATCCTGCTCGGCGGCAAGACCGGCCGCGACGGCTGCGGCGGCGCTACCGGCTCCTCCAAGAAGCACACCGAGGAGTCGCTCGAGACCTGCGGCGCTGAGGTGCAGAAGGGCAATCCGCCCGAGGAGCGCAAGATCCAGCGCCTGTTCCGCGACGGCAATGTAACGCGCATGATCCGCCGCTGCAACGACTTCGGCGCGGGCGGCGTTTCCGTCGCCATCGGCGAGCTGGCCGACGGCCTTGACATCGACCTGAACGCCGTGCCGAAGAAGTACGACGGTCTGGACGGCACCGAGCTGGCGATCTCCGAGTCGCAGGAGCGCATGGCTGTCGTTGTCCGCGCAAAGGACGCCGACGCCTTCATCGCTGCCGCTGCCAAGGAGAACATCGAGGCTGTCGTCGTTGCGACCGTCACCGACAAGAACCGCCTGTGCATGACCTGGAACGGCAACATGATCGTTGACGTTTCCCGTGACTTCCTCAACACCAACGGCTGCTCCAAGCACGTTGACGCCGAGGTCGGCGCACTCCCGACCCCGTCCATCTCCTGCGCGTCGGAAGGCAATTCGGAAAAGGAAAAGCTGCTGAACCTCGCCTCCACCCTCGGCATCTGCCTTGAGCGCGGTCTGGTCGAGCGCTTCGACGGCTCCATCGGTGCAAGCTCGGTATTCATGCCCTTCGGCGGCAAGTATCAGCTGACCCCGACGCAGGTCATGGCCGCTACCATGCCGGCGCTGAACGGCCAGTGCGAGACCGCGTCCGTCATGGCCTTCGGCTTTGACCCGTACTTCACCGAGCAGAACCCGTACCTCGGCGCTTCCGCCGCCGTTATCGAGTCGGTCTCCAAGCTCGTCGCCACTGGCTGCGATTTCGAGACCGCATACCTCACCTTCCAGGAATACTTCGAGCGTCTGGGCAAGGACCCGAAGCGCTTCGGCAAGCCGCTGTCCGCTCTGCTCGGCGCGTACACCGCGCAGGAGAACCTGTGCCTCGCGGCCATCGGCGGCAAGGACTCCATGTCCGGCTCGTTCGACGACATGGACGTACCGCCCACGCTCGTTTCCTTCGCCATCGCGCCGCAGGACGCTTCCCGTCTGATCTCTCCTGAGTTCAAGGAAGCCGGCCACCCGGTCTACTTCTTCGACGCACCGTACAACATGGACGGCACGCCGGATTACGTCACCATGAAGCACATCTGGAACGAGGTCGCAAACCTCATCGCCTCCGGCAAGGCCGTTTCCGCATGGTCGCTGACCACCGGCGGCATCGCGGAGGGCATCGCGAAGATGTCCCTCGGCAACAAGATCGGCTTCGCGGTCGACGAGGGCTTCCCGACCGACGCGCTCTACATGAAGAACTTCGGCGGCATCCTTGTCGAGGCTTCCTGCGAGCTGCCGGCACAGTGGTATGTCGGCCAGACCACCGCAGACGAAGCCATCACCATCGCAGGCGAGAAGATCACCATCGACGAGCTCACCGCCGCCTTCGAGGGCAAGCTCGAGAGCGTATTCCCGACCAAGGCTGACGCTTCCGACGAGCACCTGACCAAGGTCTCCTTCACCGAGCGCAATGCTTCCGCTCCGGCGGTCAAGAGCGCAAAGCCGCTGGCTGTCATCCCGGTATTCCCGGGCACCAACTGCGAGTACGACACCGCGCGTGCGGTCGAGAACACAGGCGGCGCGGCTGAGATCGTCGTTGTCCGCAACTTCTCCGCAGACGCGCTCCGCGAGAGCGCAGAGCAGCTCGAGAACTCCATCCGCAAGGCTCAGATGGTCATCCTGCCGGGCGGCTTCTCCGGCGGCGACGAGCCGGACGGCTCGGGCAAGTTCATCGCGTCCTTCCTGCGCGACGCAGGCATCAAGGACAGCATCCATGAGCTGCTGAACAAGCGTGACGGCCTGATGCTCGGCATCTGCAACGGCTTCCAGGCGCTGATCAAGCTGGGTCTGGTTCCCTACGGCGAAATCCGTGACGAGATGACCGGCGACGACCCGACGCTGACCTTCAACCTCATCGGCCGCCACCAGAGCCGCTACGCGACCACCCGCGTTGCGTCCGTTAAGTCTCCGTGGCTGTCCTCCTGCAATGTCGGCGACCTGCACTCCATCGCGTTCTCGCACGGCGAGGGCCGCTTCGTAGCGCCGCAGAACGTCATTGACGACCTCATCAAGAACGGTCAGGTTGCGTTCCAGTACACCGACCTTGCCGGCGAGCCGTCCATGGACATCGCGTGGAACCCGAACGGTTCGATGTGCGCGATCGAGGGTATCACCTCTCCGGACGGCCGTGTCCTCGGCAAGATGGGTCATACCGAGCGTTACAGCCCGTTTGTCGGCAAGAATATCTACGGCGAAAAGTATCAGCCGCTGTTTGCAAACGGCGTAAAGTATTTCAAGTAAATCAGCGATTTACCTGTCGGGCGCTCTCGAAAGAGGGCGCCCCCTTTTGCTGTTCCCACGGCAGAGGCCCCTTCTTTCCCCTCAGCAGAGGGTGAGCGGTTCCGCCGTTCCGGCGGCCTGCCGCCGCAGGCGATGAGCGCCCTTCTTTCTTTACCGTCAGCAGACGGCAGATCTTCCGCCGATACAGCGGTGCGCCGCTGGAGGCGAGATTGGCCCCATTCCGGGGCGCGGAGAAACGGCCGCCTTCGGCGGCCGGGGGTGTCGGTGCCCACCGACAGGGGCAAAAGGGGACAGGACACCAAGTATGGTTTCCTGTCCCCTCTTGACTCCCCTTACCTTCCTTTTAAGCCGCTCAGCAAAGCATTCGCGGCTAAACGGGAGAAACGGGGGCTCGGTTCCGGGCGTCGTTTCGCTTATGGGACGCTGTATCGCCCTGAATTTACCTGCACCGGCTTTGCTTCCATCAAGGATGAAACCTTGGAGCAGCAAACGCATCTGTGGGCCCCTCGCTTTTAGACGCGCAACCGAAGGGCGTCGCGTCCGAGGGAAGATGTGGGGGTGTCAAGAGGGGGATAAGAAACCCGGAGGGTGTCTTGACCCCCTCTTGCCCCTGCCGCCGGGCGGCGGCAATGCCCGGCCTGCCCATCGGCAGCCATTCTCGCCTCCACCGGCTGCGCCGCTGTATCGGCGGAAGGCTTCACCGTCTGCTGACGGTATAAAAGCAATTCAAAGAATTGAGGTGTTTTTTATGAAACCTTGTGAACACAAAGTCCAGTACTACGAGACCGACGGTATGGGTATCGTCCACCACT
>CAVIRF010000120.1:0-4976 GCA_963645185.1 Coprococcus eutactus | reverse complement strand
CAGAACACGAGTCGTCCGAAAGTTCCCATGCGGAAACTTTCTCCCTCCAGAAGTCAAAAATCCGAGGTACACGCCCCCGGATTTGCTCTCATTGAATATTTTCAAGGTTAGAGGCCTACGGGCTGGAATTTGCAATGCAAATTCTATTTTATACGCGCTGCCGCGCGTCAGCGGATAGATTGAAAGCAGCCGCAGGCTCACGCCTGCGGCTGTTCTTGTTGGCGAAACTGTAGTTTCGCGACAGTTATCCCCAGACCTCTTCTGCGATCTCCTTGACGAGCGCGAGCTTGGCCCACTGCTCCTCCTCGGTCAGCTTGTTGCCGATCTCGCAGGAAGCGAAGCCGCACTGCGGGCTCAGGCACAGACGGTCGAGCGGAACGTATTTCGCCGCCTTGTGAATGCGCGCGATGACAGCATCCTTGTCCTCGAGGACCGGAGACTTGGTGGTGATAAGGCCGAGGACTACCTTCTTGTCCGGGGAGATCTTGGCGAGCGGTGCGAAGCCGCCGGAACGCTCATCATCATACTCAAGGAACAGCGCGTCAACGTTCTCCTGCGCGAAAACGTAATCCGCTACCGAGTCGTAAGCGCCGCTTGCGAAGAAGGTGGAATGGTAGTTGCCGCGGCAGATGTGCGAGGTGATGACCATATCAGCCGGACGACCCTCCAGCGCGAGGTTGTTGACCGCGAGCAGCTGCTTCTTTACGTCCTCGAGATCGATGCCGAGCGCCTTGTAGCGCTGCTTTGCCGCGTCGCCGACGATCGCGCCCCAGGTGCAGTCGTCAAGCTGGAGGTTGCGGCAGCCAGCGTCGTAGAACTGGCGGATGACCTCCTGATAAGCCACGCCGATGTCGTGGATGAGCTCTTCGTTCGTCGGGTAGAACTTGCGCGTGGACTGAATGTTCGCCGGGATGATCATCTGCTGGAACATCTGCGCCGGCGCCGGGATGGTGTACTTTGCGACCGTGTTTTCGTCCTCGAACTGCTTCAGGAACTTGAAATACTCAACAAACGGGTGCGGCTTTGCCTTCACCTTGCCGACGAGCCAGGTATCGTCGAGCGCGGCCAGCTCGGCGTTGAACTGTACGCCGCCGCCCTTCTGGTGGGTGACGCCCTCAAAGCCCCACATGAAGTCGAGGTGCCAGTAGGTGCGGCGGAACTCGCCGTCCGTGATGGCGTGGAAGCCGAGCGCCTTCTGCTTGGCGACGACCTTGGTGATCTCTTCGTTCAGCACCTTGTCGAGTTCGGCCTCGGTGATGGAGCCGTTTTCGAAAGCGGCCTTGGCATCCTTTACAGCCTGCGGACGCAGGAAGCTGCCGACAAAATCATATCGAAACGGGGTTTTCAGATTGCTCATGGTAGGTATCCTCCGGTAAAGTTCTTTTGATGTTACCAGTCTACCACGGATTTTGCTGCTTGAAAAATATATCTCACTCGCACTTATCCATAGGTTCAGTCTATGGACAGGTGCTTTTTCAGTGCCTCAACATAGGAGGCTGCGTAGCGGCTGAACACCACGTTTTTCTTGCGGATGAGGCCGATGCGCATGCTGCCCTCCATGTCGAGTGGCCGCGCGATGATGCTCGGGCTGTTAAGTTTTCGGTCGATGATGCCCGAGCTGACCGTGAAGCCGTCCAGACCGATGACAAGACTGAACAGCGTGGCGCGGTCGCGCACCTGAATGGTTTTCGGCATATCGAGACGGCTCAGCAGCTCCTCGGAAAAATAGAACGAATTGCGCTCGCCCTGCTCGAACACGAGGTAGGGATAGGGCTTTAATTCGTCGAGCGTGATGCGCGCCTTTCCGGCGAGGGGATGATCCTTGTTGATAAAGACATGCGGCGCGGCGGTGAACAGCTCCTCGAACACGAGCTCGTTCTTGCGCAGCAGCTTGGAGAGCACGCTCTCGTTGCTCTCGCTCAGATACAGCAGGCCGAGCTCACTCTTGCCGGAGGAAACATCGTCGATGATCTCGCCGGTCTGCGTTTCGCGCAGGATAAAGCTGTACTGGTCGGCGTCGTACTGCTGCACCACATCGACAAAGGCGTTCACCGCGAACGAGTAGTGCTGGCACGACACGCAGAACCGGGGAACGCGCCGTGGGCCAGCGCCGAAGTGCTCCTGCATGATATCCGCCTGCTCGAGCAGCATCCGCGCGAACGAAAGCAGCTCCTCGCCCTCGCGCGTGACGGTCACGCCCTTGTTCGAGCGCACGAAGGCGGTCACGCCCATTTCCTTCTCCAGATTGTGGATGGCGGCGCTCAGGCTCGGCTGCGAGATAAAAAGCCGTTCGGCCGCGTCGGTGATGTTGCCGCATTCGGCCACGGTGACAAGGTAGGTAAGCTGCTGGAGTGTCATGGAAAAGCGCCTCTTTCTGGCGCAGAGCGCCGGGATATAGCCACATCATACGCTGCCCGGGCGATAATGTCAATGCGCGTTTTCGACTTTTTCTGTGGCGCATCTCTCATATTTGCGCTATACTATAAAAACATTGCAGCGGAGAAGGGAAGAAAGAGAATGAAACGCTTTCGGCATCTGCTCAGACGATGGACGGACGTATCCATCTGGGTCAAGAGCATTTTACTGATGGGAATTATGCTGGTGTCGTTGTGGACGCTGGTCATCCTCGCCACGCAGCAGCTGCGCGGCTTCAGCGCAGAATCTGACGTCATCATGAACGAATATATGGACATCACCGGCTTTATGGATGCGTTTTCGGCGGAAAACGTCGCGCTCGAGACCTATATCCGGCCGAGCCTGTCGGAGAACGCGCTGAAAGACTACATCGCCTCGCGCACCCGGACGGATATGTGTCTGCGCGAGCTGGTGCCCAACCTCCGCGCGGACGGACACGAGCAGTTCGTGCTCAAGCAGGCGATCAGCAACGCGATGATATATTACCGCAAGTCGCAGAACGAGCTGTTCGCGATGGACAGCGATCAGGAGAAAATGCGGCAGTATCTTTCCATGAAAACGCAGTCGGCCTACATCGACGGCTACACGCGCGATCTGCTGCATACCCGGATGGAGCAGGGAGGTCAGCAGTGGCAGCAGATCTCCGCGGCCAACGAGCACCGCACCCGGCAGCTGATCACCTTTCTCGTCATCATCACCCTGCTGGTCTGCGTCGTGCTGATGATCTTTGTCCGCAGCGTGCTGCGGCCGGTCACGGAGCTCGGCCACGCCGCGGACCGCATCAGCGTCGGCCAGTACGACGCGCCGCCGCTCGAGATACGCGGTCAGGACGAGCTCGGCCGTACCGCCCGTTCGTTCAATCTGATGCAGCAGGAGATACGCAGCACCATCCATGCGCTCGAAAAGCAGTCCGAAATGGAGAAAAATCTGCGCAAAAAGGAAGCGGAGGCCGTGCAGATGCAGCGCGCGCTTCAGGAGGGCCGCTTTGCGCATCTGCAAAGCCAGATCAATCCGCATTTCCTGTTCAACACGCTCAGCACCATCGCGGCGCTGTCGCGCGAGGAGGGCGCACCGCTGTCCGAGGATTTGATCATCCGCCTGTCGAACTTCTTCCGCTACTCGCTCGAGAGCGACGAAAAGATGGTCTCGCTCGGGCGCGAGGTCGAGCTTTTGCAGGACTACATCGAATTGCAGGAGACGCGGTACAGCGGCCGCATCCACACCGAGATCCGCATCGAGCCGGGGCTGGAGCGCGTTATAGTCCCGAAGTTCATCCTCCAGCCGCTCGTGGAGAACTCCATGCTGCACGGACTGAAGGAGTGCATCTCGGACGGCGAAATTCGTGTCTGGGCGCGACGAGCGGGCGCGGACGTCGTCATCACCGTCACGGACAACGGCTGCGGCTTTGACACGCGCCATCCGCGCACCGGAAACGGAAAGCGCCGCTCGGTCGGCATGGCGAACATCGCGGAGCGCATGGAGCTCAACGGCGGTGAATTCCATATTTTCAGCCGCATCGGCTGGGGAACCTGCGCAAAAATCATCATAAAAGGAGAGAAACAGGCATGATAAAGCTTCTGGTAGCAGAGGACGAGGAGAAGAGCCGCACGGCGACCGTTTCCCGTCTGCGCGGCATCATGGGGGACGAAGCGCTGATCGAGACCGCGACCGACGGCAACGACGCGGTGCAGATGGCGCTCAAAATGCGGCCGGACCTGATCTTTATGGATATCGAGATGCCGCGCAAGACCGGTCTGGAAGCGGCGGCGGTCATTCACGAGCAGCTGCCGGACACGCATATTGTGTTCCTGACGGCGTATGACCGCTTTGATTACGCGGTGGGCGCGCTGCGCACGGGCGGCAGGGAATACCTGCTCAAGCCGGTGTCCGAGACCACGCTGCACGATACGCTCCGGAAATTCTTCCATGTCGAGCACGAGCCGGAAAAGGATGCTTCTCCGTTCGAGACCTCGCTGCGCGTGTGGATCGCGCAGCATTACACCGAGGATGTCACGCTCGACGACGCGGCGGAGAGCATGGGCATGAGCACGTTCTATTTTTCGCGGCAGGTGAAGGTGCTCACGGGACATACCTTCCTCGAATACTTCACGGCCTACCGCATCGACAAGGCGAAGGGCCTGCTGCGCTCGACGGATATGAGCGTCAGCGACATCGGCCACTCGGTCGGCTACACGGAGTCGAATTACTTCCTCCGCGTGTTCAAGCGCGTGACGGGCGTCACGCCCTCCACCTATCGAAATCAGGCGGCAGACGAGGGAAAATAAGGAACAAGACAGCGGCGACAGAGGAAAACACAGGTCGCCGCTGTTATTTTTGCACAAAATTAACGGACGGTTTTTTAATATAGACGGAAAATTGGCAGTGGTTGCGCAGAAATTTACACTTTCTTAACAACTGGATCTGCGGTAAGATAAAAATACAGAAACGGAGAACAAAATCCGTTCGCACACAAGAAATTTCGGAGGGAAAAGAGTATGAAAAGAACAATTCGCAAATTGCAAGTGCAAGTTGGACACCTGCACGGTAGAAATTAGTTAATC
>CAVIRF010000119.1:0-4991 GCA_963645185.1 Coprococcus eutactus | reverse complement strand
GCAGCTCGCCTGCGATCTTGTACATGTTCGGGATCATCAGCAGAAGACCCTGAGATGCGGTGTAGGTGGTGGTGAGAGCGCCTGCTGCCAGAGAGCCGTGTACTGTACCTGCCGCACCTGCCTCGGACTGCATTTCGATAACCTTTACGGTAGTACCGAAAATGTTCTTCTGACCTGCGGCTGCCCACTGGTCAACGCTGTCTGCCATAGGGCTGGACGGGGTGATCGGATAGATGCCCGCAACCTCGGTAAACGCATACGACACGTGTGCCGCAGCAGTGTTACCATCCATGGACTTCATCTTTCTTGCCATGTGATATATCCTCCTATTAAATTATAGCGTCGGATTTGAAAAAGTCCCTTTTTAGTGTATTTTACACGATAACAAGACTTTTTTTCTGAAATTTATTGTATCACCGATGCAAACGATTGTAAACAGCAAAAGCGGTTTTTTTCCTTCGTTTTTTCATTTTTTGATAAGCTGTTTTGCTTTGTGAAACAAAATCCGGTTTTTCGCCCTCTTTTCCTGTGCAAACCTACAGTTTTTGTGTTGTGAAAGGGGGAGTAATATGGTATATTTATTCTATACAGTGGTTTTGCTCCACGACAGAAGGACAGGTTCTTTCGGAAAGGATGGAACAAGCATGGTCTCTCGCGTATTCTCCGCCGGTCTCGACGGCATTAACGGATATATCGTCACGGTAGAGTGTCTGCTCTCGGGCGGACTGCCGCGGCTCGATGTGGTAGGACTACCGACCGGCGCGGTCAGCGAGGCCGGGGAGCGCGTGCGCGCCGCCGCGAAATCCTGCTCGTTCGACTGGCCCGTGTCGCGCCTGACGGTCAACCTCGCTCCGGCGGATACGAGAAAGGCCGGGACCGCCTTCGACCTGCCCATCCTTCTTTCTATCCTCGCCGCCGCAGGCGAGATCAACGCCCTGCCGCCGGACGCGCTGTTCTTCGGCGAGCTTTCGCTCTCCGGCGAGCTGCGTCCGGTGCGCGGCGCGCTCTCCATGGCTCTCGCGGCGCGCAGCGCGAACTTCCGTGCGGTCTACGTCCCGGCGGCCAACGCGCAGGAGGCCTCCTATGCCGACAGCCTGACCGTTTATCCCGTGCGCACGCTCAGCGAGCTCATCAACCACCTCAGCGGACGCAAGCAGCTTGTCCCCTGCCCTCCGCCGCCGGAACCCAAACCGGCAGAGCACGACCTCGACTATGCGCATGTGCTCGGGCAGCACCTCGTCAAGCGCGCGCTTGAGGTCGCGGCCGCCGGTGGGCACAACGTTCTGCTTTCCGGTTCCCCCGGCTCGGGCAAGAGCATGATGGCCAAGCGGTTTTCTTCCATCCTGCCGCCGCTCTCGCATGACGAACGGCTGGATGTCATCCGCGTCTGGTCGGCGGTCGGCCGCGCGCAGGAGGCAGTGGAACGCGCCGAGCGGCCGTTCCGCGCGCCGCATCATTCCTCCTCGGCGGCGGCGCTCGCCGGAGGCTCGGGCTCGCCCGGGCGGCTCCCCCTGCCCGGCGAGATCACGCTCGCGCACCGCGGCGTGCTGTTTCTGGACGAGCTGCCCGAATTCCGGCGCGACGCGCTCGAAGTGCTGCGCCAGCCGATGGAGGACGGAAAGCTGACCATCGCCCGGGCGGCCGGTCAGGTCACTTATCCTGCCGATTTTCAGCTCATCGCCGCCATGAACCCCTGTCCGTGCGGCTGGTACGGCACAAACCGCTGCACCTGCTCGAAGGAGCGCGTTCAGCAGTATCTGCGCCGTCTGTCCGGACCGCTGCTCGACCGCATCGACCTCCAGATCACCGTGCAGCCGGTCGAGTACGAAGCGCTCGCCGCGCGCAGCCGCGCACAGGAGGAAAGCTCGGAGACCATCCGCGCCCGTGTGCTCGCCGCCCGGCAGCGGCAGTATGACCGTCAGGGCGAGGATGTGTGCAACGCCGCCATTCCGCCCTCGCTTCTCGCGGAGTTCTGTCCGCTGACCGACGAGGCGTCCGCCGTTTTCCGCCGCGCGTTCGAGCGGCTCGGCTTGACCGCACGCGCCCATGACCGCATCCTGCGCGTCGCGCGCACGATCGCGGACCTCGCCGAAAGCGACACCATCGGCGCCGAGCATATCGCCGAGGCCATCCAGTACCGTACCCTCGACCGCATGGCGAATTTCGAGTAATATTATAATAATGTATAAAGGAGCACTTTCATGAACAGCTTTTTTGCGTTTGACCTCTACGGCACTTTTGTGACGGTTTTGAATACCGCACTCGCGGTATGCATCATCTGTCTGCTCTTCAAGTGGCTCCGCCGGTCGAAATAACCGGCCATTCTCCCCCGAAAGGACGTTTAACTTGATACAGAAACACTGCTGGGAATGCGGCGCAGCACTCATCGAAAAGCCGCTTGAGGGCGAGGGCATCGTGCCCTTCTGCCCCGTCTGCGGCGAATACCGCTTTCCCATGTACAACACAGCGGTCAGCATGATCGTCGTGGACGAGAAAACCGGCCGTATCCTGCTTATCCAGCAGTACGGCAGGCCGAGCTATATCCTCGTCGCCGGATACATCAACCGCGGCGAGAGCGCCGAGGATGCCGTCCGGCGCGAAATCCTCGAGGAGACCGGCCTGCACACCGACCGCATCCATTTCAACCGCACACGGTTTTTCGAGCCGTCCAACACACTCATGTGCAACTTCACCGCCTTCGTTCCCGACGCGGAGCGCATTCATGTAAACCGCGAGGTCGACCGCTTCCGGTGGTTCTCCCCGGCGGAGGCGCGCGAAAGCATCCGCCCGAACAGCCTCGCCGCCGCATTTCTGAACACGTGGCTTGATGAAAACGGTCTGTAAATTCGATAAAATAGACACTTCCCGGCTTTTTGTTGTTGAAATGTCTCCTGTTTGATGATATAATATTGTTATGTATATGTAGGCATGTCTTTTTGTCCTGCGCAGAAAACGGTGCGTCCCTCCGGCGTGGGCGTCCACGCACCGAACTTATCCACAGGATGTGTGGATAAGCTTGTGGAAACTGTGAATAAATCTATGTTTTTCACAAATTCGACACAAAAACCGATTAAACTTATACATATATAACACAGGATATTTTCAGGAGGTCTTCCCTATGCCAAACCACTTTGTTCGCCGCGCAGGCGTTCTGGCTCTCGCGGCGACTATGGTCGTGCCGCAGGCCGGTGCGCTCTCCGACGTTTCGAGCTGGGCAGAGGAGGATATCGCTGCGGCACAGCAGGCAGGTCTTATGCCGACCTCGCTTGCGGACAGCTCCGCCCGTGAAGAGATCACGCGCGCCGAGTTCTGTGCGATCGCCGTCAAGGCCTACAAGCAGCTGACCGGCAAGGCCATCTATGCCTCGGGTCAGAAGTTCTTCCGCGACACGGACGACGCCAACGTAAACGCAGCCTATTCCCTCGGTCTGGTCAATGGTCGCACCAACGGCTATTTTGACCCGAACGCAAGCATCGAGCGTCAGGATCTGTGCGTCATTCTCAACAACATTCTCGACAAGGCCGGCATCGACGCGCCGGAGATCACAGGCGACGCCTGCGTCGAGGACTATGACGACGTCAGCGAGATCAAATCCTACGCGGTCGATCCGGTTGTCCGCATGGTGGACTACACCATCGTAAACGGCATTTCGGACGGCTCAGGCAGCGCACAGCTGGCTCCGTCCGGCACGGCGACGCGCGAACAGGCCGTTATCATGGCAAACCGTTTTTGCAGCGAGTTTGAAAAGCTCTCGCCGAACAAGTCCGAGGTCGTTATCACCACGCCGACCAATAATACGGTCAGCGCACCGAACAACCTCTGGAACACCCCGAGCACGATCATTCCGGACGACAAGATGACGTTCGTCTACGGTCCGGGCGGCTCGAAGTACACCTCCGCTGAGGAGGCCGAGGCGCACATGGTCGAGATCGCAGTTCCGGTATGGCGTCTCCAGTCGGACGGCACCAAGACCACCGGCACCGCTTACTTACAGGTCAACGCTTCGCTCGCCGCGATCTACAAGGCGATCTTCGAGGAGATTTACAACGGCAGCGAGAAGTTCCCGATCAACGACGTCGGCTGCTATTCGTGGCGTACCGGCGAGCATTCGCAGGGCACCGCGGTCGACATCAACCCGAACGAGAACATGGAGGCGACCATCAACGCCGACGGCTCGCTCACCCCGACCTGCGGCACGCACTGGACGCCGTACACCGACCCGTTCTCCATCCCCGAGGGCGGCGACGTTTACAACGCCTTCACCAAGTACGGCTTCGCATGGGGCGGCAACGCTTGGCACAGCAAGCGCGACTACATGCACTTCAGCTATTTCGGCAAGTAAAAATTTCGGAAAGACTGCTTTATGCAGTCTTTTCTTTTTCAGAAAAAAGCGCCCGGCCAGATAGCCGGGCGCTTTGCGTTCTGTAAAGTTTTTATCTTATCGCAGGAATCCGAGCGAACGGATGATCGGCGGCTCCTTTGCATTGCCCTTGCAGATCGAGAAAAAGCAGATGATGCGGACAACGAACAGAATAGCATAGCAGATGCCGCAGGCGACCGGAATAACAAAGGTCCAGAAGAACACCGCACCGATGATGCCGAGCAAAATGTCAACGACCGTAAACTTGAGTGCCTGACGGACATGAAAACCTGCATACGGCGAGCTCTGGCTGCCGAGCAGAGCGATGATGACACCTACCGTTCCGAGCAGATAGCACAGCATGGCGATGACCTTGTTATCGGAAATATCCTTTGTGTCAAATTCCGCCGTATGGTCATACGGGTCGAAGTGATACGTCGGCTGCTGCCAGTTGTTCTGCTGTCCTTCATTCGGCTGCTGCGGATTTCCACGCGACGCACCTCCGCCGAAGCTCATGCCGCAGGTCTTGCAGAATGGGTCGGTATCGTTCATCTGAGAACCGCATTTCGGACATACTTTCATGTTTTCTCCCCCTTTTTGATTTCAGTGAATCTGTTCTACTTTTATTATA
>CAVIRF010000118.1:0-5028 GCA_963645185.1 Coprococcus eutactus | reverse complement strand
AAGGGCGGCAAGGGCAAAAAGGACGAGAACACGGAGGAGACCCCGGTTTCTGCCGAATAAAACCGCCAACTCGTAGTTGCAAAAATCAGTAAAATACTGTATGATAGGTGTATCAACGCCTGAAAGCGGAAACGGCTGCGTCAGCGCAGCCGTTTTTCCGGTCTTTCGGCACATTTTGAGAGAGGGGAGACCGCAGTCCATGAAACGATGGCCTGTTGCCGCCGCAGTGCTTGCGGCATGCCTCACCGGCTGCGCCGGGGAAACGACCGCGACCGTCAATCCGCAGACGCAGGCGCTCGAACGCGCCGAGCAGGCAGGACTGATACAGGAGGCGGAGAAAAAGCCGCAGCTGCTCAGCGTGTATGAGTCGCAGAAGCTCGCAGGCGAGAAGTTCGACAGCGAGAGCTACGCGGTCGCGCCGTCGAGCGAAAAGCTGGAATGCGAGATCGAGGGCGAAACGCACGAGTTCGCCGTGTTCGACGTCAGCCGTCGCGCGGACGGCGGCGCGGTCGGACAGGTGGCCGTGGACCGCGTGACCGGCGACCGGTACAGCTATCCCGGCGAAGGCGTTCTGGGGGATTACGACGACCTTCTTGCCGAACCCGAAAACGAGGGTACCGACTGGTCGGGCTGCTATGCCGCCGCCTCGGGCGCGACGGTCACGCTCGAGCAGACCGGCGAGGGTACGTTTACCTTCACGTTCTCCGACGGCACGACGGGTACGGCCTCGGCTGACCGCGACAGCGCCGCCTCCGAGGACGGCGAAGTCCGATTCCTGCTGCACGAAGATGTGCTGACCGTCATCGGCAGCGGCGAGACCGGAAACTATACGCTGGTCGAGCAGACGGAAGAACCGACAGAGGAATAGTAAAGACCGAAAGGACGCAGACTTATTGTCTGCGTCCTTTTTGTGTCAAAAATACGTCAGCGTTTTTGGCTATTCTATGAAAAATGTCGAATGCTGTTGCTATTGTCCGAAAGCCTGTGCTATAATGTCAATAGGCGAATTGTTAAGATTTTGTCAAAAAACGCCGAAGAGAGAAAGAGTAGTAAGAGGAGAAAAAGAGATGAAGAACCAGTTCAGAGAACGATTGTCGTTCTGTGCGACCATGATCGAGATGGTGGTCGGCGGCCTTATTCTGATCGGCTGTATCATTTCGGGCATCGGTCTGGTCAGCACGACCAGCATCAGCGAGCTGCTTGGCGACGCGCACTATTTACAGGGCCGCATGAGCGATGCGTGCCTTATCCTGATCGGCGCGGAGCTGCTCAAGATGATTACGAGCTACACCATCGACTCGGTGGTCGACGTCATGCTGCTTGCGATCGCGCGCCAGATGATCGTCGAGCATACCTCGCCGCAGGAAAACCTGCTCGCGGTGCTGTCGGTCGGCGTGCTGTTCGTCATTCGAAAGTTCCTGTATATCTCCCGTCTGGACAAGCGGCGCGAACTGGAAAAGAAAAAGAAAGAGGACAAGCAGAAAACCGAAGCGCCGGCGCCTGCCGCAGAGAATGCAGAAACGGCAGCCGTGGCGCAGCTCCAGAGCGACGAAATGCGCAAGCGCGATGAATTCCGCATCGACGAGGAGCTCGAAGAGCTCGAGCGGCTCAAGGCCGCCGTCGAGCGCAAGGCGGAGGAGGAGCTCCGCCGCATCGAGCAGATGGAGAAAAACGTTATACACTAAAACACAAAACCCCTGCACAGACCATGAAAAAGCTGTGCAGGGGTTTTATTATGCGGTTTTAGTTGAAGTAAAAGATGTCTTCCTTTGCCTTTTCGGCCGGAACGACCTCGATGGCGTGGAGCACCGGGCCTTCGCCGCGGTACTGCGGCAGCGTTTCGACCGTAACGGATGCCGTGACCGTTACCCAGTCGCGGACACCGAGCTCTTCGGCCTTGTCGTAGCGGCAGATGAAGCCGAGGAAGGTCACATCGTCCGCGCAGCAGACCATGCCGAAGCGGCCGGGCACGAACGAGCCTGCCGGAACGTCCTTGCCGCGGTAGACCTGCGCGAGGAAGCGGACGGTCTTGCCGTCGTACTTCTCCGGCTCGCCGGTCGCGTCGATATACCAGAGGCCGTAGTCCTCCGGCTTGATGTCGATGATGTCGGCGTTGATGTCGAACGGGAGCGGCATGTTGCGTGAGTAGTCCTCAGAATTGCCGTTCAGATCGTCCAGATAGATAGCCGCGCGCGGGTTCATCGCCTTGATGTTCTTCTTGTAGAGCATTTCCTTGAGCGCGTCCGTACAGCGGTTGAAAACGACCATGTCGGCGGTGGTGATGTGCTCAAACATCTGCGGACCGATGTTGTTCGAGTAGACCTCGAACGTGGTCGCGTCGACCGTCGTGATGATCTGGTACAGCTCCCAGCGTGCCGGGAACGCCTGCATCAGCGACTCCAGCTTCCACATGCCGTTGTACTCAACGATGATGCGGTCGGGGTTGTATTTCTGCTCGATGCGCTTGAGAATGTTCGGGGTCAGACGATCCTCGGACTCGACCGGGACGAGAGCGGTGCCGTAATGGGCGAGCCACTTTTCGTCGTATTCCTCGATGCCCTCCTCGCAGAGGAGCAGCGCGGTGACTTCGTTTTCGGTGAAGTTCGGGTCGGCAAGAATTTCTTTGATGAACTTGGTCTTGCCGCTTTCCAGAAAACCGGTAAAGACGTATACCGGAATGGGATTGTTAGCCATGTGGGGGTTCCTCCCTTAGTTTACGCCGAACAGGGCAGCGATGCGCTCCTCGTCCAGCTCGGAGCCGATGACGCACAGACGGCCGGTGTAGTCGGCAGAGCCGCGGCGGATCTCCGGTGCGCCCGGAACGTAGTCAAAGTGCAGCCATTCGCCGCCGTCTGCTGCCGGAACGATGCCCTTTGCGCGCAGAACGGTGCCGAGCGTAACGTCGCCGAGTGCGGTGAGCGCTGCGGTGAGCTCTTCCTCGGTGTACTTGTGCGTGGTCTCCTTGCCCAAGGAGGTGAATACCTCGTCTGCGTCGTGGTCATGATCGTGACCGCAGCAGCAGTGGCCGTCGTGGTCGTGATGATGATGCTCGTGGTCATGGTCATGATGATGCTCGTGGTCATGGTCATGATGGTGCTCATGCTCATGGTCGTGGTGATGCTCGTGCTCATGATCGTGGTCATGGCAGCCGCAGGTGCAGTCCTCGCCGTGCTCATGATGATGCTCGTGGTCGTGCTCGTCATGGTCATGATCGTGATGATGCTCATGCTCCTCGTGGTCATGGTCGTGCTCATCGTGATCGTGGTGGTGATGATGATGCTCGTGATGCGGCTCGTGCGCGATCTCCTCGAGTACCTCGGCAACCAGATCGCGGCTGCCCTCCATGGTCGCGAGCAGCTGCTCGCCGGTCAGGTCCTTCCACGGAGTGGTGACGATGCGTGCGTGCTCGTTCAGGCCGCGCAGCATGGCAACGGTCTCGTCGAGACGCTTCTCCGGGCACTCTGCGGTGCGCGAGAGCAGGATAGCGCCTGCGTGCGCAACCTGATTTTCGAAGAACTCGCCGAAGTTCTTGAGGTACATCTTGGCCTTGAGCGCGTCAACGACGGTGACGAAGCTGTTGAGCTGAACGTCGAGGTGCGCGTTCTGAACCGCTGCGATAACGTCGGAAAGCTTGCCGACGCCGGACGGCTCGATGAGGATGCGGTCGGGGTGGTACTGGTCTACTACGTCGTGCAGCGCCTTGCCGAAGTCGCCGACGAGCGAGCAGCAGATGCAGCCAGCGTTCATCTCATTGACAACGATGCCTGCGTCCTTGAGGAAGCCGCCGTCGATGCCGATCTCGCCGAACTCGTTCTCGATCAGAACGACCTGTTCGCCCTTGAGCGCGTCCGCGAGCAGACGCTTGATGAGCGTGGTTTTGCCTGCGCCCAGAAAACCGGAGATAATATCAATTTTAGTCATGATTGTCGCTCCACTTCATTAGTTGCTTTTCGTTTGATAGATATTATACCACATTTATCGCAAAAAGAAAAGTTTTTTGGTTAGCAAGGGCTAATTTTGCAAGACTGTCGAAAAACTATCGTTTTTTCGGACGACTTGTGTTCTGACTGCGCAGAACACAAGTCGTCCGAAAGTTCCTGTTCAGAAACTTTCTCCCTCTTAAAGTATAAAAACCGAGGCGCATGTCCCCGGTTTTTATGAAATCGCTGCGCGATTTCTATTTCATGCGCGCTGCCGCGCGGCTGCTGATTTTGCACAAAAATAGACTTTATCGACAGGCTGTTTGTATAAGAGAAAAGCCGTGCGGACATACTGCGGATAAAAGGAGGGAAAAGAACATGAAACACTATGAATCGAAACATATCGCCGTGCTGTCCGACCGCGGATTTTACACCATTCTGACCGTGTGCGGACTGATCATCGCGGCGAGCGCGTGGGTGCTGTGGATGCACGCCGGGTCGAACGCAGAGACTGCCGTTCCCGATACGAGCGCGCCCGTCATCACACCGGCGGAGGACGTTCCTGACCTGACCGTGCAGGATGTTCCCGTAACGGCCGAAGTGCCGAAAACCGAGGAGGAAGAATCGCCTGCTGAGACGCAGGAGCCTGTGTCCGCACCCGAACCGGCTCCGGTCGTCACGGTTTCCGCGCCGGTGTATACCCGGCCGACGGCCGGCGCGGTGCTGACGCCGTTTTCGGGCGATATGCTGCTGTTTCAGCCGACGCTCGGCGACTGGCGCGTGCACAGCGGCACGGATTTCGCCTGCGAGGCAGGGGAGAACGTGGCGGCGCTGACCGACGGCACGGTGCAGGCTGTTTTTGAGGACGGCCTGTACGGAACGTGCGTCACGCTCGCACATGCAGGCGACCTCAAGACCACGTACCGCGGTCTGAGCGAGGTGCGCGTGAGCGAGGGACAGGCGGTCTCGTTGGGTGAGGCGCTGGGCGTGTGCGCGGCGAGCATCCCGGCGGAGGAAGCGATCGGCACGCATGTGCATGTGGAGGCATCCCGGGGGGATGCGGTGGTCGACGTGATGGAGCTCCTCGGCGAGGAGGAATAAGCGCCCC
>CAVIRF010000117.1:0-5069 GCA_963645185.1 Coprococcus eutactus | reverse complement strand
CTGCCGCTGATTGACACCATGATTACACCAATGTTTTCGGTTCGCACGCCTCTAAAGCAGTATGAAACTGCACGAACCAGAAAAACAATGTTTTTCATATTTTGTAATATGATTTTGAATTATTGACTGCAAAATGCGTTTTAGATGCATCTATAAGTTTCAGAATCCATAATATTGCTGAAATCGAAAATGCTTCAAAATTCGGAGTAAGAAACCTTGGTGTCCCTGCCCCTTTTGTCCCCGTCGCCGGGCGGCGACACCCCCGGCCGCCGAAGGCGGCCATTGTGCACGCTCACTTTGAGCGTAAAGTCGCCTCCAGCGGCGAGCCGCTGTATCGGCGGAGGCTTCACCGTCAGCAGACGGTAAAGAAAAAGGACTCTACTTGGAACCTTTTTCTGTATTTTTCCTGATAAATCGGGAAAAATATCTTCATTTCGGTAAAATGTTTTCAGAACTGTGCTCTGCATATTGCATTTTTCGCCCCGAAAGGCTATAATCCAATAGTAACATGGGCGAAGTATCCGCCCGGCAGGCGACGGGCGTCCCAGAGAAGCGTCCGAAGCTCAATATAAAAGATCGGAGGCGCAGTATGCGCATCATAATTGTAGGCTGCGGCAAGGTAGGCTCTGCACTGGCGGAACAGCTCTCCGCAGAGGGTCACGATCTGACGCTCATCGACCTGTCCGAACGGCGTCTGGAGGAGCTGACCAACCGCCTTGACCTCACGGCTGTGGCCGGCAGCGGCACGAGCTATCAGGTGCTGCTCGAGGCAGGCGTGCAGGACACCGACCTCGTCATCGCGGTCACGACCCACGACGAGATCAACCTCCTTGCCTGTCTGATCGCCCGGAAGGCTTCCGGCTGTCACGCCATCGCGCGCGTGCGCGATCCGCAGTATGTAGCCGACCTCGGCTTTATCCGCGACGAGCTCGGTATTTCCATGGCAATCAACCCCGAGCTTTCGACCGCGCGCGTCGTTTCCCGTCTCATGCGTTTCCCGTCCGCGATCGGCGTCAGCACCTTCGCGCGCGGCCGCATCGAGCTGCTCGATGTACGCATCCCGGCCGAGTCCCGTCTCGACGGCATGGCGGTCTGCGAGGTCAATCCCCTGCTGCGCACCAACGTGCTGCTGTGCATGGTCCGCCGCGGCGAGACGACCTACATCCCCAAGGGCGACTTTATCCTGCACACCGGCGACGACATCACGGTCATCATCCCCCCGAAGGAGCAGAAGCTGTTCTTCGATCAGGTCGGCGTGCCGAGTGCGCCGGTCAAGACCGCAATGCTCGTCGGCGGCGGCAAGATCGCCTTTTTCCTCGCGAAGATCCTGCTCGACTCCGGCATTTCGGTCAAGATCATCGAAAACCGGCTGGAGCGGTGCGAATTCCTGTCGGAAAAGCTGCCTGCGGCGACGGTCATCCACGGCGACGGCACCGACCGCGAGCTGCTTGACGAGGAGGGTCTGTCCTCCTGCGGCGCGTTCGCGTCCCTCACCGGCATGGACGAGGAGAACATCCTGCTCTCCCTGCACGCCGGACGCCACTCCAAGGCACGTCTGTTCACCAAGGTCAACCGTGTGAACTTCGAGGAGGTCATCTCCCATCTGCCCATCGGCACGATCATCCGACCCAAGCAGACCACGGCCGAGCTCATCGGCCAGTACACGCGCGCCATGCAGAACTCCATGGGCTCGAACGTTGAGACGCTCCACCAGCTCGGCGGCGCGGAAGCGCTCGAGTTCCGCGTTGCGGCGCACCATCTGACCGGCGTTCCGCTTCAGGACATGCCCATCCGTCCGGATGTGCTGCTGTGCTGCATCAACCGCAAGGGCCGCCGCATCATTCCGCGCGGCCGCGATGAGCTCCACGAGGGCGACACCGTTATCGTCGTCTCTACCCGTCAGGGCATGAACGATCTTCAGGATATTTTCCTGCCGCAGGAGGCACTGTAAATGAATTTTGCCATCGTTCGCTACCTGATCGGCTGGATGCTCGGTATTGAGTCGATTTTCCTGCTCTGTCCGGCGCTGACCGCCGTCATTTACGGTGAAAAGGAGCTTCCGGCGTACCTGATCGCCGCGGCCATCAGTCTGGCCGGTGCGGTGCTCCTGTGCCACAGGAAGCCGAAAAACACCCGTTTCTACGCCCGTGAGGGCTATGTGACGGTCGCGCTGTGCTGGCTCGTCCTCGCGGTCATCGGCGCGCTGCCGTTTGTCCTGAGCCGCGAGATCCCGTTCTTCATCGACGCGCTCTTTGAGACCGTTTCCGGCTTTACCACGACCGGCGCGACCATCCTCGGCGACGTTGAGGCGCTCAGCCATGCTTCCCTGCTCTGGCGCTGCCTGACGCACTGGGTTGGCGGCATGGGCGTGCTCGTGTTCATGCTGATCGTGCTCCCACTCGCAGGCGGACAGACCATCTTCCTCATGCGCGCGGAAAGCCCCGGCCCCTCGGTCTCCAAAATGTCGCCGCACATGCGCGACACCGCGACCATCCTGTACGCGATCTACTTCGGTCTGACCGTGCTCCAGATGATCCTGCTGCTTATCGGCGGCATGCCGTTCTTCGACGCGATCTGCGTTTCGCTTGGCACGGCAGGCACGGGCGGCTTCGGCAACTGGAACAACTCCATCGCGCACTACAACAGCGTTTACCTTCAGAACGTCATCACGGTCTTTATGATCCTGTTCGGCATCAATTTCAGCGCGTATTTCCTCATTCTCACGCGCAAATTCCGGCAGGCGTTTCGTATTGAGGAAATTCGCGTTTATCTCGGCGTCATTTTCGTGTTCGCCACGCTCATCGCTTTTAACGTGCGTCCGATGTTCGGCTCGCTGCGAGAGAGCTTCCATCATGCGCTGTTTCAGGTCGCGTCCATCATCACGACGACCGGCTTTTCGACCGTGGACTTCGACCAGTGGCCGACGTTCAGCCGCGCGCTGCTCGTGCTGCTGATGTTCATCGGCGCGTGCGCCGGTTCGACCGGCGGCGGCATGAAATGCTCGCGCATCCTGCTGCTCGCCAAGAGCGTCAAGAAGGAGCTGATGTGCCTCATCCATCCGCGTCTCGTGCGCGTCAACAAGATGGACGGTCAGCGCGTCGCGCATGAGGTCATTCGCTCGATCAACGTGTTCGTCGTTGCCTATGCGTTCATCTTCATCGCTTCGCTGCTCATTATATCGCTGAATTGTGAGGATCTTGTGACCTGCTTCACCTCGGTCGCGACCACGCTCAACAACGTCGGCCCGGGCCTTGCGCTGTGCGGCCCGACCTGCAACTTCGGCTTTTTCCCACCGCTGAGCAAATGCGTGCTCATCTTCGACATGCTCGCCGGTCGACTGGAGCTGTTCCCCATGCTCCTGCTGTTCGTGCCGGGCACCTGGCAGAGAAACAAATAAACAGTAAAAAAACACCTTCCGCGACGGTCTCAGCCGTTTTGGAAGGTGTTTCTGTTTTATACTGTTGTCCTTACTTCTTAATGCGGCGCAGGACTGCCTGCACCTCTTCCCTGCCCTCACCGGAGACGATGATGCACACGGCGTAGACCGCCGCGCCGACCACGCAGGCGAGCGCGAGCCGCAGGATATTGCCGAGCGGCAGCAGCGTGCACGCATAGGCTGCCGCGCCGCAGAGCACTGCGGAAACGACGATACGCACGACCGACAGCGTCGGCACACGGAACAGGAAGCGCGCACGGACGCGAATGCAGGTGATGAGGAAATAGGACGCGAACGCTACGATCGAGCCGAGCGCGCCGCCCGTAAAGCCGAGCGCCTTGAGCAGCACGATGCTGCTGACGACCTTGATGCAAGCCGCAATAGCGCTGTTCTGCAATACATGTACGGTCGCCTGCTCCAGCTCGTAAGCCTTGTTCGCGTACTCGGTCAGGCCCATGAACAGCATCGCGAGCGCCGTGTAGGCTATGACGGGCGCGCCGGCCTCATAGCCCTTCGCGAACAGGAAGCGCGACATCGGGAGCGAAACCGCGGTCAGACCGGCGACCGCCGGGACGGCGATGAGCAGGTACAGGCGGACGCCCTGATCGAGCAGCGGCTTTGCCGCCGCCTTGCCGCCGTCGCGCCACGCGCGGAGCACCGCCGGGTAAACGCCGCGCATGATGCCGACCGAGATCATGGTGAACAGGCCGCTTGCGATCGAGTTATTAGTCGAATAATAGGCGTACAGGACGTCACCGTAAAAGCCGACCACGAGGTATTTGTCGATCTGGTTGAGCAGCGCGACCGAGATCGAAACGCCCATGAGCGGCACGCCGTACTTGAGGAAGCGGCTGAGCAGCGGCTTGGAGAAATAGCGCAGGCGGACAATAGCCGGAAGGCCGAGCGCGAACACTGCGCCGATGGAGGCCACGCCGTCCGCGATGGTGTTCGCGAAGATCGCCGGGAACGCGGAGGGGTAATCCGACTTGCCGCCGACGAGCGCGAACGCGACTGCGAGCTTGAGCGAAGCCGAGGTCAGCGACCAGAAGATAGATGCCTTGACGCGGCCGAGCTGAATGAGCGCGGCGTTCAGCACCTGAAACGCGGTGTACGAGCAGAACATCAGCGCGCCGCCCCAGTAGAGCGTGTTGCCTGTTACGGTCGCCGTGATGCCGCAGCCTGCCGCAACGATCACGCACAGACCGAGATAAATGGTCGAAACGGTCGAGAACAGGCCGCGGCCGCTGTCCGCGCGGTATTCCTCGCCGACATAGCGCGTCGCCGAGTTCGCCATCCATCCGGCAAGGATGAGGTAGATGAGCTGTACGGTCGTGTTGGTCAGGTTAAAGCCGGTGACGGCTCCCTCGACGAAAATATGCGTATAGAGTGACGAGCAGGCAATGACGAGCAGACCCTCGACGACCTTCGCCGGCAGGAACATCATCGCATCCCGTGTCATGGTATTTTTTGAGGACAAATCTATCCCTCACTTTCGGTCAGATAGATTTATTATATCATAGAAATCGTTAAAAATCGACCTTTCCGGCAAAAGTCTCTACCCTTAGACTGTCGCGAAACTGCGTTTCGCCGACAATCTGTGTTCTGACTTCGCAGAACACGAGTCGTCCGAAAG
>CAVIRF010000116.1:0-5072 GCA_963645185.1 Coprococcus eutactus | reverse complement strand
GTCTTGCCCGAGCCAACATCGCCCTGCACGAGGCGGTTCATCGGGCGGCCCGAGGCGCAGTCCGCCGCAATCTCCATGATGGCGCGGCGCTGCGCGCCCGTCGGCGCGAACGGCAGCGTCGCGAAAAATTCCTCCAGATGGTCACTGCGGAACGGGATTCCACTGTCCGCGCGGCGGCGCTCCTTGAGCTGCTGAAGGCCGCAGCAGAGCAGAAAAAGCTCCTCAAATACCATGCGGCGGCGCGCTTCGTTCACATCTTCCCTGTTTTTCGGCCGATGGATGGCGGCGAGCGCGTCGGCGGCGTCCGGCAGGCGGTATTTGACGCGCAGGACCTCGGGCAGTGGGTCGGGCCAGTCCCCCGGCACCGCGTCGAGCGCGGCCTCGGTGACGCGCGCCATGTCGCGCTGCGTCAGACCGGCGGTCAGCGGATAGACCGGCACGATGCGGCCGGGGTTTTTGTCGTTTTCCGCGACCTTTTCCGCCTGCGGAGAGACCATCTGCCGCGCCCGGCCGAACCCCTGCACCCTGCCGTAAAACAGGTATTCCTGCCCGACGCGCAGCTGCGCCGCGGCATAGGGCTGGTTGAACCATGTGACGCCGAGCGAGCCGCTTTCGTCGAAGATCGTGCATTTGACGAGCGTCATGCCCTTGCGGATGCGGCTGACCTTCGGCTCGGTGCCGAGGATGGCGCGCACGGCGTATTTGTCCTCGTCCGCGATGTCCGCGATGCGCGTGATCTGCGTGCGGTCCTCATAGTCGCGCGGATAGGTCTCCAGAGCGTCCTGCAAGGTAGAAATATGCAGTTTTTCGAACAGTTTCACCTTTTTCGGGCCGATGCCCTTGACGAACTGCACGCTGTCTGTGATGGCTGGCATGATGTCTCCCCTGCTGAAATTTACGAATGAAATCTGGTGATTTCTACGAAAAATATGTGGTTCTTCATAAAAATCATTCAGATATTCTGTGAAATCAGAACACAACTTGTCGGCGAAACGTCAGTTTCGCCGACAGTTTTTAGTATTCTCTGTAAACTGCCTTGACGACGCCGAGAATCTGGCAGCCGGTGCCGTCGATGAGCGGATACGCCGGGTTCTCCGGGCGCAGCCATACGCCGTCCGGCGTCAGGCACAGCGTTTTGCAGGTCGCCTCGTCCTCGAGCAGCGCGATCACGATGTCGCCGTCGCGCGCCTCGACGTCCTGACGGATGATGACGAGGTCGTCGTTCATGATGCCGACGCCGATCATCGAGTCGCCGCGGATGCGCAGCGCGTAGTATCTGCCGCCGCTGGCCGCCGGTTCAAACGGCACATAGCCGATGTGCTCCTCGACCGCGAGGATCGGCATGCCGGCGGTGACGCGGCCGAGAATGGGCACGCGCGGCACCATGGACGCGCCGCTGACCGGCGCGAGCGCGCGGGATTTGTGGCCGCTCGCCTCAAGATAGCCTGCCTCCTGCAATTTTTTCAGATGGGCATGCACCGTGGAAGTCGAGCGCAGGCCGACCTCTGCGCAGATCTCGCGCACGGATGGCGGATAGCCGTGCTCCATGGAAAATGAGTTGATGAAATCAAGGATAGTCTGCTGTTTTTCGGATATTTGTTTCATGCTGCGGTCTCCCTCTCAATACCGTTGGAACATGTGTTCGGAATTATACTTTATTATATCGTGTTTTATGAGCAAATGCAAACATTTGTTTGAAGGAAAGCCGAAAAACTGTGATTTTCCGCGAGGTTTTGTCCTGCATCCTGCCGGTGATATGTTCAATATCAGTGCATGTACTTGTATTTTCTGTGAATTTAGTATATGATATAGTAAACTACGAATGTTTTCCGGAAAGCGGAGAATAATTCGATGCGAAAGCAGACGCAGGGAGGTTTTTTTATGACGATCAAGACCGATCTCGGATATATCGAAATCACGACCGAGGTTCTCGCCGGCATTGCAGGCTACGCAGCTTCGCTCTGCTTCGGCGTAAAGGGCATGACCATCCGCTCGATGACGGACGGACTGGCGCATCTGCTCGGACGCGAAAACCAGTCGCGCGGCGTAAAGGTGACGGAAGCGCCCGACGGCGGCGTCAATATCGACCTGCATATCGCAGTCGATCACGGCGTAAATATTGCGACCGTCTGTCGCTCGATCATCAGCGAGGTGCGCTACCATGTCGAGCGCCTGACCGGCGTGGACGTAAAGAATGTAGACGTTTACGTCGAGAGCATCCGTGCCTGAGGCAGGCAGAAAAAGAGAAAAAACGGTACGGAATGTCCGCGTTCTGACGCGGTAAAAGACCCGAAAAGGGAATGTAGGAGAGTTTTTTAGATGGCAGATACGAAAATCAACGGTGCGCTGTTTCAGTCCATGGTGACCGAGGGCGCGCTCGCCATTACCGAACAGAAGGAACAGATCAACGAGCTGAACGTTTTCCCGGTGCCGGACGGCGACACGGGCACGAACATGTCGATGACTATGACGGCAGCGATGAACGAGCTGGCGAAGCTGAGCGAGCCGACGCTTGCAAAGGCGGCGGATACGACGGCTTCGGCGCTGCTGCGCGGCGCGCGCGGCAACTCCGGCGTTATTCTGTCGCTGCTGTTCCGCGGCATGGCGAAAAAACTGCGCGAGACCGACGCGGCGAGCGGCCGCGATCTGGCGCTTGCGTTGCGCGAGGGCGTAGATACGGCGTACAAAGCGGTCATGAAGCCGGCAGAGGGTACGATTTTGACCGTATCGCGCGTTGCGGCGCAGAAAACGGTAGAGCAGTGTCAGGCGGACGACTCGCTTTCCGCAGAGCAGGTGCTCGCGGCGATCGTCGAGCACGGCAAGGCTGCGCTCGCGGAGACCGTTCATCAGAACCCGGTGCTCGAAAAGGCAGGCGTAGTGGACGCCGGCGGCTTCGGCTTTATCACGATCTTCGAGGGCATGCTCGACGCAATGCGCGGCATTCACAAGGAGCGTGCCGTCGAGCAGACGACCAAGGCTGCGGCGAACTTCGAGGCGATCCGCGACGAGGACATCACGTTCACATACTGCACCGAATTTATCGCCGAGCGCAAGGACAAGGCGCGCAATGTCGGCCGTCTGCGCGCGATCCTGAACGACATCGGCGACTCGCTCGTCGTCGTCGAGGACGATGACATCGTAAAGGTACACGTGCACACCGACCAGCCGAACAAGGCGCTGGAGGAGGGCCTGAAGTTCGGTCCGCTCCTGACGGTGAAGATCGAGAACATGCGCGAGCAGCACACCGCGAAGGTCATCGAAGGCACGGCGGACACGCCGAAGGAGCGCGTGATCGTTCCGGCTGAGAAAAAGTACGGCTTTGTTGCCGTCGCGGCAGGCGAGGGCCTCAAGAGCCTGTTCACCGACCTCGGCGCAGATGCCGTCGTACAGGGCGGCCAGACCATGAACCCCTCGACCGATGACATCATCCGTGCGGTCGATTCGGTTCCGGCAGAGGTCGTTTTCGTGCTGCCGAACAACAAAAACATCATCATGGCGGCCGAGCAGGCGGTCCATCTGTCCGAGGAGAAAAAGCTGGTCGTTGTCCCGACCAAGACCATTCCGCAGGGCATTTCCGCGATGCTCGCGGTCGATCCGGACGCAGAGCAGGATACCGAGCTTGCGACCGCGATGACCGAGGCCGCGTCCCATGTCCGCAGCGGTCAGGTGACTTATGCGGCGCGCGACAGCGAGTTTGACGGCAAAAAGATCAAGCAGGGCGAGTACCTTTCGCTCAGCGAGGGCAAGCTGTGCGCGAGCGGCCGCGAGACGAGCGTGCTGAAAAAGCTCGTGCGCGAGATGGTTTCCGACGACAGTGCCTTTGCGACCGTCATCTTCGGCGAGGGCGTGACGGAGGAGCAGGCCGCAGAGGTCGAAAACCTGCTGCACAAGGAAAACAAGGATATGGAGATCTCGATTATCAACGGCGGTCAGCCGGTGTACTATTATATCCTGTCCGTAGAGTAAAAAAACACCCGTTTCCGCGCCTTGACAGACGGGAAGCGAGTGGGTATAATACAGATAGAAGGACACCGCTGTGCGGTTGGCCTTTAGGTACAGTAATTTAAAATACTAACCGTCTGGCGGCAACCGGGCGGTTAGTACGCTTTTATGATGAAAATGCAAGGCAATACCGCATAATTGAACAAGAGCGATTTACGAGTAAATTTTGTATACTGGCGAGACGCGGTTTTATGGTAATACTTGATGTATTACCGTGAAATCGCAACGAAGTCAGGGTGCAAAATTTCCGTAAAGCGCCGTAGCTTTAATTGTGCGGTATTGCCTGAGGCACAAGGGCGATACAGATCAAAATTCTTGCGAATTTTTTCATAAAGCATCACTCCTTTCACAAGGAGTGCCAACCGCGAAGCGATGTCCGTCATAATATATCAGAAACGACAGAGAATGTCAATTTTTTCGGAGTAAATCATGTCAGTATTCGATATTTTTAAGAAATTAGAGGAAGAAAAGACCGCAAAAGCGGCGCAGCCGATCGAATGGATCGTCGTCGGTCTGGGCAACCCGGGGAGCAAGTACGACAACACGCGCCACAACGCCGGTTTCCGTGCGCTGGAGAGCTACTGCGCGCGCAGCGGCCAGAAGATCGACCGTATGAAGTTCAAGGCGCTCGCAGGGGAGGGCATGCTCGGCGGCAAGCGCGTGCTGTTCCTCAAGCCACAGACGTTCATGAACCTGTCCGGTGAGGCGGTACGCGACGCGGCATCGTTTTATAAGATACCGCCGGAGCGCGTGATCGTGCTGTCGGACGATGTTTCGCTTGACGTCGGCACACTGCGCGTGCGCCCGAAGGGCTCCGCAGGCGGTCAGAACGGCCTGAAAAACATCATTTATCACCTCGGCAGCGAGGATTTTCCGCGCGTAAAGATCGGTGTCGGCAAAAAGCCGCGCCCGGACTACGACCTTGCGGCGTGGGTGCTCGGAAAGTTCCCTGAGGAGGATCAGAAGGCGATCAACAAGGCCTGCGAGGACGCCGTGAGCGCCGCTGCGTGCATCATCGAGAGCGGCTGCGCCGCCGCCGCGCAGAATTTCAACGGCAAGAGAATATAAAC
>CAVIRF010000115.1:0-5130 GCA_963645185.1 Coprococcus eutactus | reverse complement strand
GAGCGCTTCGTTCGGGACGAAGAGGCCGCAGGTTCAAATCCTGTCACCTCGACCAGTTAAGGATCTGCTTTCGCAGGTCCTTTTTTGTTGCCGCGCACAGTCATCCTGTGCTATACTGAAACAAAGAAAAAACGAGCGGAAAGGGGACGAGGGAAATGCCGCAGCCAAGTCTGAATGTACAGTGTTTTGTGGAAAAGCAGGTCGAGCCGATCTTTACCGGCGAAAATCAGCCGAAGCTCCTGTATGTCAGCGAGATCCGGCCGGATGCGAGCGCGCATCCGCGCGTCATGCACGCGCACGAGGATTTCGTCGAGATGATCCTGATCTGCAGCGGCTCGAGCGAGTACCTCATCCACGACAAGAAAACCGTGATCGAGGCCGGTGATCTGCTCGTGTATAACGCAGGCGTGGTGCACGACGAGGTGTCCGGCCCGGATATGGAGGTCGGAAGCTACTGCGTCGCGGTCGGGGGGCTGCACATGCCCGGCCTGCGCCCGAACGCGCTCATCCCGGACAATGCAGGCTACGTATTCCCGACGGGCAAGTATTTCGAGGATATGAAGGCGCTGTTTGAGATGATGTTCCGCAATCTTGCGGCAGGGGAGCCGCGCGCCGAGTTGTTCTGCAGCAGCCTGATGCACGCGCTGCTCGTCGCCGTCCTCACCGTGACCGAGGGCGCGCGCGATACGCAGGAGCCGCCGACCGATGAACCGCACATCCTCGGCCGCCGCATCAAGGACTACATAGACCGGCACTACATGGAGCCCATCACGCTCCAGAGCATGGGCGAGGCCATGCACATCAGTCCGTACTACCTTTCTCACGTGTTCAAGGAGATGAGCGGCTATTCGCCGGTGCAGTATCTGCTGCGCCGCCGCATCGGAGAGGCGCAGACCCTGCTCATCACGACCGAGCTCTCGGTCTCGCGCATCGCGGAGATGGTCGGCTATGACTCGTCGAGCTATTTCAATTTACAGTTCACCAAAAATGTCGGCATGCCGCCGAATAAGTTCCGCCATAATTATATCGTGTCGGTCGGCGAGGACGAAAAGCCGCGCCGTCAGAAAAAATAGAAAAGACTGCCGCGACGTCCAGAAGGATGTCTGCGGCAGTCTTTTTTTGCGTTTGCCACAAAACAGAATTGAAATTTGAACGAAATTTATACTTTCCTTTAGAGGGATACAGTGATATAATAATTATGTTTCTGCGTCTTTTGACGCAGCGGAGAGAAATAAGGGGATTTTTCGATAAAGGAGATGATGACACAGGCGCGGCGTGCCGCGAGAAAAAGAGAATGCCGGATGGGGGTCCGGCGCGGAAACGAGCTGTTTCCGATGGTTCCGCAGCGACACGCGGAATTTTTTTGTGTCAAAATACATATATAAGGGGAATAAAAATGGGAATGGGCTTTTTTAAGCAGCTCCGACGGGAATTTGCAGGCTACAACGGCAAAAAGCTGTCGCAGGATCTGATGGCCGGCCTCACGGTCGCGGCGGTCGCACTGCCGCTCGCGCTGGCGTTCGGCGTGTCTGCCGGCGCTACGGCGGCCTGCGGTCTGGTCACGGCGATCGTTGCCGGTCTCGTGATCTCGGCGCTCACCGGCGGCTATTATCAGATCTCGGGTCCGACCGGCGCGATGGCGGCCATCCTCGGCTCGCTGATCGGCGCCTACGGCATGCAGGGCATGTTCGTGGCGACGTTTCTCGCCGGCATCATGCTGATCGTTGCGGCGGTGCTGCATCTCGGCAACCTGACCGCGTTCGTACCGGCGCCGGTTATCACCGGCTTTACGTCGGGCATCGCGGTCATCATCGCGCTCGGCCAGATCGACAACTTTTTCGGTACGCATTCTGAGGGCGGCTCTGCGCTCGCGAAGCTCGCAAGCTACAGCCGTCTGGGCTTTCATCCGGACATGACGACGACCATCGTTGCGCTGCTCGTCGTTCTGCTCATGGTGTTCTTCCCGAAGAAGTGGAACGCAGTCGTTCCGGCGTCGCTCGTCGGCATCATCATCGCCACGGCAGCTACCATGCTCTTCAAGCTGGACATCGCGACGGTCGGCGACATTCCGAAGTCAATCATGCTGCCCGATCGCCTGTCGCCGTCGCAGATCGACTGGGCGACCGTACCGGCGCTGCTCGCACCGGCGTTCTCCATCGCCGTGCTGAACATGCTGGAGAGCCTGCTGTGCGGCGCGTCCGCAGGCAGAGCGACCGGCGTGAAGCTGAATAACGATCAGGAGCTGTTCGCGCAGGGCGTCGGCAATATGGTGCTGCCGCTGTTCGGCGGCATTCCGGCGACCGCAGCGCTCGCGCGCACCTCGGTTGCCGTCCGTTCGGGCGCGCAGACCCGACTGACCGGCATTTTCCACGCACTCGGCCTGCTCATCATGATGCTCGTGCTCGCGCCGATCATCTCGAACGTTCCGATGGCGGCCCTCGCCGGTGTCCTGATGGTCACGGCATGGCGCATGAACGAGTGGAATGCGATCCGCTATGTGTTCAAGCACAAGTTCAAGGGCGCGATGGCGAAGTTCGCCGTAACCATGGCGTGCACGATCGTGTTCGACCTGACGGTCGCGATCGTTGTCGGCGTCGGCCTTGGCCTGATCCTGATGGTCGCCCGTCTGTCCAAGCTCCAGATCAACTACGAGCGTGTCGACATGTCCCGTCTCAAGACGGACGACGACACGCTGAACGAGCGCTACAGCAACGCGATGGTCGCCTACATCACCGGTCCGCTGCTGTTCGCGAACATCGGCACGCTCGAGGAGCTGCCCGAGCATATCGGCCGCTGCGACACGCTGCTGCTCTCCATGCGCGGCGTGCCGAGCGTGGACGTTTCGGCGGCGCAGACGCTGCTGCCCATGCTGCGTGAGCTCAAGGAGCGCGGCATGGACGTCGTGATCTGCGGCGTTCCGAGCGCTACGATGACCATGCTGCGCCGTGCAGGCGTCGTTGAGCTGCTCGGTGAGCAGTCGTTCTACTGGAGTGTCGAGCGCGCGCTGCTCGACCACCGTCCGCGTCCGCTCGCGGCCTTCGACCGCGTGGAAGCGTAATAAACAAAGAAAGAGCACAGAGGAAAACAAAACCTCTGTGCTTTTCTTTTGCGCAAAATCAATGGCCGCGATGCTTTTCGCGGCGCTTTTCCGTGCGGAGCGCAAACTTTCGGGCCAGCTCGGCCTGACGGCGAGCACGGCTGCTCTCGCGTTTTTCGAGCTTGTTCTGCTCGCGCGCAAGCTGTAAAGCCTGCTGCGAACGGGTGCCGATGCCGCGCTGTCCGGTCTCGCGCGCAGCTTCGCGGCGGCGCTTTTTCGGGTTCGCAGTCTCTCTGGACAGTCTGCCCTCGACCGGCGGCCCGTAGAGGAGGCGGTCTGCGTGCTTCAGCACGAACTCGAACACCTCCGCATCGGTCGGCTGTGCGCCGAACACCACACGGGCGGCGCGTACGACCCCGTCCGCCTCCTGCTCGAACACGCCGACCCAGAACGGGTCCTCGAAAAAAACGGTCAGCCTGGATTTGACTTTGCTCATGGTTATCCCTCCTGAAAATGTGCGGTACAGAGAAGGGACGACCCGGAGGGGAGGGTTACTTACCCTGCGAAAGGCGCAGGACGGCCGGGCTACCTACCGGCTCTGGTGCGGAATGCACGTTGCGTTTTTATCTCTGCTTTTTATATCTGAAAAGACCGCCAGCGAAAATGCTGACGGTCTGACAGAACTTAAATCTGCGAGGTGAATACCTGATAGCCCTCGCGGCTGAGCGTGTCGATGAGACGCTTGGCGTGGTCTACGCCGCCGACTTCACAGACAACATGGATGATCGCTTCGCCGATCTCGAGGTCGGTCTGAACGCGGTCGTGCTGGAACAGGATGATGTTCGCGTTCTGCTGTGCAACGATGTGCGAGAAGCGCTCGAGCGCGCCCGGCGCATCCGGCATGAGCACGGAGAACTTGAGCTGACGGCAGCGGGTGATAAGGCCCTTCTCGACGATCTTGTGGATGAAGGATACGTCGATGTTGCCGCCGGACAGAACGCAGACGACCTTCTTGCCCTTGACGTCGACCTTGTTGTTGAGGACGGCTGCGAGCGGAGCGGCGCCGGAGGTCTCAACGACCTGCTTGCAGCGCTCGAGCAGCAGCAGGACAGCAGACGCGATCTCGTCGTCGGAAACCGTGACAACGCGGTCTACATACTTCTGGATATACTCGAAGGTCTTTTCGCCCGGGGTCTTTACCGCGATGCCGTCTGCGATGGTGTGAACGGTATCGGACGGCATGCGCTCACCGGCACGGAAGGAATTCGCGATCGCCGGAGCACCCTCGGCCTGTACGCCGATGATCTGGATGCGCGGATTGATCTGCTTTGCGCAGGCAGCGACACCGGAAATCAGTCCGCCGCCGCCGGCCGGAACAAAGATCATGTCGACAAACGGCAGGTCGCGCAGGATCTCGAGCGCGATGGTGCCCTGACCGGCCATAACGTCCTCGTCGTCGAACGGATGGATGAACTCTGCGCCGGTCTCCTCGCAGATCTCGCACGCCTTGGCGTAAGCTTCATCGTAGATGTTGCCGGCGAGAACGACCTCAGCGCCGTAGCCCTGGGTCGCGGAGACCTTGGCGATCGGCGTGGAGCGCGGCATGACGATGGTGGACTTGACGCCGACAGAGCTTGCCGCGAAAGCAACGCCCTGCGCGTGGTTGCCTGCGGAGGAAGCGACGACTGCATGCAGGTCGCCCTCGGCATAGCGCTTCATGATCTTGTTGTACGCGCCGCGTACCTTGAACGAGCCGGTTTTCTGCTGATTTTCGTACTTCAGGTAGACTTCAGCGCCGGTCATGGCGGAGAAAGTCGCAGAAGTCGACAGCGGAATGTTGTGGATTACGTTTTTCAGACGGTCGGCTGCCGCCTCGAAATCTTTCAGTTCTAACATATATCTGTCTCCATTATGCAGGATTTTTCTCATACTATTTTATAATAGCATTATTTTGTGCGGAATGCAAGGCAGGAACAGATAGAAATCGAACTTTTGAAAGAAAAAGAGCCTCCGCGAGAGACTGTCGAAAAACTTCGTTTTTCCGACAATCTGTGTTCTGACTGCGCAGAACACGAGTCGTCCGAAAGTTCCCA
>CAVIRF010000114.1:0-5194 GCA_963645185.1 Coprococcus eutactus | reverse complement strand
CGGCATAAAACCGCGTTCTCTGCATAGGCTCTCCTGAGGAGGGGATGGGATGCGGCGCAGGAGAAAACGTGCAAGGCGGTGGGCGGCGCTGCTGCTCGCGCTGCCGCTCGCGGCCGGTATCGTCCTCTTCACGGCTCATATTCATCGGATGTTTCTCGAATACGCCATCAACGAGTGCGAGGACAACGCGCTGATGGAGATCGGCAGTCTGATGGAGGACGAGGTCTACGCCCATCCCGAACGTTATGCGTCCCTCGTGCAGCTTGACTATGACAGCGAACGCCATGTCACTGCGCTGCGCACCGACGTCGTCACCATCGGCCGCATCAAGTCGCGGCTGGTGAACGGGCTGTACGACCGCCTCGACGAGTTCGAGCAGACGGTGATCGAGGTGCCGCTCGGCTCGGTACTCGCGCCGCGTTTTTTCTCCGGCCGGGGGCCGAGCCTGCATTTCGGTCTGGCCGGGCTGACGCAGATGGAGGCGGAATTTATCAGCAGCTTTTCCGCCGCCGGCATCAACCAGACGCGCCACTGCATCCTGATCGAGTTCCATGCCGGCTTTCGCATCCTCACGCCGCTCGGCGGCGAGGATCGCGAGGTCGTCTCGACTTTTCCCGTCACGGATACGGTCATCGTCGGCACCGTGCCCGAGCGCTACGCCTACATCGGCTCGACCGGCGAGGGCCTGCTCGGAGAGGTGCGCGACGGCTCGACGCAATGAAATCCGAAAAATCCGAAAATAAGACTTCAAAAACGGGTAAATCTTTGGTATACTAAATTTGTGTGGAAATTTTCCGCACGCCAAAGGAGTTTAACTATGGACGCACGCGAACAGATCACTGCGCTGCGCGAGCAGCTGCGGTATCACAACGAAAAATACTATAACGACGACGCGCCCGAAATTTCGGATTACGAGTACGACATGATGCAGCGCGAGCTGCGCGCGCTCGAAAAGGAGCACCCCGAGCTGGCGGATGCGAACTCCCCGACGCAGCGCGTCGGCGGCACGGCGAGCGGACGCTTCGCCAAGGTGACGCACGCCTATCCGCTCGAGAGTTTGCAGGATGTGTTCTCGTTCGACGAGCTCGGCGAGTTCTACACGCGCGTCGAGAACGCGGTCGGCAGTGCGGAATACGTCGTCGAATACAAGATCGACGGCCTATCGGTCGCGCTGGAGTATGTGGACGGCGAGTTCGTGCGCGGTGCGACGCGCGGCGACGGTCAGGTCGGTGAGGACGTCACGAAAAACCTCAGGACCATCAAGGACATTCCGAAAAAGCTGGAAAACGCGCCGCCGCACCTCATCGTGCGCGGTGAGGTCTATATGAAAAAGTCCGTGTTCGACGCGCTGAACGCTGAGCTTGAGCTGCACGAAAAGCCGCTGCTCGCCAATCCGCGCAACGCGGCCGCAGGCTCTCTGCGCCAGAAGGACAGCAAGATCACGAGAGAGAGAAAGCTCTCCATCTTCTGCTTCAACATCCAGAACAGCGACGAGCTGCCGATAGAAAGTCATGTGCAGGCGCTCGACTATCTGAAGAGCCTCGGCTTTCCGACAAGTCCGCGCTATCCGGTCTACACCGACCCGAAGGACGTCCAGCGCGAGATCGAGAACATGGGCGAGACGCGCGGCGAGCTGGATTTCGACATCGACGGCGCGGTCGTCAAGGTCAATTCGTTCGCGCAGCGTGAAACGCTCGGCTCGACCGCGAAGTTTCCGCGGTGGGCGGCAGCGTACAAGTATCCGCCCGAGGTCAAGCAGACGCTTCTGAAAGACATCGTTATCACGGTCGGCCGGACGGGCGTGCTCACGCCGAATGCCGTGCTCGAGCCGGTTCGGCTCGCCGGTACGTCGGTCTCCCGTGCGACGCTGCATAACCGCGATTTTATCCGTCAGCTTGACGCGCGCGTGGGCGACATCGTTTCCGTGCGCAAGGCGGGCGAGATCATCCCTGAGATCATCGGCGTCGAGAAGGATCAGCGTCCGCTCGACTCGGTTCCGTATGAGTTCCCGAAATTCTGCCCGGTCTGCGGCGCGCCGGTCTACGACGACGAGGACGAGGCCGCCATCCGCTGCACGAGCGCATCCTGCCCGGCGCAGCTGCTGCGCAACCTCATGCACTTCGCCTCGCGCGACGCGATGGACATCGACGGCTGCGGCGAGGGCAACCTCCAGAAGCTCATCGACGCAGGCCTCGTAAGCTCCGCTGCCGACCTGTACGACCTGACGGTCGAGCAGCTGCTGCCGCTCGGCAAGAAGGTGGACGTCTGGGCAAATAACCTTGTGAATTCGATCGAGGCGAGCAAAACGCGCGACCTGTCGCGGCTGCTGTTCGCGTTCGGCATCCGCCACGTCGGCCAGAAGGCAGGCCGCATCCTCAGCGACCACTTCGGCTCGCTCGATGCGCTGCTGACCGCGCCGGTCGAGGAGATGACCGAGATCCGCGACATCGGCCAGACCACAGCCGAGAGCATCGCCGCATGGCGCGCCCTGCCGCAGTCGCACACGCTCATCGAAAAGCTGCGCGCGCACGGGGTCAACTTCATCGGCGAAAAGACCGCGAAGAGCGACCTGCTCGCCGGAAAGACCATCGTCGCGACCGGCAGCCTGACGCTGTACACGCGCAAGGAGATCAACGACCTCATCGAGTCGCTCGGCGGCAAGGCCGCAGGCTCGGTCTCGAAAAAGACGAGCTACGTCGTTGCCGGCGAAAACGCAGGCAGCAAGCTCCAGAAGGCCGCAGAGCTCGGTATTCCGGTTCTGACCGAAGAGGAGTTCCGGCAGATGATCACCGAAAACGAGCAGCCGGAGGCTGTTCAGTAAAATATAAACGCATCCAAAAGATTTTACAGATAAACAGGAGGAAACAGACATGGCAATTTCCAGAAAAGAAATTGAGCACATCGCGTCTCTGGCACGTCTGGACTCGACGGGCGGCATCTTCGACCGTCTGGCGGACGACATGCAGGGCATCGTCGCAATGGTAGACAAGCTCGCAGAGCTTGACCTCGGCGACATCACCGATGTCATCAACACCGAGCGCAAGAATGCGTTCCACGAGGACGAAGTCATTCAGGAATACACGCCGGACAAGCTGATCGAGCCGAACGCACCGGACTTCCAGTGCGGCGGCGTAGCAGTACCGCGTGTTGTCGAGTAAGGAGGGGACAGAAACATGGCACTTTATGAAAAAACTGCGTCCGAGCTGTCCGAACTGCTCGGCAAAAAGGAGATCTCCGCAGTAGAGCTGGCAAAGGACGTCTTTGCACGCACGAAGGCGGTAGAGGACAAGGTCCAGGGCTACGTTACCGTAGCGGAGGAGTCCGCGCTGGCACAGGCTGAGGCTGTGGACAAGAAGCGCGCGGCAGGCGAGGAGCTTTCCGCTCTGGCTGGTATCCCGATCGCCATCAAGGACAACATCTGCACCAAGGGCACGCTGACCACCTGCGCGTCCAAGATGCTTTACAACTTCAAGCCGCCGTACAACGCGACCGTCATCGAGAAGCTGACCGCTGCTGACGCTGTCATCACCGGCAAGACAAACATGGACGAGTTCGCGATGGGCTCTTCCTGTGAGAACTCCGCGGCGCACCCGACCCACAATCCGCACAACCTCGACCGCGTACCGGGCGGCTCGTCCGGCGGCTCCGCCGCTGTCGTTGCGGCAGGCGAAGCACCGCTCGCCCTCGGCTCGGATACCGGCGGCTCCATCCGTCAGCCGGCGTCCTTCTGCGGCGTTGTCGGCCTCAAGCCGACCTACGGCGCGGTCTCCCGTTACGGCCTGATCGCATTCGCATCCTCCCTTGACCAGATCGGTCCGTTCGGCCGCTCCATCGAGGACGCTGCGATGCTGCTCGATGCCGTTACCGGACACGATCCGCTGCACGACTCCACCTCGGTCAAGACTTCGTTCGAGGGTTCGCTGCGCACAAACCTGAACGCGGACGTCAAGGGCCTCAAGATCGGCCTGCCGAAGGAGTACTTCGGTGAGGGCATCTCCGAGTCGGTCCGCAAGAATGTCATGGCGGCTGCTGAGGCGTACAAGGCTATGGGCGCTGAGGTGTTCGAGATTTCGCTGCCGCTCGTTGAGTACGCGCTGCCGATCTACTACATTCTGTCCTCTGCTGAGGCTTCTTCCAACCTCGCACGCTTCGACGGCGTAAAGTACGGCTACCGTACCCCGAACGCCGGCGACGACATCACCGAGCTGTACACCAAGAGCCGTTCCGAGGGCTTCGGCGCCGAGGTACAGCGCCGCATCATGCTCGGCACCTACGTGCTGTCCTCCGGATACTACGACGCCTACTACAAGAAGGCGCGCGCCGCTCAGCGCAAGATCCGCGAGGAGTTCGCAAATGCATTCGAGAAGTGCGACGTCATCCTGACGCCGGTCGCGCCGACCACCGCTTACGAGATCGGCTCCAAGACCACCAATCCGCTCGAGATGTACGCAGGCGACATCTGCACCGTTTCCGTCAACATCGCCGGTCTGCCGGCTCTGGTACAGCCGTGCGGCTATGACGAGAACCACATGCCGGTCGGCATGCAGCTCATCGGTCCGCGCTTCGGCGAGCAGACCCTGCTCAACGCAGGTCTGGCCTTCGAGCAGGCTTCCGGCCTCAAGAACATCATCGCGGCACTGTAAGGGAGGAAGACAAACATGAAATACGAAGCTGTCATCGGTCTGGAAGTGCACGCGGAGCTGTCCACCAAGAGCAAGATCTACTGCTCGTGCTCCACGGGCTTCGGCGCACCGATCAACACCCATACCTGCCCGGTCTGCACCGGTATGCCGGGCGCACTGCCGGTCCTGAACAAGAAGGTAGTACACTATGCTGCCAAGATGGGCAAGGCGACCGGCTGCACGGTCAACCAGCTCTGCAAGGCGGACCGCAAGAACTATTTTTACCCCGATCTGCCGAAGGCATATCAGATCTCTCAGTTTGATGTGCCGATCTGCGAGAACGGCGAGGTATTCTTCTATGTAGACGGCGTAAAGCACTCCTGCCGTCTCGAGCGCATCCACTTCGAGGAGGACGCAGGCAAGCTGCTGCACGACGAGATCGACGGTACCATCGTCGACTTCAACCGCTGCGGTGTGCCGCTGATCGAGATGGTAACCCGTCCCGACCTGCATTCCTCTGCCGAGGCGAAGGAATTCCTCGAAATGATCAAGACCACCCTGTCCTACCTCGA
>CAVIRF010000113.1:0-5469 GCA_963645185.1 Coprococcus eutactus | reverse complement strand
ATAGTGAGCCATCCCTTGCATCGCTTCCACGAATTGAGTTCTGTGATGACGGCTTTTCAGGCACAAATTTCTCCCGACCAGACTTTCAGCGAATGATTGATATGATTCGGGCAGGTGAAATCAGTACCGTGGTGGTAAAAGACCTCTCTCGCTTCGGTCGAGACTATCTGGAGGTTGGGGATTATCTGGAGCATATCTTCCCGTTTCTGGGTATTCGGATGATCTCCATCAACGACCACTATGACAGCAACAAATACACCGGAAGCACACCGGGCATGGATGTAGCGTTTCAGAATCTGATTTACGATTATTACAGCAAAGACCTTTCCAAGAAGGTTAAGACCGGAATGAGGGTGAAGCAGCGTCAGGGTGGCTATGTTTCCTGTTGTCTGTATGGCTACAAAGTCAAAGAAAAGCACAAGATGGTGATTGACCCGGAGACAGCTCCGATTGTCCGCAGAATCTTTATGGATGTAATCGGTGGTAAATCCACCAGTCAGATTGCCAGAGAACTGAATGCAGAAGGGGTCCCGACACCTTTGATGTATAAAAACATTCAGAGAAAAGTATCTGGGAACTGTAAACCGGTATGGACGCATCAAAGAATTATTGACACCATCCGTAATCTGAAATATACTGGCTGCATGGTGAACCACACCAGAGAAAGCAGGAAAATACGAGATAAAGCAGGAAGGCGTGTGCCGCAGGAAGAATGGTATATCCATGAAAATGCTCATGAAGCGATTGTGAGTAAGGAAGAATTTGAAGCGGCTGGAAATGCACTGCGGAAGGTTCGACCATATAAAAAGAAAGAAAACATGGATAGCTTTCCTCTTTATTGTGCTCACTGCGGTCGAAAATTACAGCGTACATTCGGTTTAGATGACCATTTCTATTGTGCAACACCGTACTGGTCAGAACAGGAAACAGCTTGCAAGGCAGTTCGCTGGGACAGGACAGAACTTGAAGAAGTTCTACTGGAATCACTGAAGGCACAGCTTTCCGTGAGGGAAGTCGAAGCCAGAAAAAAGAAAAAGGACATTGAAAAAGACAGTACACGTCTCAGATCGCAGTTAAAGTTGTTGAATGCGGAACTGAAACAGAGCGATGCACAGCGGATACAAAGTTACATGGACTTTAAGGCAGGAACAATCAGCCGGGAAGAATTTCTTGCTGGCAGAGTTGAACGAGATAGCCGACGGACAGAGCTGAAAGCCAATATTGCTGCTGTGGAAGCACAGTGTGAAGATTGCATCCGGGCAGAGAATGACAGAAAAAAGGAACAGGCTACAACTTCAAAAGCCGGTTCTCTGGATGATGAAGCATTGAAGAAAGTGCTTTATGATGCGATTGAAAAAGTAAACATCACGGACGGAGAACACATTGAAATCCTCTGGAAGTTCAATGACTTGTTTGAAGCCGTGTGAGTGGCAGAGCCAGCAATATGCTGGCTTTTCTGCTTGAAACTTATGCAACTCGACAAAATTTGACTTATTATATCACAATGGGTAAGCCGTACTTTTCGTTCTCGGAAATCCAAAGAATCCAGTATTTATGCGGGTTTCCGGGGACGGAAATTTATTTTTTGACTTTGATTGACAGGATGGGACGATCTCGGCCGCGTCGTCATCCCAAAGGAAATCAGACGAACCCTGCGTATCCGCGAAGGCGACCCTCTGGAGATCTACACCGACCGGGACGGCGAAGTGATCTTCAAGAAATATTCCCCGATGGGCGAAATGGGCGCGATGGCGGCAGAGCTCGCGGACGCGCTCGCGCGGACCGCAGGCATGAGCTGCGCCATCAGCGACCGCGACGCGGTGATCGCGGCGGCAGGCAGCGCGAAAAAAGATATTCTTGAAAAAAGCATTTCAGCGGAGCTCGAGCAGCTGATGGAGCAGCGCATCGTCTACGAGCGCGGCGAAGGCGGCCTGCCCGACGTTCCGCTCTCCGGGCGCGACGGCTACAGCCTCGTCACGGCCGCGCCCATCATCACGGACGGCGATGTCAGCGGCTGCGTCACGTTCATCAGCGAAAAAGACGACGCGGTTTCCAGCGAACTGCTGCTCGGACTGTGCCAGTCCGCCGCGCAGTTCCTCTCGCGCCGCATTGCCGTGTAACCGTCCCCCTGTCCGCAGGAATACCGCGCGGACAGGGGCATTTTTCGAAAAAATACCGCGGCGAGACCGTTTTCTGCGTCTCACCGCGGTTTCTCTCTTTTTCCTATTTTCCGGCTGCCCGTGCGCGCCGCAGGCGTTTCAGCACCGGATACAGCTCGTCCCGGTCGATATTCCGCGTGTGCACGACCCCGTAGCCGCAGCTTTCCAGCACCGTATCCACGAACTCATCACGCGCCTGCCGCGAGGGCGTGTCGTGCGTGAAATCATCCAGCTCAATGACGAGCTTGGGTTCGCTCTTGCCGTTGCACACCACGAAATCCACATGCTTTGCGCTGACCTTGTTGAGGTACAGCTGGTACTTTCTGTGATGCGGACGCGGCTCCGCCAGATCGAGCAGCCGCACCTTGACGAACAGGACAAGTCCCAGCTCGTCCGTCATCGTCCTCAGCGTCTTGTATGCCGCCCGTTCGTGCGCCGAAAACAACGGCCGCGGCTGATAGGCATGGCGCAGCTCGCGAACCGCGAGCCACGCGCTGATTTTGTTCCATGCAACGCCGAGCAGGACAAGCAGCACCGCCGCCGCTGCGATACATAGAACGATCGTCTTTTGCTCCATCTCTTCCCCGTGTCAGAAGCCGAACGCTTCGTAATCCTCGCGGATAAAGCGGTGATAGGTCGCGCAGCCGTCCTCTTCGAGCTTGATGCAGTAGCGGAAAGCGTCCGGCTCGCCCGAGGTGAAGTAGATGAGATAATCGAACTCATCGTTGCCCTCGATCTTCTCGCAGGTCACGTCCTCCGAAAAGCGATGGAACACCGCAAGGATATCGTCCAGATTGACCTCCAGACCGCTCACGACCGCGAGAAATTCCTTGAGGAAGCCGCTGTCGGGCACCTTCTCGTGCACGTACTCCGCGCCCTCCGCCGGGACATGGAAGCAGAAGCGCTCCCCGTCGCGCACGACCTCGACCGCGCCGAGCGTCGACTCCTCGTAAGCATCAAAGCCGCGGAGCGCCTGCTCGACCGTGTTCGCGTCCTCGGCGGTGCCGAGCATGTGCGCGACCGACGAAGCCGGGTAATAGAACGTGATAGCGTGGCGGTCATAGCCGATCTTGGTCTGTGCTTCCTGTATTACGCCCACCAGACTGCTGTGCAGCCGGGCAAAGCCTTTGTTTTCCTGCATATGGTACACCTCTGATATGGTTTCTGCTGTGAAAAGGGTATCACAATCTGCTGTCGAATGCAAGTCAGTTCCAGTAATCCGTCTTTTGCTTCAGGCCGATATTTTTCGCCTTGAACACTGGGTCCTTGCCCTCATGACGCTGCTTCGTATAGTCCGACAGCGCGTGCATCGCCGTGCCGCCGAGGCGCAGGATGACCGGCAGGTTGATGAGCGCCATAATGCCCATCAGGACGTCCGCGATGTCCCACACCAGACCGAATTTCATCTGCGCGCCGATAAAGACGATGATGCAGGCGAACGCATGGAACACGTTCAGCTGACGGTGCGAGATCGTGCGGCCTGCGATGTAGTTCAGGCAGCCCTCGCAGTAGAACAGGTTGCCGAGCAGCGTCGTGAACGCAAACAGCAGCAGCGCGATGGTGATGAAGTACGGACCGATCACGCCGAAGGTCTGCTCGAGCGAAGCCTGCACGAAGGGCGCGCCCTTGAGCGACTCGCTCGGCTCGATGCCGGTGCACAGGCACATCATAGCGGTCGCGGTGCACACCAGAATGGTGTCGATGAAGACGGACAGCATCTGCACAAGACCCTGCTTGACCGGATGCGAAACGTCTGCTGCCGCCGCCGCGTTCGGCGCGGAGCCGACGCCTGCCTCATTGGAGTACAGGCCGCGCTTGATGCCCTGCATGAGAGCGGACGAGCCGAAGCCTGCCGCGCCGCCGAAGATGGCCTTGAAGTCGAACGCGCCTGCAAAAATACGGCGCAGCACCTCGGGCAGCATGCCGGCATTGAGCACCATGACGATGAGCGCCATGATGATATACAGCACGCCCATGACCGGCACGAGCACGCCTGTGACCTTGACGATGCGGTTGCCGTTGCCGAAGATGCAGACGCCCACAAGGAGCGCGAGCAGCGCGCCGCCGATGATCGGCAGGAGATGCGTGCCCGAGGCGGTGACGAGCGTATCATAGAAATGATAGCTCGACATGCTGTCGATGAGGTTGAAGGACGCGAGCATGTTGAAGCCGACCGCATAGGTCGCGATCAGCGCGATCGCGAAGATGATGCCGAGGCCGCGGCTGCCGAGCGCCGCCTGAATGTAGTACGACGGGCCGCCGTAGCTGCCGCCCTTTGCATTGCGCTTTTTGTAGATCTGCGCGAGCGTGCTCTCGACGAAGGCAGTCGCGCCGCCGACCAGCGCGATCAGCCACATCCAGAACACCGCGCCGTAGCCGCCGATGGCGATGGCGTTCGCGACGCCGACGATATTGCCCGTGCCGACGCGGCTCGCCGTCGAGACCATCAGCGCCTCAAACGCGCTGACCGCCTTGGTGTCGCCCGACTTCTCGCTGACCACGCGCACCGACTCCCCGAGCAGACGAACCTGAACGCCTGCCGTGCGGATGGTGAAGTAAACGCCTGCCGCGAGCAGCAGGATGATGAGTACATAGCTGTACATCAGGTCGTTGAGCGTGCTCACAAGACCGGCAAAACCGTTGTAAAGTGTATCTAACATTGCATTCTCCCTTTTCCTGCGGCGCCGAACCCTCCGCAGGTTTTCTTTTTTCGGTCTCAGACGAAAAGAAAAAGGACGTTTGCCGTCCCTGCTTTACTTTTCGACTATATGGATATAATCAGTATACCATAAAAGTACACGCTTTACCATACTTTTTTGACACGAAATCCGGTTTTCCCTGTTTTTATCCTGCCTGTTCTGCCCTTTCCGGTGTGCATTTTCATTAACTGACAAAAATACACAAAAAAAGCGGACAGAAACATTTGTCTCAGTCCGCTAAGTCCGCTGTCTGTTTACAGCTCCTTTTTATTGTCCGCGCCCGGCGTGGTGACGATGACCTTGTCCGGGCTGATGATGAGCGCGCCCTTTGCGGTTGCTGCGCCCTTGAACATGTCCTCGACGAGCTTCTTGAAGGCCGCGACGATCTCGCCCTCGGTGACATACTCCGCCGTGCCCTTGATCTGGTATCCCTCGAGCGTCTGCGCGTTGTACGCGGAGACCGCGATTCTGTCGCCGTTCGCCTTCAGATTTGCGAGCGTGGTCTCCAGAAATACATCGCCGACGACCAGTTTGCCGTCGTCCGTTACGTCCTTGAACGCGACCGGAACGACATTCGGCTCGCCGTTCGCGCAGGTCGCCAGATCCCACAT
>CAVIRF010000112.1:0-5471 GCA_963645185.1 Coprococcus eutactus | reverse complement strand
TCCACTGCCTCGGGACACGTGTCCCGAGCCGCCCCTGCCGTGCAGGGGCGAGGGGGTTATCGTTTCCGGTTTCCTCGGGAACCGGAAACGTATATAAGGGGGACAGCGTCCCCCTTATAACAGGTCGAGTGCCTTAGTACTCGACCTTAACCGGCTTGCCCGTATGGAACGAGTCGGTGATCGCATAGGTAACGAGCGTTGCCTTGGTGCCGTCGTAAACGGTCAGCTCCGGCTTGCGGCCCTTCTGGATGCAGTCGATGAAGTCGACCATCTCGAGCAGATATGCCTCAGCAAAGCGCTGGGGGAAGTTCTCGACGATCTCCTGACGTGCGCCGTACTGGTCGTATACCATGACGCGGTCCTTCCAAGGCACACCGGCAACACGGATGTGCGCTTCGGTGCCGACGATCTCGGTCTCGGTGTGGTAGCCGTGCGGTGCGGTGCGGCCGACATGCAGGAAAGCGACCGTGCCGTTGTCAAACTTCAGCATCGCCATGCCGGTCTCGGTGTCGCCGTTCTCCGCGAACTCCGGATGCTTGAAGGTGGTGCCTGCGGCGTAAACCTCAGTGACCTCGCCGCCGAGGAACCAGCGCATCAGGTCGATATCGTGGGACGCAGCGTCGATGAAGATGCCGCCCGAGGTCTTGGAGAACTTGATGCAGCTCTCGACCAGAGCCTCCGGGTCAAGGCCGGTCGCCTTGACGAGATACGGCTTGCCGATGCGGCCTGCGTCGATCTGTGCCTTCGCATCTGCGTAGGACGGGTCGTAGCGGCGCATGAAGCCGAGGAAGAACAGCTTGTCCGGGTGACGCTCAACAGCGGCCTCGGCGCGCTTGCACTCCTCCAGAGAGCAGCCCAGCGGCTTGTCGGTGAATACATGCTTGCCGGCGTCGAGCGCATACTCGATCATCCAGCAGTGCTCGGGCGACGAGGAAACAATGACGACAGCCTCGATGTCTGCCTCATCGACCATCTTCTTGTAATCGGTGGTGGTGTACTCTACCTTCAGGTAGTCCTTTGCCCAGTCGAGCTCCTTCTGCTCGAGCGAGCAGGCAGCGACCAGCTTGCAGCCCGGGATCTTGAACGCGAGGTTCTGTGCGTGGACCGAGCCCAGACGGCCCAGACCTACAATACCGACTTTGATATCTTTCATTGCAGTTTTCTCCTTTTCAGCACGGGTTTCTCTCTCATCAGGAGGTTTTCTCTTGCTTTTTGTTTCTGCAATCATTTTACCACTCCTCGCCGCCGCTTGGCAAGCAGACCCGTGTCCGCGCGCAAAATTTCCGCGCATTAGCCGAATTGCGCATGGTTTTTATAGGCAAACCGACCAAGACGTCCGGTCGCGCCGCGCGATGCTGATTGTTCACTGTGCGTCACATGTCTCCGGTCTTTTCGCTCGGGGGCGGCGCGGTGCGGACATGCGGCGCCGGGTGCTCCGGATGCGCGTCCTTCGGCTCGCCGCCGTGGTCCTCGAACATCTCGCGCAGGCCCTCTGCCCTGCCGCTGTCGTGCGAGGAGACCGTGATGCTGACGTTTTCCTGTCCGTTCGCGTACTCCCGCTCGACCGCCTGCCGGACGGCCTCCTTCGCATGCGTAAAGGGCGGCACATTTTCGCCCTTCGGCGGCTTTTCGCCCGAAACGCGCGTGCCGATCACCCAGTCAAAGCGGTTGAGCGTATACTCCACGCTCTCCTCGCCGTCCACGGTCACGCTCGAATACGGCTCGCACACCGCGTAGACGCTCGTCGTCGCCATCGCGCACAGCACCGCGACGCACGCGGCCCACATGAGCGGACGGCGGATGCGGCGCTTGCCTGTGCTGAGCGTGATCTCCTGTCCTTTTTGAAAATTCTGCGCCGGGATCAGACGGATCTGTCCGTCCTCGCACAGCACCGCGGCGCTCGTTCCTCTGATCTCGGTCACGACTGCGCGCATACCGCCGCCTCCCTTCCCATGTGTCCGTCTGCTTCGTGCAGGTACTGTCTGATGCTGCCGAGGTAGCTGCTGAGCACCGGATAGTCTCCGTCCAGCAGCAGCGCCGCTGCAACGATATAGTTTCTGTGGCGTTCGATGAGGCGCGCGGACACGCCGCTCTCCTTCGCGAGCGCGCGGATCGGCAGCTCGTGCGTGCGACGCAGTGACGCGGCGAGCACGCTGCTCCGGCTGAGGACCGCCGCCGCCATGCCGCAGCCGCGGCGCGTTTTGTCTGACTTCGGCGAGCAGGACGCCAGATCATAGAACGAAAAGCCGTACTTTGCGAACTGCTCGTTCGCGCTCTCGATCTCCTCGGCCGCGCTGACCGTGCGCATCTCGCCGATCTTCTCGACGACCGCGAGCTGCACGCCTGCGTCTGCCGCGTCCTCCTCTACCGTTCCGTCAAAGGTCTGCGGCGCGAGGCTGACCTCAGCGTCGAACCGGTGCGCCGAGCGGTAATGGTCGGCCAGTCTCCGGCCGATGACGAGCGACGCATACGCGCCGAACGGGCCGCTCGCCGGGTCATAGCCCTTGACCGCCTCGTAGAACGCCATCAGCGCGACCGAGTATTCATCATCGCTCTTTGTCACCGTGTGTCCGGCGTGCCGGGACGCCGTGCGCAGGATGAACCCCTCGTGCGCCTCGATGAAGCGCTCGAGGAACGGCTCATCCTCCTTCGCGCGGACTGCCTGATTACTCGACTGCATATACGCCGTCTCCTTTCGTTTACTGCAATCAGTTTACCGTCCGCATGTGTTGAAATTGTGTTTAATATGTTGCGTTTTCAGTAATTTACAGATTGGCAAACCGCTGGAGCATGGCGGCGCACTCCGCGCGCGTCGCGGTGTCCTGCGGCGCAAGGGTCGTCGCGCTCTTGCCGCTCAGGATGCCCTCTGCGACGCACCACTCGACCGCCTTTTCCGCATAGGGAGAGATGGAGACCGCGTCCGTGTAGGCGGACAGGTCGGCACTCACGCTCGGCTCACCGGCATAGCGGTAGAGCATGGCGGCGAGCTGCTCGCGCGTGATGTTCGCGTTCGGAGAGAACACATTTGCGCCCGTGCCGTTCACGATACCCTTGTTCGACGCCCAGTTCACCGCCGCGGCATAATAGGCCGAGGAGGAAACATCGCGGAAGCTGCTGCCTGCCTCGGCGGTCTCGCCGCTCATGCGGTACAGCACGGTCGCGAGCATCGCGCGGCTCATGTTCTCGTTCGGGGAGAACGTGGTGGTGCTCGTGCCGTTCATCAGGCTCTTGCCCGTTACATACTCAACCGAGGACGCGAACCAGTCGTTCTGGCGGACATCCTGAAAGCCGCCGACGGTGTTCTGGCTGCCCTGCTGGCCGTTCTGCTGACCATTGCCCTGCTGGCCGCCGTTCTGGCTCGGGTTAAACGAGCCCGAGGTATTGCTGCTCGTGTCGGTCGTGCCGAGCTTTGCGGTCGCGGTGCCGACCGAGGTGCCGTCAACGAGGACCGTATAGGTCTCGCCCTCCTTGATGTCGGGCGAGGAGAAGATAACGCTGCTCATGCTGCCGAGCGCAGTCGCGGTGTAGAGCGTCTTGCCGTTCGCGTCCTGCACGGTGATGACGCTGCCCTCCTTGATACCGAGGGCGCTCTCGCGGTTCATCGGCTTGCCGCCCTGCTGACCGTTGTCATCCGACGGCTTTTCCGGACGGGTGCCGCTCTGCTGACCGTTCTGGTTATCGCTCGGCGGCGTGGTGCTGCCGTCCGCGTTCGTCGGAGGCGTCGGCGGATTGCCGTTCGCCGTGCCGGCCGTACCGTTTGCGTCGCTCGGCGGCGTCATGCCCTGACCGCCGTTCGGGCCGCCGCCCATGCCGCCGGGGCCGCCCTGACCGCCGCTCGGCGAGGTCTCACCGACCGCAATGTACGCCTGCGTGCCTGCGCCCGGCTCCATGCCTGCGCCGAACAGCGTGCCGCCCGAAAGCGTGAACGTGCCGTCATAGTCGATGGCGGCATCCATCACAGCGTCCGCGCCGTAGACCTCGACCTTGCCGCCGGTAATGTTGATGTCGTTGTTCGAATCCAGACCGTCCGAGCCTGCATCAATATAAAGGTCGCCGCCTGCGATATTGATGGCGAATTTGTCGCTGCGCTCGCCGATCTTGCTGTTGGCGGCGTTCACGCCGTCGTCCGATGCAACAAGGTCGATGTCGCCGCTGTAAACGTTGACGGTCGTGCCTTCAAGGCCCTCATAGCTTGCGGTGATGTTGATTTTCGGGGTGGATGTCGAGGACGAGCCCTTCACGCCGACCACAAGGTCATTGTCCGCATGCACCGCGTCGTCGCCCGAAGCGAGCGTCAGCGTGCCGCCCGTAATGGTGACATCGGTGTTGGAGTGCAGCGCATCGTCCGCGCTGTCCACATCAAATGTGCCGCCCGAAACGGTCAGCGTTTTTCCGGCCTTTAGGCCCTTGCAGGACGCATCGTCGTCCGAAAGCGTAGTCGTGTGGCCGCCGTTCGCCGTTACGTCAAACGTACCGCCCGAGATCGTCAGATCGCCGTCCGCCTGAATGCCGTCCTCCGCCGCGTCGAGGGTGATCGTGCCGCCCGAAATGGTGACGTTGCCGAGCGAGGTGGTATCCGGGTTCTCGGTGTCGTCCGTGTCCGGGGATGCCTTCACGGCGTCGCCGCCTGCGGTGATGTTCACCTTGCCGCCCTTAATATTCAGCTCGTCTTCGCAGGACAGGCCGTCGTTCGCCGCGTCGATGTTCAGCGTCAGCTCATTTACCGTGATGACCGCGTCGGACGCGCCCTTGATGCCGTTCTTTGCGTTGCCGTCGACGGTCAGCGAGCCGGAGCCGCTGAGCGAGAGCGAAGCGCCGCTCTTGACCTTGACCGCCGCGTTCTCGTCGTTTGTGTCCGCGGTATCAGCGACCGTGTTGCTGCTGCCTGCCGCCGCGATGAGCGCCGCCTCGGAGGTCTTGTTCAGCGTGATTGCCGCGCTGTCGGCGTTCGTCAGCGTCAGACCGTTCAGCACGAGCGTGACGCCCGTGACGCCCTTCTTGACCGTGATCGAGCCGTCGTCGCAGTCGCCGGAGAACACATAGGTGCCTGTCCCCGTGATGGAGACGTCCGTGCCGTCGATCTCATAGCCGCTGTACTTGCCGTCCGCGGTCACGGCGGAGTCGGTGAAGCTGATGAGGGTCGCGTTCGAGGAGGTGTAGCTGTCGGACGAAGCCGCGCAAGCCGAGGTCGGCAGCATGCCTGCCGCAAGAGCGGAGGCCAGCAGAGCCGCGAGCAGTTTCTTTTTCATTTTCATATCAGTCAGAACCTTTCTTGAATTCGGAATAGCATAAATGTTAAACAATTTGTCGATGAAGTCGCTCATCAAGCGCATTCAGCACTCGCGCGTTAGCGCGCATTTTAATAGGATTTGCTTTGCAAATCCATCAAAACCGGGGGCGTGTACCTCGGTTTTGATACTTCTGGAGGGAGAAAGTTTCCGCATGGGAACTTTCGGACGACTCGTGTTCTG
>CAVIRF010000111.1:0-5613 GCA_963645185.1 Coprococcus eutactus | reverse complement strand
TTACTTTTATTTCTCACAGAGGAGTGTTTATCATGAACGACTTTACCTTTTCCGTTCCGCAGAATATCATGGTGGGCCACGGCTCGCTCGCGAAGCTGCCCGAGGCGGCAAAGCAGCTCGGCGGTTCGCATGCGTTCATCATTTCCGGTCCGCATCTGACCAAGATGGGTCTGGTCGGGAAGGTCTCCGACTCGCTGAAGGAGGCAGGCTTTGCGGTCGACGCCTTCACCGAGACCGAGGGCAACCCGTCTACGGATACGGTCGAGAAGGCGGCGGCGGCCTACAAGGCGTCGGGCGCGGACTTTATCGTGGCCTTTGGCGGCGGCTCGCCGATGGATGTTGCCAAGGCGGTCGGTGTCGTAGTAAAATATGGTGGTAAGATCGAGGAATACGAGGGTGCGCACAAGGTTCCGGGCAAGATCGTGCCGCTCATCGCCATCCCGACTACGGCCGGCACCGGCTCGGAGGTCACGGCGTTCTCGGTCATCACCGACCACAAGCGCGACTACAAGCTGACCGTGTTCAGCTATGAGCTGCTGCCGACCTACGCCATTCTGGACGCGGAGCTGCTGACGAGCGCACCGGCGAGCGTCGCGGCTGCCTGCGGCATCGACGCCTTCATTCACGCGGAGGAGGCCTATGTTTCCCGTGCGGCATCGCCGTTCTCGGACGCGATGGCGGAAAAGGCGATGGAGCTGCTCGGCGGCAACATCCGCCGCTTTGTCGCGTGCCGCGAGGACATCGAAGCGGCTGAGGGCATGCTGGTCGGCTCGCTGTTCGCCGGTATCGCGTTCTCGTTCGCCCGTCTGGGCAACGTCCACGCGATGAGCCACCCGATCAGCGCGTACTTCAACGTGCCGCACGGCGTTGCGAACGCGGTCCTGCTGCCGGTCATCGCGGAATATAACGCGCTCGCCGACCACGGCCGCTATCTCAAGATCTTCAACTACATCAGCCCCGTCAAGGCGGACGCGAGCGAGTTTGAGCCGATGATGCTGCCGGGCGCGATCCGCGAGATGTGCGAGGAGATCGGCATCCCGAACGGCATCGTCGAGGCGGTGAACAACGCGAGCCGTAGCGGCCCGGTCAGCCGCGAGGCGATCGAGGAGAAGATCGAGGCGATGGCGGTCGACGCCATGAAGAGCGGCAATATCGCGGTCAATCCGCGCGCCTCTCGCCAGAGTGATATTGAAATGCTGTACCGGAAAGCGCTCTAAACCGCGCCTCCGGCGCACGGAAACGGAGAAAATGACATGGATTATCTGTCCCATAATATTTCGGTCAATTTAAGACGCATCCGCCAGTCCAAGTCGATGAGTCTGGAGCAGGCGGCCGAGCAGACCGGCGTGAGCAAGAGCATGCTCGCGCAGATCGAAAAGGGAACGGCGAACCCGTCCCTCGGCGTGCTCGGCAAGATCACGAGCGGCCTGCGCATCGAGTTTCAGCGCCTGATCGAGACCCCGAGGGAGGATTTCTGTCTGGTGAAGCCGGAAACGCTCGTCCCGACCAAGGAGGTCGAGGGACAGTACCGTGTCTGGACCTGCTTTCCGTATGAGGATACCCGGCTGGTCGAGATCTACCGCATCGATGTCGAGCCGGGCGGCGTGTACATGAGCGGCGCGCACGGCGAAAACACGCGCGAATACCTGACCGTCACAGACGGCGAGCTGACCGTGGAGTGCCGCGGCCATGTGCAGCGCATCGGGCGGCAGGAGGCGTTCAAGTTCGAGACCGATCAGGCGCATGTCTACCGCAACGAGGGCACGGAGCGCGCAAGCTGCTTCTGCTTTTTCCTCGACTACAAATAAAGAAACACACGGAATTTATCAACAGGTTGTGGATAAATTCTGTGAGAAAACTGAAGGCTCCATCCGAGAGAAACGGATGGAGCCTTTTGATATGCTTTTTACTTTGCTTGCACGGTGATGATGCGGATGCGGCCGCCGTCGCGCGTATCCTTGTCGTAGTAGCAGGTGATGTTATATTTGTCGAAGTTGTTTCGCAGCTCGGTCAGCGAGAAAAGGCTGTACATGCTGTTCTGGTAGAGATAGACCGCACATTCGTCCGCGAACAGCCAGCTGTCGCCGTCCTTGGTCACGCCGAGCTGCGTGATGCTGTCCGGGTTCTTGATCTTGTTGAGATTTCGTGCGGAGCTCAGCTGGCCGTCCTCCATGACCAGTTTGGCCGGACCGTAAGACACGCCGAGACGCATATTAACGGTTTGCAGCGTTCTTTTTTCTCCGTTTAACAGATAAGTATAGGTGCTGGACAGGTCTTCCGTTTTGTTCTTATCGCTGGGAGCGCTCGTGATGATGCCGTATTCATACAGGTCACCGGTGAAGTCGCGCAGGATAAGGTCGGTGATCTCGCCGTCTGCATTCGTCGCGCACCAGCGCACATCCGAGCTGTCAAGCTCTGCGCCGTTCAGCCGGGAGTAGTAGACGCGCTTTGCCGCGCCGTCGTCGTTGATGTCCAGAATGCGGATATCCTTCGCCATGGTCTTGCTGCCGATGGTGAGGCCGGAGACCTTGCCGCTGACGTTTACGGACTTCAGGATAGAAACATCGGTCCCGGACGAGCCGAAACCGATGGACACGACAGAGCCTTTGTCGATGGAAGTTTTGGAGCAGGGATAGGTGTAGCTTGCGCCGTCGGTCGCGGTGACGGTGATGGTGCGCGCGGTGTAGCTGTTGCCGACCGCATTGGTGTACGTGCTCGTGCCGACCGCCGTCACGACGCCTGCCACAGCGGAGGAATAATCCTCCGCCGGGAGCGCGTAAGCGACCTTGCCGTCGCGGCCGAGCAGCAGGGTGATGATGTCGCCGGTGTTCAGACCGCCGAGCGTCGAGAGCGCGAGCGCAGCGTCGCTCGTCTCGATCTCATAGGTGTTGCCTGCGACCGTTACCGAGGTCGGGGATGCCGCCGAGGGGGACGCGGACTGATACGTGCCGGTCACGGCGTTGGCGTAGGCCCAGATGGTCGAGCCGGTGTAGTAAACAACGTCGTATTTCTGCACCGCGTCCGCCGTCGAAGCGTAGCCGTTGCGGTAGATGGTCTTGCCGGAGGTCGAAACGATGGAGGACAGGCCGCTTTCGACGACGAACGGACCTTCCATCGTGTCCGAGATCATGCTGAGGTAGTCGATCTCGTCATTGCTGTTCAGCGTGTAGCCGAGCGTCTGCGCATAGACCTGACCGTCCTTGGTCTTGGTGTTCAGCAGATTGTAGAACAGGTACATCATGTTGCGGCGCGTCATGGCAGAGCCCTGCGCGGCGGTGACGCGCGTGTTCAGGCCGAGGGACTTGTACATCGCGAGCTGCGCATAGGGATATGAGCCGGAAAGGTCGGTCGTGGAGTAGCCGAGCAGCTTGAGCACGCCGGTCGCGGCCTCCTCGAGCGTCACGGTCTTGTTCGGCTTGTAGCTGCCGTCGAGGTAGCCGGACAGCCAGCCCTGCTGCACGGCGGTCTTGATGTAGCCGGCCGCCCAGTGGGTGTAGGGGACGTCCTTGAACGGGGACGAGTTGGACGCACCGGCAACGCTGTCCTTGCTGGTGGAGGCGCAGACGAGCATTTTCGCGTATTCCGCACGGGTTACGGTGCTGCCGAGGTTGAGGTTGCCGCTGCTGTCGCCGACCATGATCTCAGCGGCCTTGACGACCTGTTCGATCACGCTGTCCGAGGTGTCGGACGCAGCAAATGCCGCCGGGACGGAGCCGATCAGCACGGCCGCCGCCAGCAGCAGAGAAAGCAGTTTTTTCATGGGTGTTTTCCTCCCTTGATAAAGAGTAGAGCGCAAGGAATTCGAGCGCCCGCCGCAGTGGGCGCATGCAATTCCCGATCAAAGTCCAGCTCCGCCGGACTTTGATACCGCTGCTTCGGGACACGTGTCCCGAACCGCCTTTTCCGTGAAAAGGCGAGGGGGTTATCGCCTTTGGTTTCTTCGGAACCAAAGGCGTATCTAAGGGGGACTGGTCCCCCTTAGAGTTTTTAGTCGTAGCGCAGCGCGTCGATCGGATTAAGCTTCGCCGCCTTGTTCGCCGGCATGAAGCCGAAGAATATGCCGATGAATACCGAAACGCCGAAGCTGAGCGCGATCGCGGAAACGCTCGGCGAGGCGTTGATGCCGATGATCTTTCCGGCGATGACCGCGACGACCGAGCCGAATACGATGCCGATCACGCCGCCGAGCGCGGAGGTCGTTCCGGCCTCGATGACGAACTGGCGCATGATGTCGCGCCGCTTGGCGCCGAGCGACTTGCGGATGCCGATCTCGCGCGTGCGTTCGGTGACGGAGACGAGCATGATGTTCATGATGCCGATACCGCCGACGAGCAGCGAGATACCGGCGATGCCGACGAGCACCATGGTCATCATCGAGGTCATCTCATTCATCGAGTCGACGATGCTCTGCATGTCGGAGATGGTATAGTAATCGCTGTTCTGGAACACGGAGTACAGCTTGTTTTCCAGAATGGTCGTGCCGCGCGAGTTGAGCGTGGAGTCCTTCGTGGAGAACGTGTAGCTCGAGATCGCGCCGAAGGTCAGCTTGGATGCGGTCGTGTACGGCAGATACAGGCAGTCGTCCGACGAACCGGAGGTCGAGTCGTCCTTTTCGTCCAGCACGCCGACGATGGTGATGATGTTGCCGTTGACCTTGAGCGTCTGACCGACGGCATGGCCGCCGAACACGCTCTTATTGATGTAGCTGCCGCAGACCGCGACCTTGCTGCGGCTCTCAAGGTCGGAATAGGTGAGAAACCGTCCTTCGGTGAGCGTCAGCTTGCCGATGGTGTCGTACTGCTCGGAAACGCCGGTGACGGTCGTCGAGGAGAACGAATCGCTGTCCGTGCCGTTCTTGACCTGCCCCATGACGGAGACGGTCGGGCTCATCGCGGCGAAAACATCGGTGTTTTCCTCGTAGAGGTCGTACATGTCGTCCGCGTCCACGGTTCGGGACGAGCCGCGGCCCGTTACCATAACCGTGAGCGTATTGGTGCCCATGTCCTCGAACATGCTCGTCACCTCGCCCGTCATGCCCTGCATGAGCGAGACGAGGATGATGACCGACGCGACGCCGATGATGATGCCGAGCATGGTGAGAAAGGCGCGCATTTTGCTGCCGGAAAGGCTCTTGAAGGCGAGCTTGAAGGCCTGTGTAAATCCCATGCGTCAGTCCCCCCTCGGAAAAGCGTCCCGGGCCGGGCCGTCGTAGATGATCTTGCCGTCTGCCACGCGCACGACGCGCTTGGCCTCCTGTGCGATGCCGTTGTCGTGCGTGATGAGCACGATGGTGTTGCCCTCGTCGTTCAGCTTTTGCAGAAAGTCGAGCACCTCGCGGCTCGTGCGTGAGTCGAGCGCGCCGGTCGGCTCGTCGGCGAGGATAACGGACGGGTCTCCGGCAAGGGCGCGCGCGATGGAAACGCGCTGCTGCTGGCCGCCGGAGAGCTGGCTCGGCAGGTTTTTGTACTTGCCCTTCAGGCCGACGCGGTCGATCTGATACCGCGCGCGCTGTGCGCGCTCCTCGGCCGGCATGCCGGCATACAGGAGCGACAGCTCGACGTTTTCCTGCACGTTCAGCTTGGGGATGAGGTTGTACTGCTGAAAGATGAAGCC
>CAVIRF010000110.1:0-5922 GCA_963645185.1 Coprococcus eutactus | reverse complement strand
AATTTAACTATGCTGCGTACAGTACCAACAGGTTTCATTTCTTGTTTGTGCCTTGTAGCGCAGCGGAAAGGTATGGTCATAAAAATAAATATGGAATAGCAAAATAAATCAAGCATACAACTCCAACAATATTTAATGCAATTATTAACCATGATAAAACATTCTTTGTTTGTTTCATTTTCTTCACCTCTACAACTCCCGATTGGTAAACCGCTTATTATTATACCGCGTTTCGCCTGTACTTGCAAACCCTGTCGAAAAACGCTATACTGGAACTGGATAAAACCCGGAAATTCTATCAAGGGAGGCATATTCCAATGAAGGATATTGCATACTATAACGGAAAAATCGGCCGCATCGACGAGGTTCAGGCGCCCATCACCGACCGCGGTCTTTATTTCGGCGACGGCGTTTATGACGCTGCCATGGTCCGCAACAGGAAGATCTTCGCGCTCGACGACCACCTCGACCGCTTCTACAACAGTCTCAAGCTGCTGCGCATCGAGCCGCCGATGGAGCGCGGCGAGCTCGCGGCAACGCTGAATGATCTGGTCAGCCGTCTGGACAGCGACGAGCCGCACATGCTGTACTGGCAGTCCACGCGCGCCGCAGCGCACCGCAAGCACGCCTTCCCTGCCGGTGCAAAGGCAACGCTGATGGCGTTCGCTGAGGCCTGCCCTCTCGACCGCCACGACCATCCCTACAAGCTCATCACGGTCGAGGACACCCGTTTCCTGCACTGCAACATCAAGACCCTCAATCTCATCCCGAACTGCATGGCGATGCAACGCGCGGTCGAGGCAGGCTGCGATGAGGTCGTATTCCACCGCGGCGACCGCGTCACCGAGGGCGCACATTCCAGCCTCGCCCTCATCCGCGACGGCGTATTCTGCACGCCCCCGGCGGACGAGCTCATCCTCCCGAGCATCACGCGCAAGCACTTCCTCGAGCTGTGCGACAAGCTGGGCATTCCGTCCCGTGTCTCGCCGTTCACGGTCGACGAGCTGCTGACCGCAGACGAGATCATGATCCTCTCCACCGGCTCGCACTGCATCACGGTCTGCGAGGTGGACGGCAGGCCGGTCGGCGGCAAGGCCACCGAGCTGCTGCACCGCATGCAGCAGGCTTATCAGCAGGAATTCCTTGAAGGTACCGAAAAGTAAAGGAGAACCCCATGCCCACACTGGTTATCATCGGCGGCGGCCCCGCCGGACTCAGCGCCGCGATTTACGCGGTGCGCGCAGGTCTTGACGTTCATGTGCTGTACAAGGATGACGGCGCGCTCGGCAAGACCGACAGGATCGAGAACTATTTTGGCTTTCCCGATGTCATTTCGGGCGCCGAGCTGCTCGCGCGCGGACAGGCACAGGCCGACCGTCTGGGCGCGCAGCTGCACCGCACCGAAGTCACAGGCATCGAGTATGCCGACCGCGGCTTTACGGTCAAAACGACCGACGGCGAGCGCTATGCGGACGCGGTGCTGCTCGCGACCGGCTCTCCGCGCGCCGTGCCCGACATCACAGGCATCCGCGAATTCGAGGGACGCGGCGTGAGCTACTGCGCCATCTGCGATGCGTTTTTCTATCGCGGCAAGGCGGCCGCCGTGCTCGGACAGGGTGAATACGCCCTTGAGGAGGCGCGTGTGCTGCTGCCGGTCGCAGGCTCGGTCTCGCTCCTGACGAACGACCAGAACGCACCAGAAAGCCTTCCGGACGGCCTCTCGGTCGACACCCGGCCGGTCTCTGCCATCGAGGGCAGCGAGACGGTCGAGCGCGTGGTCTTTGCGGACGGCGAAACGCTGCCGCTTGACGGCGTATTTGTCGCCCTCGGCACCGCAGGCAGCACGGATTTCGCCCGAAAGCTCGGCGCGCCGCTCGACGGCACGCACATCAAGGCAAACGCCGACGGCTCGACCGCTGTGCCCGGTCTGTTCGCCGCAGGCGACTGCACCGGCGGCCTGCTTCAGGTCGCAAAGGCGGTCTCGGACGGCGCACAGTCCGCCATGAGCGCGGTAAAATTCCTCCGGAAATAATTTGGACGAAAAAACGAGAGTACAGGTTTTGTACTCTCGTTTTTTACTGGAAAAAGACAATCGCCGCAGTGCGGCGATTTCAAGTGGCCGGTGCAGCGCACCGGCATCTCATTTCAGGTTGAAGTGTCACAAAGGACGCTTCGGCGCGAGGAGCGCAGGCTCAGTCGAGAATATCGACCGTCACGCGCTTGTTTTCGCGATTGCCTGCCGCTTTCATGAGTGTGCGGATTTCCTTGGCGATGCGGCCGTGACGACCGATCACTCGGCCCATGTCACCGGGCGCTACGCGCAGGGAAAACGTGACATTGTCGCCGTCGATCTCCTCGGTGATGGCAATCGCATCCGGCTCGGAAACCAGATTTTTGACGATATAAGTCAATAACTCTTTCATTTCGACAACCTCACTCAATTCAGCACGCCAGCCTTCTTCAGAATGCCGCGAACAGTATCGGTCGGCTGTGCACCCTTCTTGATCCACTCCTGAGCGCGGTCAGCGTCAACGTTAACGGTGGACGGGTTGGTCAGCGGATTGTAGGTACCGATCTCCTCGATGAAACGGCCGTCACGCGGATAACGAGAATCAGCGACAACGATGCGGTAGAACGGAGCCTTCTTAGCGCCCATGCGGCGCAGTCTGATCTTTACCATGAAATTTTCACCTCCTGTGTTAGAACTTATCTATTGTAAATTGAAATTTACAAACAATAGCAAATCAGAACGGCAGCTTGAGGTTGCCGAGTCCCGGGAAGCCACGGCGCTTTTTGCCCTTGCTCTTGGCCAGGCTCGTCAGCTGCTTGGTCATCTTCTGCATGGCCTCAAACTGCTTGAGCAGCTTGTTGACCTGCTCGACCGACAGTCCGCAGCCGTTTGCGATGCGCTTCTTGCGGGAGAAGTTGATGATGGAGGGATTATCTCTCTCCTTCGGGGTCATAGACTGGATGATGGCTTCGGTGTGCGCCATCTGCTTTTCGTCGATCTTTGCACCGGCGAGGGCTTTTGCATCCACGCCCGGCAGCATGCCGAGCATCTCTTCCATCGAGCCCATGTTCTTCATTTTCTGAAGCTGATCGTAAAAATCGGTCAGCGTCAGCTTGCCGGCCATCATCTTCTTGGCGGTCTCGGCGGCCTGCTTCTGGTCGAAGGACTCCTGTGCCTTTTCGATCAGCGTCAGTACGTCGCCCATGCCGAGGATGCGGCTTGCCATGCGGTCGGGGTGGAACGGCTCGATGTCGCCGAGCTTCTCGCCCGTGCCGATGAACTTGATCGGCTTGCCGGTAACGGCCTTGACCGAAAGCGCCGCGCCGCCGCGTGCGTCGCCGTCCATCTTGGACATGAGCACGCCGTCGATGCCGAGAGCTTCGTCAAAGGTCTGTGCGACCGTTACAGCGTCCTGACCGGTCATCGCGTCAACGACGAGGATGATCTCGGTCGGTTTCACCGTGGCTTTGATGTTCTTCAGCTCGTCCATCAGCTTTTCGTCGATATGCAGGCGACCTGCGGTATCGAGAAAAACAAGGTCGTAGCCGTTGCGGCGCGCGTAGTCGATGCCGTGCTTTGCGATCTCGACCGGGTCGCCCTGTCCCTCGTCAAAAACGGGGATATTCAGCTGCCTGCCGACTACCTTCAGCTGTTCGATCGCGGCCGGACGGTAAACGTCGCACGCGACGAGCAGCGGACGTCTCTGCTGCTGTTTTCGGAGCAGAGCGGCAAGCTTTGCGCAGTTTGTCGTTTTGCCCGCACCCTGCAGACCTGCCATCATGACAATGGTCGGCGGATTCGGGGATATGGTAAGACGGGTGGTCTGGCCGCCGAGCAGGGCAACCAGTTCCTCGTTTACGATTTTAATGACCTGCTGAGAGGGCGAAAGGCTTTCGAGGATTTCGGCGTCGGTCGCCTTTTCGGTGACGGCCTTGATGAAATCCTTCGCGACCTTGAAGTTAACGTCCGCCTCGAGCAGCGCCATGCGGATCTCGCGCATAGCCTCCTTGATGTCGGACTCGGTCAGTCGGCCCTTGCTTCGCAGATGCTTAAACGCAGATGAAATTTTTTCGGTAAGGCCTTCAAATGCCATATTAAGCCTCCTGCCTGAGCTGGTCGAGCAGCGCGGTCATGCGGTCGGCGATGGCCTCCGCCTCCGGGCTGTGCAGTGTGTCGGTGTTAAGGGCTCGCAGGCGGCTGACCTCTTCCCGAAGCTCGCTGGCGCAGCGTTCGGTGTCGCCGTAACGGGCGACCAGTCCGAGCTTGCTCTCCATCTCTCCGAGCGCGTGTTCCGCGCGCTTGATGCTGTCGCGCACGCCCTGACGGGTGATGCCTGCGTGCTCCGCGATCTCCGCGAGAGAAAGATCTTCGTTATAGTACAGGTCAAACAGCTCGCGCTGCTTTTCTGTGAGCGTCTCGCCGTAAAAGTCGAACAGCAGGCTCATTTCGAGCGGTTTGCCTTTCATCGGCGGGCCTCCTTGATAGTGTAAAGTTCTTCGCCTTTACATCGAACGTATTTATTCTACATGACAGGGCCGCAAAAGTCAAGAACAATTTGCAGGAATTTTTCGAATTGTATGCAATGTAAAAGGGACGCCCTCGGGCATCCCTTAATCTGTCGATAACGCCTGTTTTCGCGCAAGCACAGCCGCCGCGCGATAGCGCGCATGAAATGAGAAATCGCGTAGCGATTTCATGAAAACCGGGGGCGTGTACCTCGGTTTTCATTCTTCTGGAGGGAGAAAGTTTCCGTATGGGAACTTTCGGACGACTCGTGTTCTGCGAAGTCAGAACACAGATTGTCGGCGAAACGTCAGTTTCGCGACAGGCTCAACATCCCTTGCACTATATATATTATATAGTTATGCCTGCGCTTTGCGCTTTTCCGGCAGCTGCGCGAGCACGATCGCGCCGAACATCAGCACGCAGCCGAAGATCTCGCGCGCCGACATCGCCTGACCGAGCAGCACCCAGCCGGAGATGGCCGAAATGACCGACTCCAGACTCATGATAAGGCTTGCGAGCGTCGGGCTGAGGTTTTTCTGGCCGACGATCTGGAGCGTGTACGCCACGCCCGAGGACATCGCGCCTGCGTACAGGATGGGCTTCCACGCGGCGAGGATGTTCGCCCATGTCGGCTGCTCGAAGAGCATCATGCCGATGCCTGCGACGATCGCGCAGGTGAAAAACTGGATGCAGGACATCTTTACGCCGTCCACCTTGGGCGAAAAATGGTCGATGACGAGAATGTGGCAGGAGAACAGGAACGCGCAGCCAAGGCCGAGCAGCGTGCCGAAATCAAGGCCGAAGCTGCCGCCCGTCATGCACAGGAAGTACAGACCGGCCAGCGCGATCGCAACACTGCACCAGTGCTTGAGGCCGCAGCGGCGGCCGAACAGCATGCCGAGCAGCGGCACGATCAGAATGTAGCACGCGGTCAGAAAACCGGCCTTGCCGACCGTGGTGTACAGCAGCGTATACTGCTGCGTAGCGCTCGCCACGCACAGCACCACGCCGCAGCAGACGCCGCCGAGAACGAGCGTTTTCCGCCCTTTCCGGCGCTCCTCCGGCGTTTCGGACGCGCGCGGCGGTCCGACCCGGTTCAGCACCGCGATCACGGGCAGCAGCACGATCGTTCCGATGATGTTTCGCGTGCAGACGTAGGTCAGCGGACCGACATAGTCCATGCCGACGCTCTGCGCCACGAACGCCGTGCCCCAGATGGTCGCTGTGATCAGCAGCAGCAGCAGGGAATTTCGCAGTTTCATTCGTATCTCTCCCCCGAGACAGGATTTTTTATAAAAAAAGAACCGCTCTTTTCAAAGCGGTTCTCTTTGGAGCTGATAACCAGATTCGAACTGGTGACCTCATCCTTACCAAGGATGCACTCTACCTACTGAGCTATATCAGCA
>CAVIRF010000109.1:0-6032 GCA_963645185.1 Coprococcus eutactus | reverse complement strand
ACCTATTCGCTCATCCACGACGATCTGCCGTGCATGGATAACGACGATCTGCGCCGCGGCCGCCCGACCTGCCACAAGGCGTTCGACGAGGCGACGGCGGTGCTCGCCGGTGACGGCCTGCTGACCGCAGCGTTCGAGACCGCCTCGCAGGCGGACGTTCCGGCGGAGACCGCGCTGCGCTGCATCCGCATCCTGAGCGAGAACGCCGGCATGAACGGCATGATCGGTGGTCAGGTGCTCGACATGCTCGCGGAGCACCGCCATATTTCCGAAACCGAGCTGCGCCTGCTCCAGAAGCTCAAGACCGGCTACCTGCTGCGCGCGGCGTGTGAGCTCGGCTGCGTGGCGGCCGGAAAGACCGACGCGGAGAGCATCGAAGCCGCGCGCGCCTATGGCGACAAACTCGGCCTTGCCTTCCAGATCGAGGACGACATCCTCGACATCGAGGGCGACGAGAAAACGCTCGGCAAGTCCATCGGCAAGGACGCGGCAAGCGAAAAATCCACCTTCCCGTCGCGGCTCGGTCTGGATGCGTGCCGCCAGCTCGCTTCCGAGCTGACCGAACAGGCGATCGCGGCGCTCGCACCCTATGAGGGACGCGCGTTCCTCGAAACGCTCGCGCGCAGCCTGACCGGACGAAAGTCCTGAAAATGTTAAAATTCTGCGTAATGTTGAAAAACGCTCGAATTTATGGTAAACTGAAAACAGTGACGTAGTATCCTAGTCAGTACATGCAATTCCCAAGACGGGCCTAAAAATCCGTAGACGGGCATATCGATGAAGTCTCTGGTGTTTGCTTCTTACGCCCAGTTTGGGGTGGATGCTGGAGGTTAAGGCCTGCGGGCGCGCTTCAATGGCATGAAGTACCGACCCTCTCGCCGTGGAGACCCGTGACTGTCGGACACCTATAGCATCCCTTTGGGGTTGATGGATGTCCAACGGCACGGGATGAAACCTGCAATGCGGTGCGGATGACCTTGTGAGGAATTGATCCCCCTCGCGCTGTTCAGAAACGCTGTGTGCAGTGTAGCCTGCCTTGAGTGGCCATGGTGAATATCGTATCCGCCTGCGGTTTCCCGGCCAGGAATGCCGCGGGAATTGACGGTTGAAACCATGTCTGCAAAAGAGGCTAAGAATTGTGTTGACTGCTGTGGAAATCACCTAGGCTATTCGCTATCGAGGCAGGCCGTGGATTGCAGTGCGGACTCAGTGGCAATTCGGTCCCGGTGATGGCAACATCCCGGCACGGACTTTAATGGGAAACCCCCACGGCGGCGACGCGTGGCAGTTCGCGGGGAAATCCAACCGAACCTCAAGCCGCAAGATTTACTCGGCCTGCTGTCACTGCCTTTTGATCATTTCCGGCGTCGCTCTCCTGCATAAAACGGGGGAGCGGAGCCGTTTGCCATATGTGACCGGTTTGAAATAAAAACTGAGGAGTCGTATCGTTTTGGAGTCAACAGAGAACAAGCAAAAGAAAAAAACGCCGCAAAAACCGGCTTCCGTCAACGTCCGCTGGGTCGTGACGATCATGGCGGTCAGCTTTGTGCTGTCGGTGGTCATGTCGTATCTTTCGAATGAAGCGCTGAACAGCGCAGGCACGGTCCTGTCGTTTGTGGTGCTGTTCTTCTTTATCGGCCTCGGCATCGTGTTCGACATGATCGGCGTGGCCGCGACCTCGGGCACGGAAAAGGAGTTCCACTCCATGGCGGCGCACAAGGTACGCGGCGCGCGCGAGGCGGTCTGGATGGTGCGCAACGCGGAAAAGGTCTCGAGCATCTGCAACGATGTTGTGGGCGACATCTGCGGCATTATCTCCGGTGCGACGGGTGCGCTGATCGTGACGCATATCACCGCCGGGACCGGCGGCGTGACCAAGGTTCTGGTCTCGCTCCTGATCACGGGTCTGGTCTCCTCGGGCACGATCGGCGGCAAGGCGGCCGGCAAGGGCATCGCCGTGGCGGCGAGCGGCAAGGTGCTCGCGCTGTGCGGCCGCGTTCTGTCCGTGCTGCCGGTTAAACTGGAAAACAAAAGATAAAACTACCGTTTCGGTGGGGATATTTTATGAAAAGATATGGAATTTTGAACAATATAACCAGTCCTGCTGATCTGAAGGGACTGTCATATGACACGCTCGGCGTGCTGTGCGCGGCGCTGCGCGAGTTTATCGTGGATTCGGTCTCGCAGACCGGCGGCCACCTCGCCTCCAATCTCGGCATTGTCGAGCTGGCGGTGGCGCTCGAGCGGGAGTTCGACTCCTCGCGCGACCGCATCATCTACGATGTCGGTCATCAGTGCTATGTCCACAAGATACTGACTGGCCGCCGTGACCGCTTTTCGACGCTGCGGCAGTACGGCGGTCTTTCCGGCTTTATGAAGCCGGAGGAGAGCATCACCGACCCGTGCATCACGGGCCACGCCTCGGACTCGGTTTCGGTCGCGCTCGGCATGGCGCACGCGCGCACGCTCAAAAATCAGAAATACCACGTTGTCGCGGTCATCGGCGACGGCGCGCTGACCGGCGGCATGGCGTATGAGGCGCTGTCGAACGCCGGTACGTCGGGCGAGCCGCTGCTCGTTGTGCTCAACGACAACAACATGTCGATCGCGAAGAATGTCGGCGGCCTGAGCCGCCATCTGTCGCGCCTGCGCGTCAGTCCGCGCTATCTCGGCGCCAAGGTGCGCATCAAGGAAAAGCTCGCGCGCATTCCGGGCGGCAGAGCGCTCACGCAGTCGATCTCGCGCACCAAGGCGCGAATCAAGGGATTCCTGCTGCCGACGTCGCTGTTCGAGCAGATGGGCTTCACCTACCTCGGCCCGGTGGATGGCCACGACCTCAAGAGCGTCTGCGAGCTGCTGGCTCAGGCGAAAAAGATGAAAAAGCCGGTGCTGCTGCACGTGATGACGCAGAAGGGACGCGGCTACGCGCCGAGCGAGAACAATCCGGAAAAATATCACGGCGTATCGCAGTTTGACCGCGTGACGGGCGAGTTCCTCGCGAAGAAAAAAGAGGACTTCTCCGCGCGGTTCGGCGCGGAGCTGTGCGGTCTCGCCGACAAGGATGCGCGCATCTGCGCGATCACGGCGGCGATGCCGTCCGGCACGGGACTGACCAAATTCTCGACGCTGCACCGCGACCGGTTCTTTGACGTCGGCATCGCGGAGGAGCACGCGGTCGCCATGGCGGCCGGAATGGCGGCGCAGGGGCTTGTCCCGGTCGTCGCGCTCTATTCGACGTTTTTACAGCGTGCCTACGACCAGATCGTGCACGACGTTGCGATCGAAAAGCTGCATGTCGTGTTCTGCATCGACCGCGCAGGCATCGTCGGCGCGGACGGCGCGACGCATAACGGCGTGCTCGATGTTGCGTTCCTGCGCTCGATCCCGGGCGTTACCATTCTCTGTCCGTCGAGCTTTGCGGAGCTGCGCTCGGTGATGACGCGCGCGGTCTATCATGAGACCGGCCCGGTCGCCATCCGCTATCCGCGCGGCGGCGAGGGCGCATGGCGCGGCGACACTTCGTCGCAGCCGCTCGCGCGCATCCGGGAGAGCAGCGGATACGAGGTGACGCTCGTCACGCACGGCATTATGATAAACGAAACGCTTGCGGCGGCGGAAAAGCTGGAAAGCAAGGGCGTCCGCACGCAGGTTTACAAGGTAAACGAGCTGAGCCCGGCGCTCGAGGAAGCGCTCGAGGCGCAGAAGGACGCGCTTTCTGGCCTGTGCGTCGTCGTGGAGGACACGGTCGACAACGGCGGCGTGGGCGAATGGCTCGCGTCGCGCCGCAGCGACAGAACGCTGTGCATCAGCACGGGCAACCGCTTCCTGCCGCACGGCAGCGTAAATGATCTGTACCGTCACTGCGGTCTGGACGCGGACGGTATTGCGGAATTTGTGATGGAAAATCGAAAGGAGACCGGTCTTGGCTAAGAAACGACTGGATGTACTGCTGTTTGAAAAGGGCCTGTGCCCCTCGCGCGAACGCGCGAAAACCGCTATCATGGAGGGCATCGTCTATATCGCCGGACAGAAGGCCGGCAAGGCAGGTGACATGGTAGACGAGAACGCCGAGCTCGAGGTCCGCGGCAACGACAATGCGTTTGTCTCGCGCGGCGGCAAGAAGATCGAGAAGGCGCTCAACTATTTTGCGATCGACCCGGCCGGTCTGACGGTCATGGATGTCGGCGCGTCGACCGGCGGCTTCACCGACTGCCTGCTGCGCCGCGGCGCGGCGAAGGTCTATTCCATCGACGTCGGCTACGGCCAGCTCGCATGGAGCCTGCGTCAGGACCCGCGCGTCAAGTGCATGGAGCGCACCAATATCCGCTATGTAACGCCGGATATGCTCGAGGAAACGCCGTCGCTGTGCGTCATCGACGTATCGTTCATTTCGCTGAAGCTCGTGCTGCCGGTCGTTGCGAGCCTGCTGACCGAGGACGGCCGTGTGGCCAACCTCATCAAGCCGCAGTTCGAGGCCGGCAAGGGCAAGGTCGGCAAGAAGGGCGTCGTGCGCGAGCCGGAGATCCATCTGGAAGTGCTCGAAAAGTACGTAGAAAACGCACATGCGGCTGGCTTCAAGGTGCTGGACGTAACGTTTTCGCCCATCAAGGGACCCGAGGGCAACATTGAATTCCTCGGCTATCTGGCCAAGCAGGGCGAGGAACATATCCCGGATCTGGCGGACGTTGTGCGTCAGGCGCACGAGGAACTGGACAGCTGATGCGCACGTTTTTCATCTATCCCAATCTGCGCAAGGAAAGCGCGCGAGAGATCCTGCCTGCGGTCTGCGAGCAGTTTCGGGGCGAGGATATCCGCCTCATTCTGCCCAATCAGATGCGCGGCACCATGCATGAGCTGCATGATGAGGTAATGGCGCTCGACTACATGGACACCGCGCAGGCGGTCCGTCTTGCGGATGCCGCGGTCGTTCTGGGCGGCGACGGCACCATGCTGCGCATCGCCCGTGCGGCGGCGCAGAACGAGCTGCCGCTGCTCGGCATCAACGTCGGCCACGTCGGCTTTATGACCGAGCTGGAACCGGCGGAGCTGGACGAGATGCATAAGCTGCTCGAGGGCGACTACCAGATCGACAGCCGTATGATGCTGCATGTCGAGGTGGAGCGCCACGGGCGCATGGTCTACGAAAACGACGCGCTGAATGATATCGTCATCGCCAAGGGCACTGCGTTCCGCGTGGTGCGCGTCGGCATTTCGGCCGACGGCGAAGAGGTCACGCGCTTCAACGGCGACGGCGTGATCGCGGCGACACCGACCGGCTCGACGGCCTACGGCCTGTCCGCAGGCGGCCCGGTGATCGAGCCGAGCGCGGAAAATCTGGCGGTCATCCCGATCTGCGCGCACGCGCTCGCGGCCAAGTCGTTCGTGTTCGCGCCCGAGCGCACGCTCGCCATCACGGCGGCCTGCGAGGGCGGCAGCGAGGTGTTCATCTCGACGGACGGCGGACAGGGCTTTGCCGTGCGGCCGGACGACCGGGTGCTTATCACGCGCTCTGCGCTGCGCACGCGGCTCATCCGCCTTAAGGGCAATAGCTTTTACCGGATTTTACAGCAGAAGCTGTGAGACTGTCGTGAAACTAACGTTTCGCCGACAATCTGTGTTCTGACTGACAGCAGAAGCTGTGATTTTATAGAGAAAACAAGCATTTCTTAACAGGAGGTGCGTGAAATGAAATTTCAGAGACAGGCGAAGATTCTGGAGCTGATCGACCGCTTCGAGATCGAGACGCAGGAGGAGCTGACCGACCATCTGCGCGCGGTCGGCTACAGCACCACGCAGGCGACGGTCTCGCGCGACATCAAGGAGCTGCGGCTCATCAAGTCGCTCTCGACCGAGACGGGCAAGTATAAGTATACGGCTGCGGCGGCTGGCGCTGCGGACAGCTTCACGACCCGTCTGCGCAACATTTTCCGCGAGTGCGTGACCGATATCGACGCTGCGCAGAACATGGTCGTCATCAAGACGCTGCCCGGTCTGGGTCAGGCGGCGGCGATGGCCATCGACGCGATGCGCGC
>CAVIRF010000108.1:0-6063 GCA_963645185.1 Coprococcus eutactus | reverse complement strand
TATATAATGTACCCGACGCCCGGAACCGAGCCCCCGTAACTCCCGTTTAGCCGAGCATCTATGATGCGAAGGCAAGAAGGAAGGTAAGGGGAGTCAAGAGGGGGAAAGGGAACCATACGGTGCCCTTTCCCCCCTTTTGTCCCAGCCGGGGACCCGGCACTCCCCGGCCGCCGAAGGCGGCCAATGCTCACGCCCTCCGAGGGCGTAAATCTCGCCTCCAGCGGCGCACCGCTGTATCGGCGGAAAGGCATACCGTCTGCCGACGGTAAAAAAAGTCTCGCCTGCGGCGGCAGAGGCCGCCGGAACGGCGGAATCGCTTACCCGCTGCTGAGAGGAAAGAGAGAAGGGCATACCGTCGCAGACGGTAAAAAGGGAAGGGGCTGCGCCCCTGTTTTGTTATAATCATACTAATCCGCAAGGTTTTTGAAAAAGTTTGCGAAAAGGGGTTGACAGAAGGGAAAAGGTCGGGTATAATCATAGCATTCCCAGTGAAATAATATGATTTAAGGAGACGCGGTCATGCGATACTACTTCGAAAAGCTGCTGCGTGCCAATTTCCGCTGTGGGCGAATGTGATCCTTTCTTGTGAGTCACGGCCCCGGGCGGCTCGTGCACAGGACAGTAAAAACAAAAAGAAAACAACTTACTGAATTATAAAGGAGATCATTATCATGGCAGAAATCAAGAACACCGCAAATTGGGCATTCGAAACCAAGCAGCTTCACATCGGTCAGGAGCAGGCGGACCCGGTAACCGACTCCCGCGCAGTTCCGATTTATCAGACCACCTCTTACGTTTTCCATAACAGCCAGCATGCAGCAGATCGTTTCGGTCTGGCTGACGCAGGCAACATCTACGGCCGTCTGACCAACTCTACGCAGGACGTTTTCGAGAAGCGCATCGCGGCTCTCGAGGGCGGCGTAGCAGCTCTGGCAACCGCTTCCGGTGCAGCAGCGATCACCTACACCATTCAGGCGCTCGCTCAGGCAGGCGACCACATCGTAGCACAGAAGACCATCTACGGCGGCAGCTACAACCTGCTCGCACATACTCTGCCGCAGTTTGGCGTTGAGACCACTTTCGTTGACGCGCACAACCTCGCAGAGCTCGAAGGCGCGATCAAGGACAACACCAAGGCAGTTTATATCGAGACCCTCGGCAACCCGAACTCCGACATTCCGGACATCGAGGAGATTGCCAAGATCGCTCACAAGCACGGCCTGCCGCTCGTTATCGACAACACCTTTGGCACCCCATACCTCATCCGTCCGATCGAGTACGGCGCTGACATCGTTGTACATTCCGCGACCAAGTTCATCGGCGGTCACGGCACCACCCTCGGCGGCATCATCGTTGACTCTGGCAAGTTCGACTGGAAGGCTTCCGGCAAGTACGCGCCGATCGCTGAGCCGAACCCGAGCTACCACGGCATCTCCTTCGCGGACGCTGTCGGCCCGGCTGCATTCGTAACCTACATCCGAGCAATCCTGCTGCGCGACACCGGCGCTACCATCTCTCCGTTCAACGCATTCCTGCTCCTGCAGGGCACCGAGACTCTGTCTCTGCGTATCGAGCGCCATGTCGAGAACACCAAGAAGGTTGTTGAATTCCTCAAGAACCATCCGCAGGTCGAGCACGTAAATCATCCGTCTCTGCCGGATCACCCGGATCACGCTCTGTACGAGAAGTACTTCCCGAACGGCGGCGCTTCCATCTTCACCTTCGACATCAAGGGCGGTAAGGAAGCAGCGTTCAAGTTCATCGACAAGCTCCAGATCTTCTCTCTGCTCGCAAACGTTGCAGACGTTAAGAGCCTGGTTATCCACCCGGCTACCACCACTCACTCTCAGCTGACCGCTGAGGAGCTTGAGGATCAGGGTATCCATCAGGGCACCATCCGCCTCTCCATCGGCACCGAGAATATCAACGATATTCTGGCTGACCTCGAGCAGGCATTCAACTAAAAAGCAAACCCCTTCTGGGGTAAAAGAAAAGGAGAGCGCAGTTTTGAACGCTGCGTTCTCCTTTTTGTTATATGCAATGAAAAAGGGACAGTTTCCTGTCCCTTTCTTTGTCTGATTAAAGCTGTGAGAATACCTCGCCGATCGGGGCGTGAATGACAAGATCGGCTCTGCGGTCCGCCGGAGTGGGGGACTTGTTGACGAGCACGAGCTTGCTGCCGCGATAGTAGTCGATCAGACCGGCTGCCGGGTAAACGGCGAGCGAGGTGCCGCCGATGATGAGCATGTCTGCTTTGGAGATGTACTCGACGCTCTTGTTGATGGTGTAGCTGTCGAGGCCCTCCTCGTACAGGACGACATCCGGCTTTATCGTGCCGCCGCAGTCACACTTCGGGATGCCGGTGCCGGAGGCGATCTTCTCGACCGGATACGGCTTGCGGCAGCGCATGCAGTAGTTGCGGAGCACCGAGCCGTGCAGCTCGAGCACTTCCTTAGAGCCGGCCTTCTGATGCAGTCCGTCGATGTTCTGTGTGACGACAGCGCGGCATTTGCCCTCGCGCTCCCATTCGGCGAGCTTGAGGTGCGCGGCGTTCGGCTGCGCGTCAAGCGCGAGCATTTTTGCGCGGTAGAACCGGTAGAATTCCTCGGTCTCGCTGAGGAAAAACGTGTGGCTGAGGATGGTCTCCGGCGGATACTTGTACTGCTGATTGTACAGGCCGTCCACCGAGCGGAAATCCGGGATGCCGCTCTCGGTCGATACGCCTGCGCCGCCGAAAAAGACGATGTTGTTGCAGCCGTCGACCCATTCCTTCAGCTTTGCGATTTCAGAAGACATGGAATATTCCTTCTTTCCGTCTCAACTTACTTGACGATGTTGTAAACGCCTTCCTTGCGCTCGTGCGGCTGGGTCTCCTTTGCGATGTAGCCGATGGCGGCGGAGCAGGTGACGATGTGATCCTCCGGGGTACCGTACTCGGTCAGCAGGGCGCGGACAGCCGGTGCGTCGCACATATCGCGGACCTGATTGATCCAGCAGGAGCCGAGGCCGAGCTCGGTCGCTGCGAGCATCAGGTTTTCGATGGCAGCCGCGCCGTTGAGCAGAGCGTTGCGGTCGTCGCGCTCGCAGGAGATGTTGACGATGACCGGCGCGCCGTAGAAGTTGTACTCCGGGCCGCGGTTGTCCGCCTCAGCGATGGCGCGCGCGAGCTTCAGCGTCTTTTCCGGATTGTAAACGACAGAGAAATGCCAGTTGTACTTGCCCATGCCGGACGGCGCCCATTCAGCCGCTTCAACGATCTGGCGGATCTGCTCGATCGGCGGAAGCTCGGGCTTGAAGGCACGGGTGGAACGACGGGATTTGATGATGTTCATAAGCTCAGACATGGAAATGACCTCCTGTTTCACGGCCGGAGAAAGCGCTCCTCCGGCGCTCGTCTGTGTGTTTTTGTATGATGAATACAGTATAACGCTTTCTGGGCGTGTTTTCAAGACAATATGAACAAAAATACAGAGAAACACAGAAAAACTCTGTAAAAACACGTTGTTTTGTGCTATACTGATTAAGATTGTACTATTGGAAACAAAGGCATGAAAGCCACGTCATATGGAGGAAGCTTCTACATGATCAATATCAGCGAACTGAGTCTGAACTTCAGCGGCGAGCCGCTGTTCAAGGACGTAAACCTTAAATTCACGCAGGGCAACTGCTACGGCGTCATCGGCGCGAACGGCGCGGGCAAGTCCACCTTCCTGCGCATCCTGTCGGGAGACCTTGACCCGTCCACCGGCACGGTATCCATCGCGCCCAAGACGCGCATGAGCGTGCTCAAGCAGGATCACTTTGCGTTCAACGACGAGACCGTTCTCAACACGGTGCTCGGCGGCAACGAGCGCCTGCTCTCCGTCATGCGCGAGAAGGACGCCCTCTACATGAAGGACCCGTTCACCGAGGAGGACGGCAACCGCGCAGCGGAGCTCGAGGCCGAGTTCGCAGAGATGGGCGGCTGGGACGCCGAGACTGAGACCAGCCAGCTGCTGAACGGTCTGGGTCTGGACGCGGACGCCATCCTGTACACCGAAATGAAGAACCTCGGCGACGTCGAGAAGGTCAAGGTCCTGCTCGCTCGCGCGCTGTTCGGCAAGCCGGACATCCTGCTGCTCGACGAGCCGACCAACCATCTGGACATTCAGGCGATTCGCTGGCTCGAGGATTTCCTTGCGGACTTCGAGGGCACTGTCCTCGTCGTGTCGCATGACCGTCACTTCCTCAACAACGTCTGCACCCACATCGTCGACATCGACTACGGCAAGATCAAGCTGTATGTCGGCAACTACGAGTTCTGGTACGAGTCCTCTCAGCTGGTTCAGCGCATGATCAAGGATCAGAACCGCAAGAACGAGGAGAAGATCAAGGAACTGCAGAACTTTATCCAGCGCTTTGCGGCGAACAAGTCCAAGTCGCGTCAGGCGACGAGCCGCCGCAAGCTGATCGACAAGCTGACCGTCGAGGAAATGCCGGCGTCGTCGCGCCGCTATCCGTGGGTCGCGTTCCAGCAGGACCGCGAGGCCGGCAAGGATATCCTCGAGGTGCGCGGCATCTCCAAGACCATCGACGGCGAGAAGGTGCTCGACAACGTTTCGTTCATCGTCCGCCGCGGCGACAAGATCGCGTTCATCTCGGACAACGAGCTCGCGATGACCACGCTGTTCCAGATCCTCATGGGCGAAATGAAGCCGGACGAGGGCAGCTTCAAGTGGGGCGTCACTACCTCGCAGAGCTATTTCCCGAAGGACAACAACGAGTTCTTCGACGGCCACGAGGAGAACATGCTCGACTGGATCGCGCCGTACTCGCAGACCGATACGCTGGAGTCCACGCTGCGCGGCTTCCTCGGCCGCATGCTGTTCTCGGGCGACGACGTTTACAAGCCGGTCTGCGTGCTGTCGGGCGGCGAGAAGGTCCGTCTGATGCTCGCGCGCATGATGCTGTTCGGTTCGAACGTGCTGGTCGTCGATCAGCCGACCAACCACCTCGATCTGGAGTCCATCACCGCGGTCAACAACGGCGTGCGCGACTTCAAGGGCACGGTGCTGTTCGCGTCGCACGACCACGAGTTCGTTCAGACGATCGCGACCCGTATTATTGAGATCCGCGAGAAGGGCGTACTCGACAAGGAGTGCACCTACGACGAGTTCCTCGACTTCCGCGAGACCTATAAGGGTTAACCCTCTGCTGAGGGTATACCTTCCGCCGATACAGCGGCGTGCCGCTGGAGGCGACTTGACGCTCGAGGTGAGCGTGGACAGTGGCCGCCTTCGGCGGCCGGGAATGCCGCCGTCTGGCGGCGGAGACAAGAGGGGCAAGGACACCAAATGGTTTCCTTGCCCCTCTTGACACCCCAAACCTTCCTTTGAGCCGCGACTCCCTGCGGTCGCGCGTCTAAAAACGAAGGAGAGCACAGATTTGAACCTGTGCTCTCCTTTTTCTTATGCCATAGAAGATTATTTGTGTGATTTGCCGCGCATAACAGTGCGCGGCCATCCAGTGCAGGGCGCTAGATCAGCGCTGCGAAAAGCTCCGCTTCAATCAAGCGAAAGACCTGTGGAGCACCAGACGCATCTGTGGGCCCCTCGCTTTTAGACGCGAAGCTCCGCTGAGCGTCCAGAAGGAAGGTAAGGGGAGTCAAGAGGGGACAGGAAACCATACTTGGTGTCCTGTCCCCTTTTGCCCCAGCCGGTGGGCACCGGCATTCCCTCGGCCGTGGGGTACGGCCTCTGTCGCCTCCAGCGGCGCACCGCTGTATCGGCGGAACCGCTTACCCTCTGCTGAGGGTAAAAAGAGAAGGACGCTGGCAGTTAAGCCTTTTTCGCCTGCCTCCGCTCCACAGCGGACTTGATGACCAGTATGCCGATCAGGCATACGACTCCCATCAGTACGATGGTTCCGCCGGGCTTCAGGCCGCCGTAATAGGCAATGACCAGTCCGGCGATGGTGAACAGCTCGGCGAAGCCGATGGACGCCCAGACCGTGCCGCGGTAGCTCTTCGCGAGCTGCATCGCGCACGCGACCGGCAGGACCATCATGCTCGATACGATGAGCGCG
>CAVIRF010000107.1:0-6112 GCA_963645185.1 Coprococcus eutactus | reverse complement strand
GCGGAAACTTTCTCCCTCCAGAAGTATAAAAACCGAGGTACACGCCCCCGGTTTTTATAAAATCGCTGCGCGATTTCTATTTCATGCGCGCTGACGCGCGGCTGCTGTTCCTGCGCGAAAACAGGTTTGATCGACGGAAAAAGAGCCTCACCGCAAATACGGGAGGCTCAAGGAAAACTTTACTTGTGGTAGAGCTTTTTGGTCTGATAGTGCGGCTCACAGGTGAGATTCATGCCGAGCTTTTTGAAAATGCCGGTATCGACCTGTGCGAGCATGACGGAGGAGTGCACCTCGCAGCCGGCGAGCTTGGGCAGCTGCGCGAGCGCGAGCTCCGCGACCGGGTTGGTCGCTGCCGAGATGGAAAGCGCGATGAGCACTTCGTCGGTGTGCAGACGGGGGTTGTGGTTGCCGAGGCCCTCGATCTTGAGCTTCTGGATCGGCTCGATGATGAGCTGCGGCAGAACATGCAGGTCATGCGGCAGACCGGCGAGCGTCTTGAGCGCGGTGAGCAGAGCGGCGGCCGAGGAGCCGAGCAGGGCAGTGGTCTTGCCGGTGACGATGGTGCCGTCGGGCAGCTCGATGGCAGCGGCCGGAGCGCCGGTCTCCTCTGCGCGCTTGAGCGCGGCGGCCACGACCGGACGGTCGGCGGTGGAAACGTTCGCCTGATTCATCAGCAGCTCGAGCTTGCGCACGCTGCTCTCGTCGCCGAGTCCCATGCGGACGTCGCACAGCGCCTGATAGTAGCGGCGGATGATCTCCTGACAGGAGGCCTCGCGGCAGGCCTCGTCGTCGATGATGCAGTTGCCTGCCATGTTGACGCCCATGTCGGTCGGGGAATGATAGGGGCTCTTGCCTGCGATCTGCTCGAAGATGGCGGAAACGACCGGGAAGATCTCGACGTCGCGGTTGTAGTTGACCGTGGTCACGCCGTAGGTCTCGAGGTGGAACGGGTCGATCATGTTGACGTCGTTGAGGTCGGCGGTCGCCGCCTCGTAGGCGAGGTTGACCGGATGCTTGAGCGGCAGGTTCCAGATGGGGAAGGTCTCGAATTTCGCGTAGCCTGCGGTCACGCCGCGCTTGTGCTCATGATAGAGCTGGCTGAGACAGGTCGCCATCTTGCCCGAGCCGGGGCCGGGCGCAGTGATGACAACGAGCGGACGGGTGGTCTCGATGTACTCGTTGCGGCCGTAGCCCTCGTCGGAAACGATGAGCGGAACATTGCCCGGATAGCCTGCGATGGGGTAGTGCATGTAGACCGGCATGCCGAGCGCAGTCAGGCGCTTTTTGAAGGCGTCCGCTGCCGCCTGACCGGCGTACTGCGTGATAACGACCGAGCCGACATACAGGCCGATGCCGCGGAAGGCGTCGATGAGGCGAAGAACGTCGACATCATAGGTGATGCCGAGGTCGGAGCGGACCTTGTTCTTCTCGATGTCGCCGGCCGAGATGACGATGACGATCTCTGCGTCGTCCTTCATCTGGCACAGCATGCGGACCTTGCTGTCCGGCTCAAAGCCGGGCAGGACGCGGCTGGCGTGGTAGTCGTCGAACAGCTTGCCGCCGAACTCAAGGTACAGCTTGCCGCCGAAATGCGCGATGCGCTCCTTGATGTGCGCCGACTGGGTCGCAATGTATTTGTCGTTGTCAAAACCGATTTTCTTCATGTTCCGTTCATGCCCCCATAATTTCAAAATTTTTATCATTTTATATTTTACTGAATTCGAGCGGATTTTACAAGTGGGGGAAATGAAAAATTATCCGCGGTGATGCGGCACTTTGACGAAATGCAGACTTTTTCGCGCGTCGGCGGTTGCTATTGACCGCGCCTTTTGGTATACTGTACTTTATAAGAAACTACGAAAACAGGGGGGGCGTATCGAATGGACGAGCAGACGAAGGGCTTTCGCAGCGCGGTGTTCGGCGGCTTTCGGCGCGAGGATGTCCTGCGCTACATAGAGGAGACCGACGCGAAGTATTATAAGGAGTCGGAACGCCTGCGGAGCGGTCTGGACGACGCGCAGACGGCGATGACCGAGCTGCGCGGACAGAACGAAAAGCTCACGGAGAAAAACGCGGAGCTGCTGGAACGTCTGGGCGCGATGACGCTCGATATGGACCGGATACAGGCGCAGCTCGACGAGATCGAGAAGGGATTTTCTCTCCAGACGACCGAGATCGAGGCGCAGAACGAGCGCGCCGAGACGCTTGCGGCGGAGAATGACCGCCTGACGAGCGAGAATGCCAAGCTCGCGGCGAAGTGCGGCGAGTACGACAAGTCCAAGGACAAGATCGCGGAGATGGAGCTTTCGGCCTACCGCCGCGCCAAGCAGATCGAGGAGGACGCGAAGACCGAGCTTCAGAAGCTGCGCCGCCAGTCGCTCGAGACCATCGAGCAGGTGCGCCGCCAGCTCGAGGCGACCAAGGAGAACTACCGCGTGATGCTTGCGCGCAGCCAGCAGGAGTCGCAGGAGATGGCGCGCAAGGCGAGCGAGGTCATCGGCGAGATCGACCGCATCTCGGCCTCTCTCGGCAGAAACGAAACGGAAAAATCGAAAAACGGGCTGCGCGATGTGCTGAACAGTCTGCGCCCGAAAACGGAGGAATAAAAATGGCTCATTATGATCTGAAAACCGAAGAGCTGAAGGAAATGGCTCCCAAGCTGCGCGCAGGCGATACCGTATCGCTGACCGGCATCGTGTACACCGCGCGCGACGCGGCACACAAGAAGATCGTTGCGGCGATGGACGCAGGCGAAAAGCTGCCGTTCGATCTGGACGGCGCGGCGATCTATTACGCAGGCCCGACCCCGGCAAAGCCGGGACAGGTCATCGGCTCGGTCGGCCCGACGACCTCCGGCCGCATGGACCCGTTCGCGCCCCGTCTGCTCGACGCAGGCCTTTCCTGCATGATCGGCAAGGGCGTGCGCAATCAGAACGTGCAGGACGCGATGGAGCGCAACGGTGCGGTCTACATGGTCGCGATCGGCGGCGCAGGCGCAGCGAAAGCAGCCTCCATTAAAAAGGTCGAGGTCATCGCGTATGACGAGCTCGGCTGCGAGTCTGTCAAGCGCCTGACGGTCGAGAACTTCTCGGCTATCGTTTCGCAGGACTCGGTCGGCGGCAATCTGTACACCGAGGGCGTCGCGAAGTACAAAAAGCAGGCGTAAAAACTGCTCGTCGGAAAAACGAAGTTTTTCGACAGGCTCATATTTTCCCCTTCCCGGGCATAGTCTGTTATGACAGGCGCTCGGGGAGGGGATTTTTCTTGAAATACGGCTTTGGACGCACGGCGGTGCAGGTGGCGTGCACGCTGCTCGCGCTGTGCCTCGGCATCGGTCTGCTGCGGCAGGATAAGATGCAGACGGTATTTTCGGAGGAGCGCGTGACGCTCCCGATTATCATGTATCACAGCATTCTCAAGGACAGCGCACGGCAGGGCAAGTATGTGGTCTCGCCCGAGGTGCTCGCGAGCGACCTCGACGCGCTGAAGGCGCGCGGCTACGAGACGGTGACAGTCCGCGACCTCATCGCGTATACAAAAGATAACGCGCCGCTCCCGGCAAAGCCGGTCATGCTGACCTTCGACGACGGCTACTATAATAACTATGTCTACGCCTATCCGCTGCTGCGGCAGCGCGGCATGCGTGCGGTCGTGTCGATCATCGGCAGCCAGACCGCGCTTTTTACGGAAAACGGCGAGGAAAACGCCTACTGGTCGCATCTGCGCGCCGAGCGGCTGCGCGAGACCGAGGACGTTTTTGAAGTGCAGAACCATTCGTGGAACCTGCACGAATACGGCGAGCGGCGCGGCTGTCTGCGGCGGAAGGGCGAGGACGAAACGCACTATGCCGATCTGCTGCACGAGGACACCGAGCAGACGCAGCAGCTGATCGAGGAGATCGGCCTGCCGACACCGGAATGCTATACCTATCCGTTCGGCGCGTGCTCGGAGGAGAGCGAGAAGATCCTGCGCGAGATGGGGTTTCTGTGTACGCTCGGCTGCGAGGAGCGCATCAATACGATCACGCGCGACCCGGACTCGCTCTATCAGCTCGGCCGCTTCAACCGCGCCGCCTTTGAGTCGACAGAGGATTTCCTGCGCCGCGCACTGGGGGAGTGAGGCTATGCGTTTTTCTGAGCTGCACTGCCACGAGGTCATCAATCTGTGCGACGGGGCGCGCATGGGCGAGGTGTGCGATCTGGTCTTTGACCCGGCCTGCGGCCAGATCAGCGCCATCGTCGTGCCCTCCGCGAGCGGGCTTTTCGGCATGTTCTCGCGCGAGGGCTGCATCATCCCGTGGAGCTGCATCGAAACGCTCGGGGAGGACTATATCCTCGTGCGCTGGCGGCCGAAATAAGGGAAAAGCAAGAGCACGGCAGAAAATCGAGAAAACAGGCGGAAAATTGCAAAAAAATGATTGACACCGGGCGAAAGTTCGGATATACTATTAGAGCATGAAATTCGCACATCCCGTAATGAAAGCAGTCGGTGACGGTTTTCCGTTGCTGCTGTCAGATGATCTGGGATGGAGGAAAAACCAAGGAGGAAAACTAAAATGGCAGTAATTTCTATGAAGCAGCTGCTGGAGGCCGGCGTACACTTCGGCCACCAGACCCGTCGCTGGAACCCGAAAATGGCAACCTACATTTTCACCGAGCGCAATGGTATCTATATCATTGACCTGCAGAAGACCGTTAAGAAGCTCGAGGAGGCTTACTTCTTCGTTCGCGATATGGCAGCTTCCGGCGAGTCCATCCTGTTTGTCGGCACCAAGAAGCAGGCTCAGGACGCGATCAAGGAAGAGGCTGAGCGCTGCGGCCAGTTCTACGTAAACGCTCGCTGGCTGGGCGGCATGCTGACCAACTTCAAGACCATGCGTACCCGTATCGCTCGTCTGAACCAGCTGCAGAAGATGCAGGCTGACGGCACCTTCGATCTGCTCCCGAAGAAGGAAGTTATCAAGCTTCAGCTCGAGATCGCTAAGCTCGAGAAGTACCTCGGCGGCGTTAAGGACATGAAGGAACTCCCGGGCGCTCTGTTCGTAGTTGACTCCCGCAAGGAGAAGAACGCTATCGCAGAAGCACGCAAGCTGGGCATTCCGATCGTTGCAATCGTTGATACCAACTGCGATCCGGACGAGATCGACTACGTTATCCCGGGCAACGACGACGCTATCCGCGCGATCAAGCTCATCTCCCAGACCATGGCTAACGCTGTTCTGGAAGGCAAGCAGGGCGAGCAGCTCGAGGTCGAGGCTAAGGCTGACGACGCAAAGGCTGAGTAATTCATAACTCTATATAAATTCAAGTGAGTTGTTCGTAGGGCGCGACGACCCGGCGCGCCGTGGTCGTTGAGCCCTACGTTTTTTATCGTACAAATACAAAATTGGAGGAATTTAAAATGGCTTTTACCGCTGCTGACGTAAAGAAGCTCCGCGAAATGACCAGCGTAGGCATGATGGACTGCAAGAAGGCTCTGACCGAGGCTGACGGCGACTTCGACAAGGCGATCGAGCTTCTCCGCGAGAAGGGCCTGGCTAAGGCTGCCAAGAAGGCTGACCGCATCGCTGCTGAGGGCCTGGTCAAGGCTACCGTATGCGACAAGTGCGGCGTAGGCGCTATCATCGAGGTTAACTCTGAGACCGACTTCGTTGCTAAGAACGCTGACTTCCAGCAGTTCGTTTCCGATCTGGCTGCTGTCGTTATCAAGGACGCTCCGGCTGACGTTGAGGCTCTGAAGGCTTGCAAGATGGGCGAGGGCACCGTTCAGGACGCTCTGCAGGACAAGGTCCTGACCATCGGCGAGAACCTGCAGATCCGCCGCTTCGATCGTTTCGACGACTCCACCGTTAACGTTGCTTACAACCACATGGGCGGCGTGATCGGCGTTCTGGTTGCTCTGGAAGTTTCCGATAACCTCAAGGACAACGCTACCGTTAAGGAGCTCGGCAAGGACATCGGCATGCAGGCTGCTGCTATGAACCCGTCCTTCCTCGACAAGTCCGACGTTGACGAGGCTACCCTCGCTAAGGAGAAGGAGATCCTCCTCATCCAGGCACTCGAGGAGAACAAGACCGCTGCTAAGCCGAAGCCGGAGCAGATCATCCACAAGA
>CAVIRF010000106.1:0-6155 GCA_963645185.1 Coprococcus eutactus | reverse complement strand
CTCTGATTAACTAATTTCTACCGTGCAGGTGTCCAACTTGCACTTGCAATTTGCGATCGAAAAATTCAAACAGGAAGAACTGGAAACACAGCCGGTCGAAGAACAGGCTGTACCGCCTGAGCAGTCCGGCACGGAGCAGCCGAAGGAAAAGTTGTGTCCGCGGTGTGGAAAGCCTCTTGTCATGAGAGAGGCGAAGAGAGGCGCACATATCGGCGAAAAATTCTGGGGCTGCACAGGCTATCCCCATTGCCGATATATTGAGAAGATGGAACATTCTTAACGTCAATCCGGCGTTCCGCGAGATAAAAGAAAGACAACATTCCACAATAAAGTCATATCATATGGAGGGAAAAGTAATGAAAAAGCTTCGTGTCGGCGTTATCGGTATCGGTGACATCAGCAATGTATATCTGAACAATCTGAAAAAATATGATGCGGTGGAGGTTGTGGCGTGCGCGTCGCGAGGTCTGGAAAAGGCGCAGCGCAAGGCCGCGGAGCACGGCATCCCGAAGGCCTATGCGTCCGGCATGGAGCTGATCGCGGACCCGGACATCGACCTTGTGCTCAACCTGACCACGCCGCAGGCGCACTATGAGTACAACCTCGCCGCGCTCAAGGCCGGAAAGCATGTCTACACGGAAAAGCCGCTCGCCATGACGTTTGCGGAGGGCAAAGAGCTGGTCGAGCTCGCGAAGGAAAAGGGCCTGCTCATCGGCTGCGCCCCGGACACCTTCCTCGGCGGCCGACTGCAGAACATCCGCGAGCTGATCGACAGCGGCAGGCTCGGAAAGATCACGGGCGGCGGCGCGTGGTTTGTCGGTCACGGCCACGAGTTCCATCACCCGGCTCCGGCGTTCTTCTATCAGCCGGGCGCGGGTCCGCTGTACGACATGGGACCGTACTATGTGACCGCGCTGCTCAGCCTGCTGGGTCCGGTGCGCCGGGTCTGCGCGATGGCGACCCGTGCCGCGCAGACGCGAACCGTGCCGTCCGGCCCGGCAAAGGGAACGGTGCTGCCGGTCGATGTGGACACGCACATCAACGCCATTCTGGAGTTTTACTCGGGCGCGCAGGTGACGCTGACATGCAGCTTTGACGTCTGGGACAGTGAGCTGCCGCGCATGGAGATCTACGGCACGGAGGGCACGGTGCTCATCGACGAAAAGGACCCGATCGCAGGCCCGAACCTGTTCGGCGGCGACACGCTGATGCGCACGCCGGAGGAATACCGCTGGGCGGACCCGGAACGCCGCCCGGAAAACGTGAACACGCCGTGGCCGGTCGTGCCGAATCGCCATCCGTTCAACTCGGTCAGCCATGCGGAAAATCCGCGCGGCATCGGTCTGGTCGATCTGGCATATGCGCTGCAGAACGGCCGCGCGCCGCGCGCTTCGGGCGACATGGCGCTGCATTCGCTCGAGGTGATGGAGTGCATCCTGAAGAGCGCACATGAGCACGTTTTCTGCGAGACCACGACCACATTCGAGCAGCCGAAGGCGCTGCCGCTGAATTTCCCGGAAGAAAACTGATACACTATATAAAGAAAGCCGATCAACCACTGCCAGCAGGCAAAAGGTTGATCGGCTCTTTTTTTATGCGCGCAGACCGATTTATTCGATCGAGATCTGCCAGTTGCCGCGGATGATGCGCTTGGCCTCCTCGGCGTTGCGGCTTTGCAGGGCGGCGATGATCTGCTCGTGCGAGAGGTGGCTCTGCTCAAAGTGGGCGTGGGTCTCGAAAAAGTGGATCTCGTTGCGGTGCGCCTGCACCATCAGCTGCTCGGTGTAGGTGACGAGATAAGGGTTGCCGGACAGCTTCGCGATGTGGTTATGGAACTCCCAGTCCGAGTGCAGCGCATTGCGCGCGTCGCCCTGCTCGGCGAAGTGATAAAAAGTCTGGTTGATCTGGCGCAGGGCGTCGAAATCGGCGTCCGTGTAGCGCGGCAGACCGAGGTCGATGGCGGTCGCCTGCAAAATGCCGAGCAGCTCATAGACATGCGCCATATCGGCGAGGTCGATGGGTGCGACGAACGTGCCGCTCGACGGCACCATGGTCACGAGCTTCTGCTCGGCGAGCATCTGGAGCGCTTCACGCACGGGCGTGCGCGAAACCGAAAAATATTTCGCGAGCTCCGCGTCGTTCAGGCGTTCCTCGGGCAGCAGCGTGCCGTCGATGATCCACTCCTGTAAGGATTTGAATACGCGCTCGCGCGCGGTGGTGCGGACGACCGGACTGTGCTGTTCTGGGATTGGCATGATGGTTCTTCTCCTTCATCGAAAACCGGATGCGCGTGCATCCGATATATTACATACAAGCTCTTGCCTTTATAGTGTAACAGGAAATGCCGCAGACCGCAACCCAATGATGCGCAATTTTCCCTTGCAGAATTATACGTATCTGCTGAAAGAATTTACGTTTTCACCAAATTGCACCTTACATTATTAGAACTTTCACTGATCTTCAAATTGATATATTGCATATCACTGGGCAATATGCTATGATAACCATGCAACCAATATATTGGATATTGTATTTTGGAGATGGTGCTATGAAGGAGAAAAAGATCGCTGCGATTTCGATGGTGATAAACGAGCAGAAATCGAGCGGAAAGGGACCGGATTTTCTGTCCGAGCAGGCGACGGCCGCCGCGCACCGCATTCATCAGGAGCTGCCGGATTATCAGCGCACGCCGCTCGCCCGGCTGGACGGCATGGCGAAGCGCCTCGGTGTGAAAGCGGTGCTCGTCAAGGACGAGTCCAAGCGCTTCGGCCTGAATGCGTTCAAGGGTCTGGGCGGCCTGTACGCGCTGACGCGCGTCATCTGCCGAAAGCTCGAGCTGGATGTGAACGAGATCAGCTTTGCTGACCTCAAAAACCCGGTTTACGCGGCAGCCATCCGTGACATGGTGTTCGTCACCGCGACGGACGGCAATCACGGCAGAGGCGTTTCGTGGGCGGCCGGTCAGCTCGGCTGCGAGGCGCATGTCTACATGCCGGTCGGCTCGTCCGAGCTGCGCGCGCAGGCCATCCGCGATGTCAATCACAAGGCTGAGGTCAAGATCATGGAGACCGGCTATGACGACACCGTGCGCTACGCGGCTGAGATGGCGGACGAGCACGGCTGGTATCTGGTGCAGGATACAAGCTGGGACGGCTACGAGGAAATTCCTCAGTGGATCATTCAGGGCTACACGACCATGGCATACGAGGCCTGCGAGCAGATGAAGGAGCAGGGACTTGCTCCGACGCACGTTTTCGTGCAGGCAGGCGTCGGCGCGATGGCAGGCGGCGTAGTCGGCTATCTGGTGAACGTTTTTGAGGGCCACCGCCCGAAAATCGGTGTCGTCGAGCCGGAAAACATCGCGTGCATCTATCAGTCCGCCAAGGTGAACGACGGCGCGCCGCATGAGGCGGTCGACCAGAAGCCGACCATCATGGCAGGTCTGAACTGCGGCGAGCCGTGCACGGTAACATGGCCCATCCTGCGCGATTTCGCAGAGTGGTACTTCAAGTGCCCGGATGCGGTCTCGGCCTACGGCATGCGCCTGCTGGCGGCGCCGGAAAAGGGCGATGTACAGGTGATTTCCGGCGAGAGCGGCGCGGTCACGACGGGTCTTGTCAACGTCATTGCAGGCAGACCGGCCTATGCCGAGCTGAAAAAGGAGCTCGGTCTGGACGAAAACTCGGTCGTCCTGTGCTTCAGCACCGAGGGCGACACCGACCCCGTACACTATCGCGAGATCGTTTACGAGGGCAGGGAACCGCTAACAGAATAACAGAGGGACAAGTCAAGAATGTCGAGAAATCCGTTTTCGACAGAAGTCATCGAGATACAGTTTTCTATGGGGAGGAGAATGAAAAATGAGCGTTTTCCATGCATTGTATGAAATTATCAACGCGATAGTCGGCTGGGTATGGGGCATTCCGATTTTGATCCTGCTGGTCGGCGGCGGCATCGTGCTGACCTGTGTCATCGGCGGCGTGCAGTTCCGGCACTTCGGCTTCATCATGAAGAACACGATCGGCACGCTGTTCAACAAGGAAGAGCAGGCACGCAAAAAGGCGGCAGGCGTTTCGCCGTTTCAGGCAGTAACGGCGGCGCTCGGCTCGACCATCGGCACGGGCAACATTGCCGGTGTCGGCGCGGCAATTGCGGTCGGCGGCCCGGGCGCGCTGTTCTGGATGTGGATCTGCGGCATCGTCGCAATGGCCATCAAGTTCAGTGAGGTCACGATGTCGGTCCGCTACCGTCAGAAGAACCCCCACGGCGAGGGGTATCTCGCCGGTCCGTTCATGTACATGCGCGACGGCCTGAAGTGCAAGCCGCTCGCTTATGCGTTCACCACGCTGTCTCTGCTGACCCTCAGCACCATCGGCGGCGTACACAGCGGCGCGATCGCCGATAACCTCGAACCGATCGGCGTTCCGCGCATCGTGACCTGCATCGTCGTCACCGCGCTCGTCATCATCGTCATGGTCGGCGGCATGAAGCGTCTGGTCAAGATCACGGACAAGATGGTCCCGTTCATGAGCGCGGTTTACGTTCTCTGCGCGATCATCATCGTCGGCGCGAACATCGGCAATATCGGCACCGCGTTTGAAGAAATCTTTGTCGGCGCGTTCACCGGCGCGGCAGCCGTCGGCGGCTTCGCAGGCGCAGCCGTTGCAGCGACCATCCGCTACGGCCTTGCACGCGGCGTATTCTCCAACGACGCAGGCCTCGGCCTTCAGGCTACCATCCACGCACAGGCAGCTGCCATCGACCATCCGGCACAGCAGGGCATGTGGGCGGTATTCGAGACCTTCTTCGATACCATCGTCATCTGCTCGCTGACCGGCTTCATGATCATCTTCAGCGGCGTATGGCAGACCGGCGAGGCCGGTTCCACGCTGAGCTCGCTGGCGTTTGAGTCCGTTCTCGGCTCGGCAGGCCGTTATCTGTGCCTGTTCTGTCTGGTTCTGTTCGCCATCAGCTCGATCATCTCCAACTCGCAGGGTCTGCGCATTCAGGCGACCGCTGCAACGGGCAGCAAGGTCTTTGTAAACGCGCTGCTCGCGTTCTTCGTCGTCATGGTCATCGCAGGCACGCTCAACAGCATGGCTGAGATCTTCGTCCTCACCGACTTCGGCAACGGTCTGGTCATCTTCCTCAACGTACCGAGCCTTATTCTGCTCAGCGGCGAGCTGCACAGACTGACCAAGGAGTGGTTCGGCAATAAAGGTGATCTGAAGGCCATTGCAGAGGCTCGTGCAAGACAGAAATAATGTGATACAACAGCACTATCGAGAAAAAAGCGTCCCCGGCGCGCAAGCCGCCGGGGAGACAGAAGAGGAGCGATATCATGTCTGATTTCAGTAAAACGCTGGCGGAGTGGCGGCATCAGCTGCACATCCATCCGGAAACCGCCTTTGAAGAGGTACAGACGGCGGCGTTCGTCGCAGAAAAGCTGAAGGAAATGGGCGTCGAGGTGTTCACCGGCATCGGCGGCACGGGTGTCATCGGCCGCCTCAAGGTCGGCGAGGGCGGCAAGACCGTCGCCATCCGCGCGGATATGGACGCCATCAACCTCAAGGAGGAGGGCAATCCGCCGTACAAGAGCGAGTGCGAGGGCAAGATGCACGGCTGCGGCCACGACGGCCATGTCACCACTGTGCTCGGCGCGGCAAAGCTGCTCAGCGAGAGCCGCGACTTCAACGGCACGGCGATCTTCCTGTTCCAGCCGGCCGAGGAGCCGGGCAAGGGCGCGCACGCCATGCTGAACGACGGCCTGCTCGAGAAATTCCCGATCGACGAGATCTACGGCCAGCACAACAACCCCGGTCTGCGCGCCGGTACGGTCAACATCTGCAAGGGCGGCTTCGCGAGCTGCGAGGACAACTTCAAAATCGAAATTCACGGCCGCGGCGGTCACGCGAGCGCCCCGGAAAAGACCATCGATCCGCTCGTTATCGCCTCGCAGGTCATTCTGGCGCTCCAGACTATTCCGAGCCGCAGCGCGGCGGCGTTCGAGCCGGTCGTTGTCAGCTGCACCGAGCTGTTCACGGACGGTGCGCACAACGCCATCCCGAGCAACGTCACCATCCTCGGCGACTGCCGCAGCTACAGCAAGGCGGCCGGTCAGCTCATCGAGACCCGTATGCACGACATTGTGGAGG
>CAVIRF010000105.1:0-6300 GCA_963645185.1 Coprococcus eutactus | reverse complement strand
CTGCTGGCCGGGAAAACTTTAATTTTTTTCACTGTCCTCTTGACGGGTAGCGGTACAGGAAGGTGACGATCTGCGCGCGCGTGCAGGTCTGCGAGGGCGAGAACACGCCGGGCGCGGTGCCGTTGGTGATGCCGTATTCAACGGCCCACGCGACCGCGTCCGCGTAGTAAGCGCGGTAGGGCACATCGCGGAAGCTGCCGGTGGAGTCGGGCTCGGGCGAGCTGTCCCAGCGCCAGAGGAAGGTGACGGTCTGGGCGCGCGTTACGGTCGCGTTCGGCTCAAAACGGGTGCGGCTCGTGCCGGTCGTGATGCCCTCCTCGGCCGCCCAGAGCACGGCGTCGTGATAGTAAGCGTTCGAGGGAACGTCCGAGAACGGATTGTAGCGGCTTTCCGGTTCGGGGCAGCCTGCGGCGCGCCACAGGAAGGTGACGACCTGACCGCGCGTGCAGCCCTCGTAGGGGCTGAACTTGGTTGCCGAGGTGCCGCTCGTGATACCGTTTTCGACCGCCCAGAGAACCGGGTAATAGAAATAAGCGTTCTCGGGGACGTCGGTGAAGCGGAAGTTATCCTCCGGCACATCGCCGTCCAGCGTGAAGTCGACCGAGGTGGAGCTGCTCGGCTCGATGCTGCTCTCATAGATGCAGCCGTCCGTCAGGGGCAGGTTGTCGTAGTGCAGCTGCTTGAGGACGCGGCCGGTGCTGCTGTATGCCGTGTAGGAAACGTCCATCGTGCCCTTGTCGGTGCCCCAGATGGTGATGTTGTAGGGGCCGCCGGTCAGGCCGAGAACCTTGGTGTCGCCTGCGACCGCCGCCGAAACACTGGCTGCATAGGTCGTGACGACGCCGTCCTCGATGGTCAGAACGGTCTCGCCGTCCTCGTTTTCAACATAGACGTCCGTCGGGCAGGCGATGATCATTTCGGACATCATCTGATCGCGAACCGCCTGACCGTGGCACATCGCGGCGTCCCAGCGCAGGATCGCGAAGTTCGCGAGCGTGGTTTCGGTGGTGTTGAAGTTCTGGTTGCCCAGATGCAGCAGACCCTGCGTGAAGGACTTCTCGGACGCATCCAGATAGTCCTTGTACGCCTGAAGAGCGTACATTTCGCTGGTCCGCAGCAGCATGTACGAGGCGTCGAACTTCTGCGCGGAGGACAGATCCTTGTTGCCCGTCAGTTTTTTGCGGTCGTCCTCAAGGATGTTGTAGAGCGCATCCTCCACGTAATAGGAAGCGCGGATGACCTCGCGGCTCTCTACCATTTTGTCGTTGCCGGTCAGCGTATTGCTGAGCGACCAGCCGAGATTATACGCGGCAATGAGCACACTGACCTTCGTGACGGAAAGACCGAGACAGCCGGAAAGATAAGAGGTCATGACGTTCTGGGTGAGGGGAGACAGCGTGTCATAGGTCAGCTTGGCGAAGCTGGTGGTAAATTCCAGCGCTTCCGCGACAACCTCGCAGTTCAGCCAGTCATCATACTTCTGGAGCGCCGAGCGGAAGGCGTAAGCGTAGGTGGAATTGCTCATCTTGTCGGCTACCTGATGGAGCGTCTGGATATACTCCTCGTTCAGCGCCTCATACGCATTGACGACGCTGACATAGTTCGCGCAGCCGATGATCCAGTCCATAGCGTTCTGGTAGTCGTCCAGCGCATCCAGAGCTTCGCCTGCCTTGCCGAATAAGTTGGTGCCGGCACTGATGACGTCGAGCGCCGCATGGGTGCCCTGGTCATCGCAATATTTCTCAAGGAGGGCCGCCAGCTTTTCAAAAATGTCGGGGGAGCGCTGTTTCAGGTGCTCCGGGTCGGAGAGCAGCTCCTGAATGGCGGGCTTGTAGGTGCTTTCCTCTGCGGAATAGTTCGGCTGCACCTTGAGGATCATGCCCCAGATGCTGTTGGTGAGCTTGAGGTGTTCCGCCTCGATACGGGTGTTCAGGCTGTCGACCTCGCCGCTCGTGGCGGAGAGGATGAGCTCGGTGAGCATGGCGTCATAGGGGTTGTCAAAAATGCTCAGGCTCTTGAACTTGGACAGCTCGCTTGCGGTGTTCAGAATGTCGTAAGCGGCTTCACCGGCGTTGGCGGCCGTAGAGTTCTGCGCGTCGGCGAGCAGCTTTGCCATGCGCTGCTGCATCCGCTGACTGTAGTCGTTGGACTGCGCGAAGGAGACATGCTGCTGGATGTACTCGCTGGCGTCGATGACCGCGGTGTCCTCGGTGGGCTTGGCGATGGGCGTCGAGCTGCCGTTCGAGAGATGGGTGAACACCTTCTGGATGGGGTAGCTCTGACCCATCGTCCAGACGGAGGAGAAGTCATACTCCGGGAAGGTGGCCTTGCTGGCCATGGAAGCAAGTGGGACGGCGGTGTAGCCAGCCTTATCCTCATCGGGTGCGTTCCAGATAACCGGGTCGAGTGTTCCGGCAGGGTAATAACAGCCGATGAACTCACTATCAGAGGCATTGCAGGTCAGCCATGCAGGGATACCTGCGAGGTTAGGGCTGCTGTCTGTAATAGTGCCGGAAACATAGCAGTTTTCAAATTTACTGCTGTAAGCCTCGCCGCCTGCCAGACCGCCTACACCGCTCGGATTACTCAAAGAACGGTCGAGTTCGACATTGGTAGATATACTGCCGTTAAAGCAGCAGTCGGTAATCGTTGCTGAACCACCAGTATAGGTGTTGCCGATAAGACCGCCAATATACCACTGTTTAGATTGAGAGTCGCATTCTCCGGTGATGCGAACGGTACAGGTCGCACGGCACTGACTTATAGTGCTTTTCCAACCTGTTTTACCTGCAATTCCGCCTAAACAGATGTAGGACTCATTGAGCAGCGACGAAATAATGTCCGTTGCTTCCATGTAATTGCCGCACTCAGCCAGAATAATGCCAACGTTCTCACAGCGAGAAATCTCAGCGTTGCTGTCGTTTATATAGGCAATACCGCCTACGCTAATTCTGCCATGACCTGGATACGCATGAATAGTACCCGTATAACGGCAGCAGTCAATCGTTCCCTTATTTTCCGATACCAGACCGCCAATCTGCACAGGTGTACTGTTTTGGCCGCCGCCGGTAAGATTTACTGCACTGGTGCAGTTGTAAATGGTTCCCTTGTTGTAGATGGCAATGGTCGTAGCATGACAGAAAACCGCATCTTGCGTTACACTTACCTGTCCGGTAACGCGCAGGTTCTGGATTGTTCCTTCATTCTGAAAGAACAGGGCACCATCGTCGTATTTTTCTCCGTTAACCGTCAGATTGCGAATGGTAAAGCCGTTGCCTTCCAGCGTTCCGGTGAAGCCGGAAGTCCAGAATCCAGATATGCTGGGTTGCACACCGGTCCTGCTGGGTTTCATAGGCTTCCAGTTTATCCCTGACAAATCAATATCGCTCATCAGGATATAGTTTGCGGTCAAATCCTCTTGGATGTTTTGCAGATCCTCCGCATCATAGATGGGCGTGTACCCCGAGGGCACAGAGGTCTTTGTGTCCACCTCCTGAAGCAGCGCCGTGGCGTCATCCGCGGCGGCCTGCGCGTGGGGTGACAGCGCCGGGAGCATGCCGACGAGCATTGCCAGCGTCAGCAGGATGGACGTCAATCTTTTCTTCATGTAATTTTCCTCCTTTACCGTTACCTGTAATTCCATTTTAACGCAATCTGGATGAAAATACAATCTGTGTCAAATACTGTGTCACAAAGTTTATAACAGACAAAAACAGTGAAATGTGTCGGTTTTTGTCAGACGCTTCAGCAAGTCAAAACGCCGGATTTGAGACGAAAACAGACCTGCCACGGGAAAAATTATCCTGCGACAGGCCTGCAAAGTGCTGTATTTCGCGTATTCGGTTCAGACGAGGTGGAAAATATTGACCAAAAAAATCCATGCAAGTCCGTAATACGTGACGACGGCGACGAGGTCGTTTACGGTCGTGATGAGCGGACCGGAGGCGACAGCCGGGTCAACCTTGATCTTATGGAAAAGCATCGGAACGAGCGTGCCGATGAGGCTCGAAATGACGATGGCGACGAGGAGCGAGAGCCCGACGCAGCCCGAAATGAGAAATGCGCTCGCGATGGAGTAGCCCTTGAACAGCACGACGTAAACGCCCAGAAAAACGAGCGCCATCACGCCGAGCAGCGCGCCGTTGCAGGAGCCGACCTTCATTTCCTTGCCGATGAGGTGCAGCTTGTCCTTCGCGCTCAGGTTTTCGTCCATCAGCACGCGGATGGTGACGGCCAGCGACTGCGTGCCGACGTTGCCGGCCATGTCCAGAATGAGCGACTGGAAGCAGATGACGACCGGCAGCACGGCGACAACGCCTTCAAACGCGCCGACGACCGTGGAAACGCCCATGCCGAGGAAAAGCAGGATGATGAGCCACGGCAGACGCTTTTTGATGCTCTCCGTGATGGTTTCGTTCAAATCCTCCTCTGCGGACAGACCGGCGAGCTTTGCGTAGTCCTCGCCCAGCTCGTCATCGACGGCCTCGACAACGTCCTGCGCGGTGATGATACCGATGATCTTCTTGTCCTTGTTCAGAACCGGCAGCGAGTCCTCGGCGTAATCCTTAATCTTTTCAATGCTGTCCGAAATCTTCTCGTGGTCGAGCAGATAGGGGTAGGCGTAGCTGATGATCGAGTCCAGCGGCACGGTTTCTCGCGCGACGATCAGATCTTTCAGGTCGATCGCGCCGCAGAAGCGGTTCCGCGCATCGACGACGTATATCGTCGCGATGTTGTCGTTGTCACCGGCCTGCCGCACCAGCTCGTGCATGGCCTGCCGGATGGTAAGATTCTGATGGATGCAGATATAATTTGTGGTGATGAGACTGCCGATCTCGTCGTCGCTGTAGGAATTGATGAGCAGGATGGCGGTCTTGGTCTGGTCGTTGATCATCGGGCGCAGCTTGACCTTGACGCTCTCGTCGATGCTCTCCCACAGGTCGACCGCGTCGTCCGCGTCCATTTCGTTGATGATCGCGGCCAGCTTGTCGATGCCGATCTCATCGACGTATTCGGCCGGCTCGTCAATGTAGGAGATGATCTCGGCCAGCCATTCCGCGTCCAGCGCGCTGTACAGCAGGTTGCGCTCGGCGCGGTTGAGAAATTTCAGGCTCTGCGCGATGTCGTTGTCGTGGTAATCTCTCAGCTGCTCTCGCATTTCCTCCATGGAGGGCGAGGAACGGATGATCTTGACGATCTCCTCGGCGAAGATCGGTTCCTTTAATACTTCCTTCTTCATGATTTAGCCTCCTTCTGCCCGAAAAAAGGGCACAAAAAATCCACCGTAACAGGTACAGCAGCACAGGCACAGTCTGTGAACTTGTTCCGAACGATGGAGGAAGGCTTGTCAGTTATTTCGAAAGAGGGGACGCCTGAGGACACTTGAAATAATGTCGAGGTCTGTATCCATCGCGGTACGTACATTGACTCCGTCTGTCACAACTGTCCATAGGGCTCGCCTCCTTTTTGCTTTTTTCGCAATGATTATACCATTATCACAGCGGATTTTCAAGGCGGTTTTCGTATTTTTTACAAGGGAAGCAGGCGTTTAGCCGCTGCATATTTTCGGCCTATGGACTGGTGCAGCGCCGGGACATGTGGTATACTCAGCTTAGCAGATCAAACGGAAAGCAGTGAGCATTCATGCGCATCAAATAGCAGAAGCAGATCAGGATGTTCCTCGCCGAGAGCTTCGGCGGAGCCCGGGGCGGCGCCCTGTTCGCCCGGCAGGAGGAGGTCCTGCAAAAAATCATCGAAAACACGCAGAACCGGTCGAAAAACCAGAGAAAAACGCTCATTCAGACCATCCTGCCGCGCATCGCGCTGTACAAGGCCATGCAGGAGAGCCTGCCGGAGGCGGAGACGCATGCGCAGATGCAGCGCTACATGCTGGAACGGGTCGCGGCGCAGAAGCACGCGGAGATGGTGAAAATGGAGGCGATACCGGGGTTTTACGCGCTTTACAGCCGCATTTTCCTGCGAGTCGTGCGCAGTTCGGACCTCTGGGAGAGCGAGCAGGAGCACGGAACGGACGGCTTTTCCGTCACGATGAAAAAATGCCTCTGGCACACGGCCTGCGTGGAAAACGGCTGCGCGGAGCTGTGCCGCCTGTTCTGCGATGTGGACGACGTGACCTACGGCGTCCTGCGAAAGCTCGGCTTTTCAAGAACGAAAACCCTCGGCTACGGCGCCGACTGCTGCGATTTCCGGTTTTGCAGGAAATAATAGATGAACTAAAAAGAAAACGCAAATTGCAAGTGCAAGTTGGACACCCCACATGAATAAAATCAGTTCGGCGTA
>CAVIRF010000104.1:0-6394 GCA_963645185.1 Coprococcus eutactus | reverse complement strand
TTGTAGTTGTAGAATATCTGGAGCGTACGCGGGGTCAGCTCTTTCAGCTTGATAGTGCCGAGTGACGGCTTGAAATGCTTGCGGACATAGGTTTCATAGCTCTTATAGGTGGACTGCTTGAGTGTGTGCTGCATATAAGTTGTCAGCCAGTTGTCAAGCCATTTGCCTACGGTCGTATTGTTCTGTAAATACTGAGGTGTCTGTACCATAGCGACACTCAAAGCGTGCTGTATATCAACAGCTTCATCGAGTGTGTTGGCGTACTTGGAAATACGGGTCGGTTTACCGGTTTCCATATCTCGTCCGGAAATACGGACTTCGTAGCGCCCATTCGGTTTCTGGCGGATATTGCCCTCACCGTTGTGACGCTTTTTCTTATTGTTTTTATTATTGTTCATCTGTAATGCCTCCAATGCGGTTTTACTGATGAGTTCGGATCGGATTAGAATTTGATTTTAAGCGGAAATGGTTCTGTGCTATAATGGAAATCAATAGATGACAGAAACGGTGATACAGATGGAAAAGACCACAGGCGAATTGATGGATATTCTGCGCAGCAAGCCGGATGCGGCAGCTTTTGTTCGGGAGAACGCTGACGAATTGCAGAATAAAACCATACCGGAACTGTTAGCGGATTTGCTGGAACGTAAACAGCTGACAAGAGCGGCAGTAATTCGTGCGGCAGGCTTGGCGCGTACCTATGGATACCAGCTTTTTGACGGTACTTATACACCGACACGGGACAAGCTGATACAGCTTGCGTTTGGCTTTCAGCTTACGGTAGAGGAAACGCAGGCGCTTCTCAAAGCCGCAGGCCATGCTGTGCTGTATCCACGCAATGCGCGTGATGTGGTCATTATAGAGTGTCTGTATCAGCGATGCGGCATCATTGCGTGCAATACCAAATTGGAGGCACAGAACCAACCGCTGTTAGAGTGAGTAGAGTAGCAAGTGCTGTTTGCCAACTCGTGTGACCGCGTAAAACCGCCGCGCGTGGAGCATAAAGAGGCGCGTTATCTGGACGAAAAGCAGGCAATGGAGGCCATGCAAGCCATGGAAAGCGAGGACATACAGAACCGTACCATTATTAAAGTGCTGCTTTATACGGGTATGCGGCGCGGCGAGTTGTGCGGCTTGACCTGGACTGATATAGATTTTGAGAAGTCCATTATTCACATTCAGCGTTCGTCTTTGTACCTTGCGGATAAGGGTATCTTTGAGGACGAAACGAAAAACACGACTTCCCGCCGAAGTATCAAGGTACCAACAGACGCAATGCAGGCATTGCAGATATTCCAGGAATGGCAGGAACAGTATATTGTTTCCCTGGGTGACCAGTGGCAGGCGAGCGGGCGTGTATTCACTTCATGGAATGGCGCGCCTATTCACCCGGATACAATATCGGGTTGGTTCTCGCACTTCATCGAAAAACACAACCTGCCAGATATTTCGCTGCACTCGCTGCGGCATACCAATGCAACGCTACTGATTGCGGCAGGCACGAACCTGCAAACCGTAGCTGCGCGCCTGGGACATTCGAGCATAAACACAACGGCGAAGATATACGCTCATGCAATACAGGCAGCGGACGCGGCAGCAGCCGACACCCTGCAAGACCTGCTGCACCCGCTCGCACAGTAAAAAAGGACGCTTAAAGCGTCCTTTTACTATTGCTGTTTGTGTCGAATTTTGTTATACTCGTAGCAAGGCACTGTTCCAGATAGCAGGCGGTTAGTCACTCCCTTGTAAAGGGGGTGTTGCGCATGGGCAAGAAACTTTTGCGTTTCTTTGTATGCACAGCAGTTTTGCTTTACATACTCACTATATATGCGAAATGACCGCCTTTCCCTGACAAGTAAAGCGGTCATTTCTTGATACGATTTTCTTAAAGGGCTAACCGTCTGTGGACGGTGCCCTTTTATTGCCTTTAGTATAACTGTTTTGCATGGCGCTGTCAAGCCGTCTGTTGACAGGGAAAAAGCTGATTATAGACGCGCGGATATTGTTCTTTATTTGTTCTTTACGGTATAGATATAGTATCCGGCAGATAGCAACGAACACAATATATAGTATATATGCGGTGGGGATATATACAGTATATTGCACTCTGGACGGCTGCAATATACTTGCAATCACTCATAACCCGGAGGCCGCAGGTTCAAGTCCTGTCCCCGCAACCATGTTTAACCGCTGATTTCGTAAGAAATCAGCGGTTTTTTGTGTCTGACTTATCAGCCCAAACTAATAAAGCTGCCCCATCGGGGCAGCTTTATTGTTTTCGCACAGAAACACATCTGCAAATATTCAGTATTTTACCGTCCAGCATACCACCGGATCAGGTGCATCATTTTTTTCGGTATCGAGCGGCTTGGACAGGTGCTCGTTCATACCGGCGCGGCGGCTTTCCGCGATGTCGTCGGCGAAGGCGTTGGCGGTCATCGCGAAGATCGGCACGCGCTTTGCGTCGTTGCGCGGCATGGCGCGGATGGTCCGGGTGGCCGTAAGGCCGTCCATGACCGGCATCATCACATCCATCAGGATGAGATCAAAGTAGTTTGCGGCCGAATCGGCGAACAGGTCGACGGCCTGCTTTCCGTTCAGCGCGGTCGTCACCTCCATGCCTGCATCCTCAAGGATGAACTTCGCGATCTCCATATTGAGCGCGTTGTCCTCGACGAGGAGCACGTGAGCGCCGGTTACATCGCCCTCCGGGAGCGAAGCGTCGGAGGCATCGCTGCCTTCATAAGAGGTGTCGATCTCGAACGGAATGGTCGTTGTGAAGGTGCTTCCTACGTTCTGCTCGCTCTGCACTTCGATGGTTCCGCCCATCATCTCCGCGAGCTGCTTGGCGATCGGCAGGCCGAGACCGGTGCCCATGTACGCCGTCCGGGCGCTCGTATCCTCCTGCGCGAACGGCTCAAAGGCGTGCGAGAGAAATTCCGTGCTCATGCCGCGGCCGGTATCCGAGCAGACAAAGCGGAAGGTGGCCACGCCGCCGGTACAGGGCCGCCGGTACAGGCGATCTCAGCGGTCGAAAAGGCGATGGAGCCGCCTTCGCGGTTGTATTTTACCGCGTTGCCGTCGATGTTCTGCAGGATCTGCTTGAGGTGCAGGGGACTGCCGAGCAGATGGCGGTGCCGGATCTTCGCGTGGTCGACCGTCACGGTCAGACCACGAACGTCGGCGTTCATCTTCGCGATGGAGTTGACCTCCTCGAGCGTCTCCACGAGGTCGAACGGCTTGTGCTCCAGTTCAATCGCGCCGGACTCCAGCTTGTTCATATCCAGAATGCTATTCACCAGATCGAGCAGGAAACCGGAGGCTTCCTTTACCTTTTCGCGGCACTCTGTCTGCTTGCTGATGTCATCGGGGAAGTGCTCCGCGATCGCGATCATGCCCTGAATGCCGTTGATCGGGGTGCGGATGTCGTGGCTCATGCGGCGCAGGAAATCGGTCTTTGCGATGTTGGCGCGGCGCGCATCCTCCGCAGCCTCCATCAGCTGCTGCTTGTACTCGATCTCCTTCTTTTTCTCCTGATCGATCTTGCGCACGACGTACAGCGCATTCAGCACGTTGCCGTCCGCATCGCGCTTTTTCGCGATGATGCGCGCGAGGTTCCACGAACCGCTCCGGGTCTTGTATTCCACGACCAGACTGTCCGTATCGCGCAGGCGCTCCGCCAGCGTTTCGATGTCCCAGAACTCACGCATCAGCGGCAGATATTCCTCCGACACGATCTTGTTGTACAGTCCGTCGATAATGTCCGCGACGTAGCCCTTTCGGCCGGTCAGCCGGTGCGTTTCCTGCGCGGCGGAGACCTCTTCGTAGGTCCGGTTCACCAGATCAATGCGGTAGATCAGCCAGTATACTTGCTGATCGTGCCAACGATCTCGCTGTTCAGCGTAGCGTCCGCGAGCGCGTTCTCCAGCCGGGTCTGGAGCTGTTCCTGCGCCGCGACGAGGTCGTCGACATAGCGGTAGCCATGATGACCTTGAAGCCGTCTGCCTCGGGCAGACGAACGATCTGCACCTCAAAATACTGCTGCTCGGCCTTGTTCGGGCTGACGCGGTACTTGTAGGCAAAGCGCTTGTTCCGGCTCAGATGCTCCTTGAGGTGCTCCGCGCTGCGCCGTTCCAGAAAGTCCGGAGCAGACTCCCTGATGACGAAATTCTCATAATAATACCGGATGCAGGCGGAATAGGAGCCGCTTTCCTCGGCGACCCTTTTGACTGTGGAGGCCGCGCTGTTGTAGTCGTCGCATTTGATCGGGATAAAGGTATCGTTATCGAGGTCGCAGTAATAGACCGAGGTGTAGTCCACGCTGAGCGCATCGAGAATGCTTTTCTCCTTGTTCAGCGCGGCCAGGCTTTCCTCCAGCTTGCGCATCATGTGCAGATTTTCCTTCAGGCCGCTGATATGACCGCTGATGCCCTTCAGAAGGCTTACCGTCAGCTCCATGCGGCTGGATGCCGGATTGTCGATGCCCATATAGCCAGTGATCGAGCCAGCGGAAACGAGCGGCAGCAGGATGAGGGCATGCACGCCCTCGCCCGAGAACAGCGTGTGCTCCTCCGGCCATCTGCCCTGATCGTGCAGGATGTCATAGGAGACAAGCGCGCCGTCCGTGTTCAGAATGGCATACCAGTTCGGCACGATGGACAGCGGAATATCCTGCATCTCTCTGGAGGTCGGGCGGATGCCCTCCGCGCACCAGACATGCGTCATGTGCAGGACGTCGGTGCAGCCGGGCTTGAGCTCGAAGATATAGGAGCGGTCCACCTGCGCATATTTGCCGAGCGAGGCCAGCAGGATCGGCATGACGCGCTCGAGCTCCGCCTCGCTTTTGATGTTGTCCAGCAGCGCTGTGTTTTCCATGACCTCTTCCACCGCAGCAAGGATGAGCTGCGGCTCTTCATAATTTTGGGTATGTTCTGTTGGGAAGTTTTTGTTCATCTGACGCCTCCTCATCGGTGAAGCAGTACATAAGTATGATGAACGGGAGGAGCAGCATGTTTCGCGAGCGGCAGAAGTGCTGCGGTCGAGTCATCTCGGGGGATGTTAACGAAGTTTTTATGCTCTATTTTACCACTTTTCCGAACAAACAGCAATAACGTGCATTGAATAATCAGGAAAAATCCTTAAAATTTCGAATTTCTCTTGCATCGTACATCGGTGTATGATGGATACAGAAACGGAGCGAAAATGCAGAGAAAATATAAAAATGTACCGTTTGCTTCAAACGGCATTTTCGCTCATCCGCAGAGCAGACAGCAGAGAGAAAAACGACAGTCTTAACGCTTCAAGCGAAATGCTTGAAGCGTTTTTTCTATGGCTATGGCAGTGCAGCAGCGTCCTATGTGAAAATTTCATAAGCACTATCATTCTTTTTCATAGTAAGAAATATCGACAAAATTTTTCGTTAAAATTATCACATATTGCCCTTGCATTTTATTTTCACAGGTTTATAATAGGGATTACCGAAAGGGAGAAAAAGAAACAAAAAATGTCAGCTTCTCGGTAATTCTTATGCGAAAGTCATGCTTCCGCAGCCGGGACAAAGGGGGAAATAATATGATCAGCTTTATCGTATGCCTGGTATTATTGATCACCGGCTATCTTACTTATGGTAAAATCGTAGACAAGACCTTTGGTCCGGATGATCGCGAGACCCCTGCGGTGCGCATCAACGACGGCGTTGACTACGTCGTCATGCCGCAGTGGAAGCTGTTTCTGGTCCAGTTGCTGAACATCGCAGGCCTCGGCCCGATCTTCGGTGCGCTCCAGGGTGCGCTCTGGGGTCCGGTCGTATTCCTGTGGATCACGTTCGGCACCATCTTCGCCGGCGGCGTACACGACTACTTCTCCGGCATGATCAGTGAGCGAAACGACGGCGCGTCCATCGCGGAGGTCACCGGCAAGTACCTCGGCCATACGATGCAGAACGTCATGCGCGTATTCTCGGTCGTCCTGCTCATTATGGTCGGCACGGTATTCGCAGTCGGCCCGGCCGGCCTGATCGTTACGCTGTGCAAGAACAACGGCGTTTCCGGCATTCTTTCGACCACGCTGTTCTGGCTGATTATCATTCTGGTCTACTACTTCATAGCAACCTTTATTTCGATCGACAAGATCATCGGCAAGATCTATCCGCTGTTCGGCATGTGCCTCATTATCATGGCGATCGGCGTTATCATCGGTATCTTCACCAACCCGAACTACACCATCCCGGAGATCTGGACGCATCTGTACAACATGCATCCGTCCGGCACACCGGTATGGAGCTTCATGTTCATCACGGTCGCGTGCGGCGCGATCTCCGGTTTCCACTCCACGCAGTCCCCGCTGATGGCGCGCTGCATGAAGAACGAGAAGCAGGGTCACTTCGTATTCTACG
>CAVIRF010000103.1:0-6455 GCA_963645185.1 Coprococcus eutactus | reverse complement strand
CTGCGCCATGACTACGACATCCATGTCAACGACAAGCGCGTGCTGCGCATCTGCACGCCATGTGCGCGCTCTGCATCACCCATCACGGCGCCTACGAGGAGCTGCCTGCCGTCGGCGCGCGGCTCACCGCCTATGCGCAGGAGCACGCGCTCCGGACGCGCGGCTTTCTGCGGCACACCTATCTGGAAGGACCGCCGCAGCACAAAAATCCGGAAAATTTCATCACACAGGTCATTCTCCCTCTCGCAGAGACGGACGAGTGATGCCGCAAGGTCTGCAAGGAGGCCATCATAAATGGAGCACTACACAAAAATCGACCTGAAAACCTGGCCGCGCCGCGAGCACTATCGCTATTACACCGAGACGCTCAAGGTTGAGTTCAACATGACCGCGCCCGTGAACGTGAAAAACCTGCTCGATTTCTGCCATAAGCACGGCTGCCGCTTCTATCCTGCGGCCATCTACTGCGTCACCCGGACGCTCGGCCGCATCGAGAATTTCCGCATGTTCCGAAACGCGGACGGCGAGCTCTGCGTCTGGGATCGTATCGTTCCCAACTACACGATCTTCCACGCGGATGACTGCACGTTTTCCGACTGCTGGACGGATTTTTCCGACGATTTCGGCACGTTTTACCGCGCCGTCACGGCGGATATGCAGACATACGGCGATAATCACGGCATCAAGGCGAAGCCGGGTCAGCCGCAGAATTTCTACTGCGTTTCCTGCACGCCGTGGGTCTCCTTCACCGGCTGCGGCAGCCGTGTAATGGGCAGCAGCGAACCGGCCTTCTTCCCCGTTATCGTGATGGGAAAGTACGAGAAGAACGGCGACGCCGTGAAAATGCCGGTCACGCTGTCGATCGCGCACGCCGTCGCGGACGGCTATCATGCCGCACTTTTCTTCCGCTATCTTCAGGAGGAGATCGACGCGCTCGCAGCCTCGGCAACGAAAATTTAAAATCATCCGCGCACCGCTTTATCCCCAGACCTGTGGAAAATTCGCAGGACAACTCCAATACGCAGACAGGGACGGAATTTCCGTCCCTGTCTTTTCTATGCTGTTTTTTGTTATTTGCCCTGATATGCACGATACAGGAAGGTCACGATCTGACCACGCGTGCACGCGGCGTCCGGGCCGAACAGACCCTTGCCGATGCCGACGGTCACGTCGTTCTCGACCGCCCACGCGACCGCATCCGCATACCAGCTGTTCGCCGGAACATCGCGGAACGAAGCGCTGCTCTCGGTCTTGCTGCCGAGCGCGCGGTACAGGAGCGTTACACTCTGCGCACGAGTGCAGATGCCATCCGGGGCGAATACACTGTCACTCATGCCGGTGGTGATGCCGTTTTCGACCGCCCACGCGACCGCCTTGGCGTAATAGCTGTCCGACGGAACGTCCGTGAACCCGCTCGCGCCCTTCGGCTCGGGCGAGCCTGCCGCGCGCCACAGGAAGGTCACGATCTGCGCACGGGTGCAGGCTGCATCCGGTGCAAAATGGTTTTCGTCGACGCCGCCGGTAATGCCCTTCTTCGCCGCCCACAGAACCGCGTCATAGCAGTAGCTGCCTGCGAAAACGTCGGTGAAGAAGTTCAGCATCGTGTTATCCTCCATGAACGTCGCCTTGATGTCCACCTTGGAGGACGGCATCTTGAAGGTATACTTTCCGTCACCCAGCTCGGTCAGCGTGAGCTGATTGCCCTTCGCGTCGGTGACGGTCAGCGTTTCGAGCGTGTAGCCGGTGTCCGGCTTTACCGTAACCGTCACAGTGTCTCCCGGCTTCGCGTTTTTCGGCGAAACGGTAACAGTGCCATTCGTCGAGGAGGCGACGCCGACTTCATGACCTCTGCTCGAAGAGCTGCTGCTTGAGCCGCCGGAACCGCCCGAGGACGAGCCGCCGGAATCGCCCGAGGACGAGCCGCCGGAATCGCCCGAGGACGAGCCGCTGGATTCACCCGAGGACGAGCCGCTGGATTCACCCGAGGACGAGCCGCCGCCGACCGTGATCGGGAGGGAGACCGTTTTCGTGATCGAGCCTACCGTGTAGCGGATGGTAACGGAGCTCGTTCCGGCCGTCAGTGCGCCGTCCAGCTCGACGAGATAATCCGTGACCTCCATCGAGCTGCCGTCCGCAAAGAACGCATGGACGATCATGCCGGTGCGGTCGAAGGTCTCGCCCACTCCGTAGACGGTCTTGTCCGGAGACTGCACGATCTCGAGATGATCGAGCGTCTGCGCCTCGCCCTGAAGCGAAACGAATACTTTCTCCTCACCCGACTGATTGCCGTTCTCGTCCTCCGCGTACATAGTGAGGATTTCGCCGGAGCCGAGCGGCACTGTTACCGTTATCGGGTCTCCGTTTTCGTCACACATCAGATTTCCATCTTCACCCCACACAAATTGTTCCCTTGTCAGCTCAAGCTGTGCACTGTACGAGAACTTTCCATCTACGTCTGCCGTCGCAACATCTTCGCCATCACAGTACACCTTCGCTCCGGCTTCCGTTGTGCCAGTCACGGTGTACTTTCCGGACTCGCTATCGGCGTAGACCAGCGTATCATCCAGACTGATGACCGGCGCGGAGTCGTCCTTGTCGATCAGGAGATACTTTGTCGTGACGTCGTTTCCGACCTTTGCATCAATGCGGAACATGACGGAACCGGTGATATTCGAGTTATCGATGCGGAAATATGCTTCAGAGTAGTATTTGGAATACGTATTGCCCGTGTCAACTCTTGTTATCGTATAATCCGCGTTCGTGTCTGCCGAAGGCGTTACATACCACGCATTGCTGTCGCCGCTGCCGACAGCAGCCTTGAATATGCCGTTTTCCTCGGTAACGGTCCGCTCAATGAACGACGAGCTGTTGCCGGTTCCCGACAAGGTTGCCAGTTTGACCTTGAAATCGAGCGGCACGTACTTCGGGAGCTCTGCTTCATTCGACTGCGCTTCCGCGCCGTAAACCTGCGAATTTGCGATCTTCTCGCCGTTTTTGTCACTCAGGTAACGGTATGCCTGCACGCCGACCTTGTAGGTTTTGCCTGCTTCGAGCTTGTTTGTCTGCGTCACCGCCGAGCTGTCCTCGCCGATGTCCGTTCCGTTGACCGTCAGCGCCATATCGAGCGTAAGCTTTCTGTTTTCCAGCTTAGCGCCGTCAATTTTGCCGCTCTCAATGTCTGCCGCGTCATAGACGTAGCCTCTGCCGGTATCAACATAAGAACCGTTCTTGTCCTGCTGATAGATCGTTACCTTGTAGCCGTCCGCATCCGCGACCGCGTTCCACGAAGCCTGCATGACCTCATTGCCGGTGGCCTTGATGTTGACATCCGTCGGCACGTCAGGCTGCATGGTGTTCGTGTACGAAACCTGACCGAGATCGATATTGTCGACCGGAAGAAGGACGTCCTGATCTTCCGTCTCGCCGGTCTCATCGTTCTCAACCTGCACCGTGGTCTTTTTCAGCAGGCTTGCGGTTACAAAGTAATCGCCCGTCGGCAGCATCGTGCCCTCCTGCGGAATATTTACAGGAATACTGGTCGGATTGTCTATGTCCTGCTGGCCGATCGCGTACTCCGTTACGCCCTCAGTACTGCCGAAATAAGTCGCAAGCACGTACTTCGCGTCCGTTTCGGGGTTGTTGACCGTTACGGTTCTGGCCGTGCTGAGTGCCTGCATGGAATAGCCGCTCGTGCCATCCACGCTCAGGCTTTCGAACGGGGTCGAAGCGTTCAGACTTGCGTCAAAATCCGCAAGCGAGCTTGTAACCGTCCACGTATCGCTGAGCGTCGCGCCCTCGTCCAGACCGATCAGAACGCTGTTGTCGTCCTCTGCAACAAATGCGTTGATTTCGCTCTCGTTATCAATCGCGCCGTCGTTATCGTAATGCGGCCAGGTCAGTGCAACTTTCGTGCCGCCCTTCGAAACGGCAAGACTATTCGCGAACTCCTCCAGATTAACATCGCCCTTCGGTGCAACGCGCAGCATGACGGTTGCGTTTGTCGGCAGTGCGCCGCTTTCGTTGTCCGCTTTTAGCTCAATATCCTTGCTGAAGCTGTTCTGAACCGCGGTGCTGTTCTCTCCGTCGAGCACGACAGCATCCGTGTCGTCCGCTACGCTGTAAACGCCGTTCTGCGGATTTTCGCTGTTCTCCGTAATCTCCGCATCCAGCGCCTGCATGTTGACGCTCATCATCACGAGCGCGCCCTCATCGTTGCTGTACGCCATCAGCTGCTGCGAGGGTCTGTGATCCTCCCAGTTCCACTACGGCAGTTTCTTCCATGCCGGCTTGATGGTGAAGCCTGCATTGTTCTCCGGGAAAATGTAGTACACGCGGTACTTGAAGATCTTCCAGTCGGCTTCCTTCTTCGCGCCGCCGTAGACCTTGAAATTCTTAAATGCCGAATTGACCGCGCCGTTGAAGTCGGTACCCTTGACATTCATCACGGTCTGCGCGCCGAGATAGAAGTCAAAGCCGGTCGAGCCGATCGTTTTGCCGCCGATGATCTTCCAGTTACTCGGGAAGTGCAGGCTACCCTTTACGCCGCCGCTCAAGTCCGCAGCAACATAAATGCTGGTTGGGCTGGTGTAACTGTCCAGACCGCCGAACACGCTTGCGCTGATGTCACCCTCCGCCTGAATGACCTTCGAGTCCTTCGGCACGCTGATATGTACGCTCGCGCCGCCGGAGGCATTGAGGCCGGTGTAGTCCGTGCCTTTGTAATTGCGCGTTTCGCCCTGAACGCTTTCATAGACCGTAAATTCGTCGATCAGGTTCAGCTTTTTGAGGAATTTGATATTTACGTCCTCGGCTTCGAACTTGTAGTACGCCGGGCCGAGGGTATAGGTCGCCTTCGCCTCGATGGTGTTCAACACATCGCCCCTGCCGGTGAGCAGCAGGCGAATGGGCGGAATGGCGAAGAAATCGCCCTTGAACGTCGTTGCGAGGTTGTCGATGCCGCCGCCTGCGCCCGAAATGTGCGCTACGACGACCGGCGGAACCAGCGGTATCTTTGCTACATCCGAACCGACATAGAGATATATCTTGTTCGGCATGAGCGCACCGCCGATACCGCGCGCGAGCTCGAGCTCCGCTTCACTTTCAAACAGATCAAAAACATTCAGCTCCATTTGGAAGTGATAATAGGAATCGATGGTGTCGATCGTGCCCTTTACCGACGCCATTTCAAGGCCTATCATCTCCGCTGTGTCGATCGAGCCCGTCGCCCGGATACCGTTTATCGTAAACTTGCCGCTCTTGATACCGTAGCTCAGCTTCTCCATGTTAAAGTCTGTACCGCGGAAGAGCAAGAATTCTGCATTTCCTTCAAAGACGATACTGCCGTCCTCCTTGATCGTCGCGCCGGTCGCGCTGATCTTGGTATTCGGAATATCGGTCTGCATGACGGCTTCGTTATTCTCCGTCTGCATGGTCAGATGCAGGCCATCTGCCGCGACATTCAGCGTCAGACTGTCCTGCGCGCCGCTCTTTTCCTTGAAGAACTTGAACGTCGGTACGTTCAGGTCTGCGTGCGTAAGCTGGATGCTGCCGTCCTTGCCGACGGACAGGCCGCCGTTATTCTGCCAGACTGCCGTGACGCTCTTGGACAGCGCCGCCACGCCTGCCGTAAAGACATAGCGTCCGTTCTTCTCCTCGAAGTCGCCGCGAAGGACTGCGACCGGAGCGCCGTATTTCTGCTGATTGGCCTTCAGCGCGTTTTCATTGCTCGCCGGAGCGGCCAGAAAACCGTTTTTCTGCTTGTAGATGCCCAGATTTTTCGCAGAAGCACTAACCGTTATGTCGTCGTTCGGTGTAAAGCTCGTGTCGTCCGCGCCGTACAGACCGCGAAACCCCCAGAGCGTCGTTGCATTAACGTGCTGCCGCTCCACGCCCATCAGGTCAAGCTCGTTTTCCGTGATAACGTCTCCGCCGTTCGTCGTAGAGAAGCGTTCCGGCATGTAATTCTTTTCATATCCCTCATCGCACTCATCCTTACGGAAGCCTTCCACATAATCCTTGTACAGGCTCGAGGTCGCGACAAAGGGGTTCGCCCACGAGTAGCCGCGCGTCATGACCTCGGTGATGGCTTCACTCTTGCTGCTGTACTTCACCTTGTTTGCGTTGACCCACGACAGTGCGCCCGGAATAGCCGTCGCGGTGTTGGTGAAGCCGTCGGTCGTATTGCCGACCGCCGTACTCATGTACAGCGACGCCGCCTCGCTGGCATCCGGATGACCCATTTTGCTGAAGCCCTTCATCTCGGTGCAGTATCTCAGTTGCGGCTTTTCAATAACCTGTGTCCATACCGTCGTGTAACCGGCCTCGACATCGGTCTTGACGCCGTAGGTGTGGCCGCTGTCGTTGTCGTCCGCATCCAGCTGATAGCCCGAGCTAAAGCCGCTTTCAAGGCCCTCGTCCAGCTGAACGATGTACGAGTGCGTCGTGATCGTGTATCG
>CAVIRF010000102.1:0-6770 GCA_963645185.1 Coprococcus eutactus | reverse complement strand
GCAGAACACGAGTCGTCCGAAAGTTCCCATGCGGAAACTTTCTCCCTCCAGAAGCATAAAAACTGAGGTACACGCCCCCGGTTTTTATGCAGTCACTGCGTGCCTGCTATTTCATGCGCGCTGACGCGCGGCTGCTGTTTTTGCGCGAAAACAGACGTTATCGCGAGACTGAGGAAAAATCTATTTGTCCCTACATGTAAAACATGATATACTGACTCTGTATTGAGATAAAAACGAAGGGACGGAGAGTCTGTGAACATTAGAAGGGCAGAGGAGCGCGATGTTTCGCGCATTTCGGAGGTTTACGCGCACGCGCGCGCCTTCATGGCGGAAAACGGCAACGCGACGCAGTGGAGCAATGGCTACCCCGGCGAGGACGTCATCCGCGCGGACATCGCGGCCGGCACGCTGCATGTCTGCGAGCAGGAGGGCAGAATCGCGGCGGTTTTCGCGTTCATCCTCGGCGAGGACCCGTGCTACGCGGTCATCGACGGGGCGTGGCACGCCGCGCGTCCCTACGGCACCATCCACCGCATCGCCTCGGACGGCACGGCGAAGGGCATGGCGCGCAGTGTTTTCGACTGGTGCGCGTCGCAGATCGACTATCTGCGCATCGACACGCACGAGGACAACAAGCCGATGCAGGCGGCTATCCTGCGATATGGCTTCCTGCCGTGCGGCGTGGTACAGGTGCGCGGCGGCGCAAGACTTGCGTTCGATTATGAGGTGAGAGCATGAAAACAAAGGTGATCGTCTGCACGGAGCACAGCGAGCAGTCGCGCGCCGACCTGCTGATGCGCTTCGGCGACAAGTTCGACATCACGTTCGACGAGCACGCAAAAACGCTCGGCGACGCGGAGATCTGCATCGGCGAGCCGCCGCTCGCGCTCGTGCAGCAGGCGAAAAAGCTGCGGTGGGTGCAGATGACATGGGCCGGGACCGACGTTTATACGCGCCGCCCGGGCTTTCCGGAGCGCGTCACGCTGACCAACGCCTCGGGCGCATTCGGCCGCACGATCTCGGAGTACGTCCTCGGCGGCATCCTCACGATGTACCGCAACTTCCCGGCCTACCGCGAGCAGCAGAAGCAGGCGGTCTGGCGGACAGTCGGCGCGGAGCGCACGCTCTACGGCCGGACGGTGCTCATCCTCGGCACGGGCGACCTCGGCAGCAATGTTGCCAAGCGCCTGCGCGGCTTCGGCACGGTGAACATCGGCGTGCGCCGCGCGGCAGGGGAGAAGCTGCCGTATTTCGATGAGGTGCGCGGCATCGCGGAGCTTGACGAGCTGCTGCCGCAGGCGGACATCGTTGTCGGCTGCCTGCCGAACACGCCGAATACCGCAGGCCTGCTCACCGAGGCGCGCCTGCGCCGCATGAAGAAGGACGCGCTACTCGTCAACGTCGGCCGGGGCACGCTGCTCTCGACCGCCGAGCTCGCCGCCGTCCTCGCGGACGGCCATCTGAGCGGCGCGGTGCTCGACGTCTGCGATACCGAACCGCTCCCGGCGTCCTCGCCGCTCTGGGGCATGGAGAATGTGCTGCTCACGCCGCACGTTTCGGGCCGCGGCTTCGGCCACGACCGGGGCACCGAACTGCTCATCTGGGAGATCGTCATGGACAACCTCGCGCGGTATCTGGAAGGAAAAAAGCTGCGGCATATTGTAGATGTCGCAAGAGGTTATTAAGACAGGAGGACTTTTTATGGCTGTCACTGCTGCGTTATCCACCTTTTTCTCGCTGCTGAGTATTATCTGCGGCGCGGCGGCGCTCGTGCTGCCGGTCATTGCGCTCGCGAGACGGAAGAACGCGCTGCTGTTTTCGGCGGCGAGCATGGGTCTGTGCGCGTTTTCGCTGCTCGGACAGATTTTCGAATACAACACTCGTGTAAACGTGCAGGACTGGAGCGCGCTGCTCGACACCTCGTATGCCGTGCTGTTCTGCGCGGCGGTGCTGGTCGCGCTCGCGCTCGTGCTCAACATCGCGGCCTGCCTGTGCGCCGCAAAAGGGGCAAAACGGTAAATTTACTCTTAAACTTTTACAGGCAGTATGTTATAATGTAAAAAGAAAACTGCCGTGCCCTGCCGGCACGCTCGACTACACTGCGGACTGTCTCCGCGGTCACAGGAGGAAAAAGTTATGGAAATCAAGCTCTCACCGTCTATTCTGTCCGCTGACTTCGCCAATCTGGCGCGCGACATCAAGATCGCGACCGACGCAGGCGCGGAGTACGTTCACGTTGACGTAATGGACGGTCATTTCGTACCGAATATCACCATCGGCGCACCGGTCGTCAAGAGCCTTCGCAAGGCGACCGACAAGGTCCTCGACGTACATCTGATGATCTCCGACCCGGATCAGTACCTCGACGACTTCATCAAGGCAGGCTCGGACATCATCACCGTGCACTATGAGTCCAACGGCGACACCCTCGAGCAGCTCAAGAAAATTCGCGCGGCAGGCGTCAAGGCTGCCTGCGTCATCAAGCCGAAAACCCCGGCGGAAGCGCTGTTTCCGCTGCTGCCGTACTGCGACATGGTGCTCATCATGACCGTAGAGCCGGGCTTCGGCGGTCAGGGCTTCATCCCGGAATGCATGGACAAGATCAAGGCTGTCCGCGCAGAGATCCAGAAGCACGGCTATCAGTGCGAGCTCGAGATCGACGGCGGCGCAAAGCTGAACAACACCGCAGACATCGTTGCAGCCGGTGCGGACGTCATCGTCGCAGGCTCGGCGGTATTCGGCGGCGACATCGCGGACAACGTTAAGAAGTTCCACGAGGTATTCAAGGAAGGCGCAGCCAAGGCGACCTGGACCAAGTAAACAGATCATTCCAAGACCCCCGGGCGTATTCTGCGTTTCGGGGGTTCGCTGTACGGCACAGCCGGTGAAAGGGAGGGAACAGCATGAATTACGACAGGTACCGCACGCGCAGGGTCCGTCCGCCAAAGCCGGGCAGCTATGCCGAGCAGCGCCGGGCGGAGCGCAGGAAAAAGATCCTTCTGATCTGCGTGCTCGTCGCGGTGGTGGGGGCGCTGATTGGCGGCGCGTATGCGTTCCGCCTCTCCACCGAGCGCAATTATGCCGACGGACTGCGGTATCTCGAGCAGAAGAACTATGCCGCTGCCGAGGAGAAATTCGATCACTCGCACGGCTACCGGGACGCGAATACACTGTCGGTTTACTGCGAATATGCGGCGATGTATCAGAACAAGTCGACCTATATCAGCGGAGAGGGATATTTGGAACTGTTTACGCTGCGGTATGATACCCAGTGGCAGCGTGACATAGATGCGCTGGCTGACCGTATCGACCGGTATTTTCGGGAGTCGCTGAAGCAGTCTGTGTCCTTTAGCAGCAGCAAGAATTCGAGCACGAGCAGCAGTTCGAGCAAGAGCAGCAGCAAAAACTCGAGCAAGAGCAGCAGCAAAAACTCAAGCAAGAGCAGCGGCAAAAACTCAAGCACGAGCAGCAGCTCTTCGTCCGGCGAGACCGCCACGAAGCAGAATACCGGTACCTACAAGAGCAGCAGCACCTACAACAGCAGCCACGGACAGACGTTCAACCATGGCGGCGGTTATCACAGCAGCCTGCGCGACGATTACGACAATCCGGAGGATTTGTACGAGGACAACAAGGACTGGTATGAGGACGAGGATGAAGCGTGGGACGAATATTATGATGATTAGCAGCCGCGGAACTGCGGTGCTCAAAGGTCAACATCATGAACAGCCTAAAGAGCGGAGAAATCCGCTCTTTTCTATTGACTTCTTTGAACGGTCGGATTATACTGAAGATAGTTTTTAACACACTATTAAAAATTATGAAGAAAAGAGGTGCACCATGGCAGATGCAGGGCTTCTCCGGCAGGAGAACACGGCGCTGCTGCGCCGGGCCATGCAGGACGGCGTTTTCAGCAAGAACGAGCTCGCGCGGCAGACCGGACTGAGCTTTCCGACGGTCGGGCGCATCATCGACGATATGGTCGAGCGCGGCGAAGCCCGGGAGGCAGGCGCGGCGGCTTCGACCGGCGGCAGATGCGCGATGCGGTACGAGCTGGATATGCACTACCGGCTGTTCCTGTGTCTGCGGCTGGAGCAGGATGTGCTGCACTGGTTCGTGTGCGGCCTCGACGGCGTGCCGCTCGAGCAGGGGAAAGAGACCTGTCCGGGCGATGTGCGCGAACTGCTGGACACGCTTCTGATGCGTGTTGGGGCGCGTTATCCGCGGCTGGCGTCGGTCGCGTTCGGCTTTGCCGGAGCAATGCACGACGGCGTTGTAATGGAGTGCTTCGGCTATCCGGAGCTGCGGAGCGTGAGCCTCAGTACGTATCTTCACGATAAATCCGGCCTGCCGAGCGCGGCGGCGCGCGACATGCAGCTCGTCGCGGCCGGTTACGCAGCACAGTGCAGCCCGGCGCCGCGCGCCGCGGTGTGCATCTACATCGGCAGGATGGGTGCAGGCGCAGGCATCGTGCTGGACGGAAAGGTCTGGGGCGGCGCGGCCGGCTTCGCCGGAGAGCTGCACTTTCTCCCGATCGAACACAATCTGGAATACGCGCAGACGCATTTCGCGGATGCAGATATGACGGCGTACATGGCGCAGGTGATCTGCGCGTGCGGTGCGCTCATCAACCCGGACCGGGTCGTGCTCTACACCGATCCGCTGCTCTGGGACAGGGTGGAGGACATCCGCGCCGCGTGCGCGCGCATGCTTCCGCCGCAGGCAGTACCCGAGATCGAGCTTTCGCAGACGTTCACCGAGGACTATAACCGGGGGCTTTTCACCCTGGCACGGGACCTGATGGAGGGAAACGCATGAAGTACTTCGTTTTCGACGTAGACGGCACGCTGATGAACTCGGCGGCGGTGGATCAGCAGTGTCTGCGGCAGACGCTGCATGAGTTCGGCCGCGACTATACCTTTGAGGAGCTGCGCCCGTCCTTCGGCAAGCCCGGACGGCAGACGCTCGCCGACCTCGGCTTTACCGGCGAGACCGCCGAGCGAATCATGGACCGCTGGGAAGGCCTGTCGCAGGAGCGCGCTTCTGAGGTGCTCGCCTTCGACGGCATCGAGGCGCTGCTGCGCGAGCTGCACGCACGCGGCTGCCGCTGCGGCATCGTCACCTCGCGCATGCATTATCAGTTCGACTACGGCTTTTCGCCGCTCGGTCTGGACGATTATTTCGATGCGGTCATCTGCATGGAGGACGCGCCGCGCCATAAACCAGCCCCTGACCCTCTGCTCGAATGCCTGCGCCGCATGGGCGGCACGGCGGACGAGGCGGTCTATATCGGCGACAGCGCGTGCGATATGGAGTGCGCCGCCGCGGCAGGCGTCAGGTCGTGCCTTGCGCGCTGGGGCATCCCCGAGGGCGCGAGCATCAAGGCCGACATCGAGCTCGAGACCCCGGCCGACGCGCTGAACTTAATATAAAGGTATAAAAAGGGCGGTATCCGGTTTTTTCTTCGGATACCGCCCTTTGGCTGTGCTGTTATGCTTTCTGTGTTTCGGCCGGAGCCGCCTCGGTGTGCTCGGCGAGGCGTTCCTCGAGCCAGCGCGAAATATCGCCGTAGGTCTCGATGCGTCCAAGCTCGTTGAGCAGCTCGTGACGGGCATTCTTGTAGAATACCGCGTCGATGTTCTTGACGCCGCCTGCACGGTACAGACTGATGACGCGGCGCACGCCGTCGCCGTAGCGGCCGACCGGGTCCTTGTCGCCTGCGAGGAAGAACAGCGGCAGGTCGTTCGGGGTGCGGCGGAAGGTCGCGTTGCTGTTGGCGCGCGCGCAGAGGATGAACAGGTCGCGGAAAGCAGACGCGGTGAAGATAAAGTTGCACTTTTCGTCCGACTGGAAGAGAGAAACGACCTCTTCGTCGCGGCTGAGCCAGTCAAAGACCGAATGGGGATGGTCGATCCTGCGGTTGTAGGCCTTGAAGGCGATGTTGTTGAGCAGGCCGCTGCGGAAGGTCACGCCGCGCGTGCGCGCGATGGAGTCCGCGACGTGAGCCGCGCTGAGGGCGGCGGCGTTCGGGCCTGCGGTGCCGATGAGGATGGAGCCTGCGAGCTCTCTGCCGCACTCGGGCAGGCACAGGCGCACGATGAGCGAGCCCATGGAGTGGCCGAGCAGGAAATAGGGCAGGTCGGGGTAGCGGCTGTGCATCAGCTCGCGCAGGTGGAGTACGTCCTGAATGAGATACTTCCAGCCGTCGTGCGCGGCGAAAAAGCCGAGGTCGGCGGTACGGGAGACCGAAGCGCCGTGGCCGATGTGGTCGTTGCCGCAGACGATGAAGCCGAGTCCGCAGAGGTATTTTGCAAACGCAGTGTAGCGCGAGAAATATTCGCACATGCCGTGGCTGATCTGAACGATGCCGCGGATATGGGAGTCCTCGGGCACGAGGATGTAGTAGGCGACATTGGAAACGCCGTTCGCGCTTTTATAAATATTCTGAGTACATTTTATATTCATAAACCCACGTCCGATCGCAGAAATAGGAGACAGGCGGCCGGAGAAGATGGACGCTGTCAAAGCTTATGTCAATATCATACCACAAAAAAGAGAGATTGTGCACGATAATTGATAAAGTTCACAAAGCGTTTATAAATTCGGCGAAACCGCCGAGCCATTTTACTTTTTACCGTCTGCTGACGGTGAAGCGGTACCGCCGTTCCGGCGGCCGTGCCGCCGCAGGCGATGAGCGCTTTTTTCTGCTTTACCGAAAGCAGACGCGAAATCTTCCGCCGATACAGCGGCGCGCCGCTGGAGGCGAGATT
>CAVIRF010000101.1:0-6801 GCA_963645185.1 Coprococcus eutactus | reverse complement strand
CTAATAGGCCGAGGGCTTGACCTAAAAGATTAGGTAACCTCGATGAAGAATAGCGTTTGCGAGTAGTGATTGTTCAGTTTTGAAGGTGTAAATCTTCAAAAGATTTTCTAAGAGAGAAAAGCCGAAAGAGGCAGCGCGGAAGCGCTCAGTAAAGTTTTCTTTGCATACTTTCTTGTTCACAAGAAAGTAAGTAGGTGTTAATGGTGACGAGGGTACACCTGTTCCCATTCCGAACACAGTAGTTAAGCTCGTTTACGGTGACAATACTTGGCTGGCGACGGCCCGGGAAGATAACTCAACGCCTACGTCATCTAAACCGATCCGAAAGGGTCGGTTTTTGTCGTTTATGGCCTGTAAATCTGTCTGCTGCTGTGATAAAATAACAGATAAGAAAGATTTCCCGAAAGGATAGATATAGATGAATCTTCAGAAACTCATCATGGACGCGGCATCACGCGGCGCGTCGGATATTCATTTGACCGTTGGAATTCCGGCCATGCTTCGCATTGACGGCGCGCTGACCGACTACGACAGCAGCATTCTGATACAGGAAGAGCTGGACGAGGCCGCAAGCGAGCTGGCGGGGGAGCGCGAGCTGATGGAGCTGCGCGAAAAAGGCGAAACCGATTTTGCGGCGACGATTCAAAATGCCGTTCGTCTGCGCTGCAATATTTATCATCAGAGCAAGCATACCGCGATGGCGCTCCGCCTGCTGCCGGTGAATATTCCGACGGCGGAACAGCTCGGCCTGCCGCAGGCGATCATTCGTCAGGCGGAAAAGCCGCACGGACTCGTCATTGTGACCGGACCGACAGGCTCGGGCAAGAGCTCGACTCTCGCCGCCCTCATCGACCACATCAACCGCTCCGAACGCCGTCATATTATCACGCTCGAAAACCCGATCGAATATGTGCATCCGCGTGTCCGTTCGATCATCAATCAGCGTGAAATCGGTGTCGACACCGAGAGCTTTGCCTCCGGCCTGCGCGCTGCGCTGCGGCAGGACCCGGATGTTATTCTGGTGGGCGAGATGCGTGATCTGGAGACCATTTCGACTGCGATCACGGTGGCGGAAACCGGTCATCTCGTGTTCGGCACGCTGCATACCAAGGGCGCAGCGTGCACGGTCGACCGCATGATCGACGTATTCCCGGCCGAACAGCAGGGGCAGGTCCGTGTGCAGCTCGCTGATGTTCTCGAATGCGTCATTTCGCAGACGCTGCTGCCGCGCAACGCAGGCGGCCGTATCGCGGCGTTCGAAATTCTGACCGGTACGTCGGCTGTGCGCAGCCTCATCCGGTAGAATAAGGCGTACCAGCTTGCGAGCACGATGCAGACCGGCCGCAGTCAGGGCATGCAGCTCATGGACGACGCGCTTGCCGAGCTTGTGCGCAGCGGCGAGGTCGATCTGAATACCGCTGCGGTGAAATCCGACGACGCGGATGCCTTCCGCGCAGCGTTTTTCTAAAACTGCATATCGCCGGTACTTTTTCCTTGCTTTTTTCCATTCGCCGCAGTATAATGCGAATGCTGGGCTTTTTGCCCGGCAGGCGGATGGTATTCCCTCATGGAAACTGTACCGGCACATTTTTTTCTGAAAGGCCCGTTTCTTCGGGCAGCGTAATCGCATCACCCATAAAAACGAAAGGCTGGGTGATCGAATGAAAACTGGTTTTATCGGAGCAGGCAAAGTCGGCTTCTCTCTCGGCAAAATGTTTGCGGAGAGCGGACTTCCGCTGACCGGCTATTACAGCAGGCAGCGAGAGGCGGCGCAGGAGGCGGCGGCATTTACCGGAACACACGCATACAGTGATCTCTGCGAATTGGTGCAGGACAGTGATGCGATTTTTCTGACTGTTCCCGACAGAGCGATTACCCCAGTTTATCTTGAACTGCGGTCTTTTTCCCTTTCAGGCAAACAAATATGTCATTGCAGCGGCGCACTCTCGGCCCGGGACGCTTTTCCCGGCATCGAGGAGACAGGTGCGCTCGGTCTTTCCATCCATCCGCTTTTTCCCGTCAGCAGCAAGTACGATTCGTACCGGGAACTTGCGGATGCTTTTTTCTGTCTGGAAGGCGATGAAAACGCCCTTCCGGCATGGAAAACGCAGCTGGAGCGCTGCAGCTGCACCGTGCAGACCATCGACGCGGCGGTCAAGCCGCTGTATCACGCGGCCTGCGCGACGGCGAGCAATCTGGTCTGCGCGCTCGTACAGCAGAGCATCGACGAGCTGACGCGCTGCGGCTTTGGCGCAGAGGACGCGCTCCGCGCTCTGACGCCGCTCATCCGTAGCAACACCGCGCGTGTGCTCGAGGTCGGACCGACGGCGGCGCTGACCGGCCCGGTCGAACGAAACGACTGCGAAACGGTGAAAAAACATCTTGCCTGTCTCACAGAGGGAAATGAGAGGGCGCTTTACACAGCAGCTACCCGAAAACTGATCGAAATGGCGGTCGGCCGGCATCCGGAGGCGGATTACGGCGCATTGCGGGAGCTGACGGAGGAAGGACAAAAATGAAAAACACAGTAGCAACTCTCGCCGCGATGAAGCGGAACGGCGAGAAGATCTCGCAGCTGACCTGCTATGACTACTCGACCGCGAAGCTGATCGACGCGGCGGGCATCAACATGATCCTGGTCGGCGACAGCCTCGGCATGACCATGCAGGGCTACAAGGACACGCTCCCGGTGACGGTCGACGAGATGATCGTTTACGGCCGCAGCGTCGTGCGCGGCTGCAAAGAGACGTTCGTCGTGGTCGACATGCCGTTCATGAGCTATCAGGTCTCGGTCGAGCAGGCGATGCAGACCGCAGGCCGCATCATGAAGGAGACCGGTGCGAGTGCGGTCAAGCTCGAGGGCGGAAAAGAGGTCTGTCCGCAGATCCGCGCCATCACGGCCGCAGGCATTCCGGTCGTCGCGCATATCGGCATGACGCCGCAGTCGGTCAACGCCTTCGGCGGCTTCACGGTGCAGGGCAAGGGCGAGGCGAACGCGCGCCGCGTGCTCGAGGACGCGCTCGCGGTGCAGGAGGCAGGCGCTTTCGCGGTAACGCTCGAGTGCGTGCCGCCGAAGCTCTCCGCGCTCATCACGAAAAAGCTCGACATCATCACCATCGGCATCGGTGCTTCGCCCGAGTGTGATGCGCAGGTGCTCGTCTGGCAGGACATGCTCGGCATTTCGGACTTCAAGCCCAAATTCGCCAAGCATTTCGCTGAGGTGGGCGAGACGATGCGCGAGGCGTTCCGCGCCTACGACAGCGAGGTAAAGTCCGGTGTGTTCCCGGCGAGCGAGCACACCTTTGTCAAGAGCGACTGCACGGAGGAATTTCTGGCGTCGCTCGATGCGGAATATTAAGGTTACTGTGGAGGTACATACAGCATGATTATTGCAGAAACGATTGCGCAGGTTCGTGCGCAGGTAAAGGAATGGAAGAGGCAGGGCCTGACGGTCGGTCTCGTGCCGACGATGGGCTATCTGCATGAGGGCCACGCAAGTCTGGTGGACAAGGCGGTTTCGATGTGCGACCGCGTGGTCGCATCGGATTTCGTCAACCCGACCCAGTTCGGCCCGAATGAGGATCTGGAGTCCTATCCGCGCGATTTTGACCGCGACTGCGCGCTGCTCGAGGAGCACGGATGCAGCATGGTGTTCCATCCCTCGGTCGAGGAGATGTACGCGCCGGACGCCGCGACCTTTGTGGAGATCCTGTCCGACATGCCCAAGCAGCTGTGCGGCAAGACCCGTCCCATCCACTTCCGCGGCGTGTGCACGGTCGTGTCCAAGCTGTTCAATATCGTCACCCCGGACAAGGCGTTCTTCGGTCAGAAGGACGCGCAGCAGCTCGCCATCATCCGCCGCATGGTGCGCGACATGTCCTACGGCATCGAGATCATCGGCTGCCCCATCGTGCGCGAAGCGGACGGTCTGGCGAAGTCCTCGCGTAACACCTATCTGAGCGCAGAGGAGCGCGAGGCGGCGCTCGTGCTGTCGAAGGCGGTCTTTCTCGGCGAAAAGCTCGTCCGCGAGGGCGAAAAGGACGCCGACAAGCTCGTTTCCGAGATGAAAGCCTGCATCGAAGCGGAGAAGCTCGCGAAGATCGACTACGTTTCCGCTGTCGACGCGGTCACAATGGAGACCGTGCATCGCATCGACCGTCCGGTGCTCGTCGCGATGGCCGTCTACATCGGCAAGACCCGTCTGATCGATAACTTTCTTACGGAGGACTGCGCGAAATGATGCTGAACATGCTCAAGGGTAAAATCCACCGCGCGACCGTCGTGCAGGCGGAGCTCGACTATGTCGGTTCTATCACGGTCGATCAGGATCTTCTGGATGCCGCCGGCATTCTGGAATACGAAAAGGTGCAGATCGTTGACGTCAACAACGGCAGCCGCTTCGAGACGTACACCATCTCGGGCGAGCGCGGCTCAGGCATGATCTGCCTGAACGGCGCGGCGGCGCGCTGCGTCAGCACGGGCGACAAGGTCATTATCATGTGCTATGCCCAGCTGACCGCGGAGGAGGCAAAGACGCACAAGCCGCAGGTCGTCTTTGTCGACGAGGAAAACCACATCGAGCGCATCACGACCTACGAAAAGCACGGTCTGCTGCGCGATATGGCGTAAAAACGAAAAAATTTAACGCGAAAGCCGCTGTTCGGGATTTGACTTCCGGACGGCGGCTGTTTTTATTCTGAAAAAAACAGGCGGATTTCCTCTTGCATTTTTCACATGAAACCTGTATTATGGTAAGTGGTTTTATAATACGAAACGAAAGGAAGCCTGCCATATGGCCGAACATTCACCGGTCCAGTCGCTCGACCGGGCCTTTGATCTGCTGGAGATATTATGCCGGTCGCGCGGCGGCATGACCATCGGCGCGCTGTCCGCCGAGACCGGACTGCACAAGTCCACGGTGCACCGCCTGCTCGCGAGCATGTGCATGCGCGGCTATGTGCAGCGCGACGCGGAGACCAGCATGTACCGCGCAGGCATGCGCCTGTGCGAGATGTCGAGCTATATCGTGGATAATCTGGATGTCGTCGACCGCGCGCGCGCCGTGCTGGAGCGCCTTGGCCGCGAGACGGACGAGACCGTTCACCTCGTCATGCGCGACGAGAAGGATATTGTTTACATTCATAAGATAGACAGCGGAAACAGCGCCATCCGCATGTTTTCGCGCATCGGCATGCGCCTGCCGCTGTACTGCACGGGCGTCGGCAAGGCCATTCTTGCAACGTGGCCGAAGTCCGAGGCACGCGCGGTCTGGGAGGCGAGCGATGTCTATGCGTGGACGCAGCATACCATCACCGACGAAGAGGCGTTCTTCCGCGAGCTCGACAAGGTGCGTCAGCTCGGCTACGCGCTCGACAACGAGGAGAACGAGGTCGGCGTGCGCTGCATCGCGGCGGCGATACCGGACTATCGCGGCAGGGCGTTTTATGCGATCTCGCTGTCCGCGCCGACCGGCCGCATGACGGACGAGCGCATCATGCAGCTGCGCGGTCCGCTGCTGCGCGCGAGCCGCGATATTGCGCAGGCGCTCGGCGGCAGCACGGGACGCTGACGGAAATATTGACATTGCGGCGCGGCTGTTGTAAAATAGTATCACTATATTGCAAACGCGATGAAGAGGAAAGTACGCGGCGAGGTACGGCAAAGCGAGTTTCGGACGGTGGGAGCGAAACGCGGAGGGCGCGGCGGAAAATGGCCTCGGAGCGCCGCACCGAACCGTTCGGCAAGGCTGCGGCGGCGTTGTCCTGCCGTTATCGGGGATGAAGGGTAAGTAGTCTTACCTGCTGAGGCGCGCGTCCGCGAGGACGGCGCAAAACAAGGTGGTAACACGGAAGCATGCGGCTCCCGTCCTTGAATGGCACTGGCGCCATTGGAGGACGGGAGCTTTTTGATGCAGTCTGGCACAGAATAAGGGAATAACGCAAAACGTTATCAATAAAGGAGAGTATCAACCAATGGAGAAGAAACCGTATTATATCTCGACGGCGATCGCATACACCTCTGCGAAGCCGCACATCGGCAACACCTATGAGATCGTGCTGGCCGACGCTATCGCGCGCTACAAGCGCATGACCGGCTACGACGTCTATTTCCAGACCGGCACCGACGAGCACGGCCAGAAGATTCAGGAGAAGGCCGAGGCTGCCGGCATCACGCCTCAGCAGCACGTTGACAAGGTCGCAGGCGAGGTCAAGGCGATCTGGGATCTGATGAACACCACCTACGACAGGTTCATCCGCACCACCGACCCGATGCACGAGAAGAAGGTACAGAAGATCTTCAAGAAGCTGCACGATCAGGGTGACATTTATAAGGGTGCTTACAAGGGCAAGTACTGCAAGCCGTGTGAGTCCTTCTGGACCGAGAGCCAGCTGAAAGACGGCTGCTGCCCGGACTGCGGCCGCCCGTGCGTGGACGCCGAGGAGGAAGCATACTTCTTCAAGATGAGCAAGTACGCCGACCGCCTGATGAAGCACATCGAGGAGCATCCGGAGTTCATCCAGCCGGAGAGCCGCAAGAACGAGATGGTCAACAACTTCCTCAAGCCGGGCCTGCAGGATCTGTGCGTTTCCCGTACCTCGTTCTCGTGGGGTATCCCGGTCGACTTTGACCCGGGTCACGTTGTTTACGTCTGGCTCGACGCGCTGACCAACTATATCACCTTCTGCGGCTACGACCCGGACGGCAACCACGACGAGCACTACAAGAAGTTCTGGCCGGCGGACGTTCATCTGATCGGCAAGGACATCATCCGTTTCCACACCATTTACTGGCCGATCTTCC
>CAVIRF010000100.1:0-7017 GCA_963645185.1 Coprococcus eutactus | reverse complement strand
AGTACACCTTGGTGATCGCCATAACGCCGATGTTCTCGCCGTAGGTGGTGGTCGGAACCGAGCCGATGAAGCCGGAGATCATGGTCGAGAAGTTATCCGCGAACAGCGAGCGGTGCAGGCCGGGGTCCTTGAGCAGATCGCGGCCGATGACCTTGCTCGTGACGAGCTGGTGGCCGATGTGCTCGTTTGCGATAACGAGGATGACCGGCAGGATGATCAGGATGGCGTTAATGTCGAACTTCGGCGTCTGGAAGTTCGGGATGGAGATGAAGCTGGTGTGCAGCGCGTCGACGATGGTCTGGGTGTCGATGACGCCGGTAGCCACGCCTGCGATGTAGCCGCAGATGATCGCGATCAGGATCGGGATGGTCGAGAAGAAGCCGCGGAACATAACGCTGCCGAATACCGCAACGGCGAGCGTTACGAGGAAGGTGATGACCGTGCCGGTGGTCACGCTGTCGCCGACGATGCAGCCGGTGGAAGCGGCCGAGCCGGCCAGCTCAAGACCGATGAGCGCAACGACCGGGCCCATGGCTGCCGGCGGAAGCACGACGTTGATCCAGTCCGTGCCGCATTTGTAGATGATGAGCGCGAGGATACAGCCGCACGCACCGACCGCGACGAAGCCGCCGAGCGCGTACTGGTAGCCCCAGTTCTGGATGACGATGGTCGCCGGTGCGATGAACGCGAAGGACGAGCCGAGGTAGGCCGGTGCCTTGCCCTTGGTGATGAGGATGAACAGCAGCGTGCCGATACCGTTCATAAACAGTACGATCGCTGGGTTCATCTGGAAGATGAACGGGACCAGTACGGACGCGCCGAACATCGCAAACATGTGCTGAATGGACAGCGGCACGAGCAGTCTCGGCGGAACCTTGTCCTCAACCTGAATGATTCTGTTGTTCTGCATGTGTTTTTCTTTTCCCCCTAAAAATTTTATTTCTCTGGAACACACAGTCCCGTCAGACGAACAGCGCTTTGATGTCGTCTATCCGGGCACACGTCATATTATACCCCATTTCGTAGCCCCATTCCAGCTTTTTTATATCTTTTTCGAAGCTGGCGAGCGGCGCGTCCGGCTGGAGCAGCACTGTGTCCGCCGGATTTTCCTCCGCGAGGCGGTGACACAGGCATACGGTGTCGTTGTAGCGGCCGGGGCGCGCGAGCATAGTCTCGGTCATAGCCGGGTATTTCCGGTGCAGCGCACGGGCGGCGAACTTCGTGCCGCGCGTCAGGGCCTTGCGATAGTCCTTCGGCTGTGTCAGCACGATGAGGTTCTTTTGGTTGCCGTCGTGCAGGCTGCGGACGATTGGAATAGGGTCGGCGATGCCGCCGTCGTAGAATACGCCGCCGCTCAGATGCACCGCCGGAAAGTACAGCGGAATGGCGCAGGTCGCGCGCAGCATGGTGCAGGCGCGGTCGATCTTCTTGCCGTCGAGATATTCGGCGCGGCCGGTCTCGGCGTTGGTCACGCCGACCAGAATGCGGCCCTCATAACGGTGATACGCCTCCCAGTCGAACGGAACGAGCTGGTTGGGGATGGTGTCGAACACGAAATCCGTGCCGAAGATCGAATGGTCGTGCGGCAGGTTGCGCAGGCCGAGATAGCGGCTGTCGCCGCGGTAGCGCCGCAGCACCTCCAGATTGCGCCCGTGCTGACGGGACAGGTAGGAGGTGGCGTAGGTGATGCCGGCGGAAACGCCGATCACATAGTCGAACATGATGTCGTGGTCGAGCAGCGCGTCCATGACGCCGCAGGAAAATACCGGGCGGAACGTGCCGCCCTCTAAAACGAGTCCGGGCAAAGCTGAGTCTCCTTCTGGGTCTGATGTTATCTGCGTTTTCTCGTGGGCGGTTTTTTGCCCTTCTGGCCGCCGCTGCGGCCCTTGCCGCGCGAATGACGGCGGCGCGAAGCACGGTTGCCGTAAGGCGGCTTGTCCTCGCCACGCGGCGCGCGCTCGGGCTTTTCCGAGACGGGCAGCGAGCCCTCTGCCGGGGCAAAGTCGATCTGACCCGTGACCTCGCTCGCGGCGAGCAGCTTGACGCGCAGGGGCGTGCCGATGGTGAAGCGCTTGCCGGTGCGGCGGCCGACCATCGCCATGTGCTCCTCATCGTACTGGTAGAAGTCGCCGGTCATCAGCTCGGCGCGCACCAGACCCTCGCAGCCGTTCGCAAGGGCGACGAAAATGCCGAACGACTGCACGCCGGATACCTCGCCGTCGAACTCCTCGCCGATGAACTGCTTCATGTAGGAAGCGATGAACAGCTTGTCGATGTCGCGCTCGCAGTTGTCTGCCGCCTGCTCGCGGTTCGTGGACTGCTGGGCGGCCTCGGCGCACATGTTTTCGTCCGCTGCGATGAATTCCTCGCCGGTCAGTGCCTTTTGCAGCATGCGGTGTGCGATGAGGTCGGGATAGCGGCGGATAGGCGAGGTGAAGTGCAGATAGAACTTCGCCTTGAGGCCGTAGTGGCCGATGCATTCATCCGCGTAGCGCGCACGGGCGAGCGAGCGCAGCAGCAGAGTGGGCAGCACGCGCTGCTTCGGGTCGTTCTTCGCGCCGCGCAGCACGACCTGAAACTGGGCGGTATCCTCGGGCTTGGACGGGTCGATGCGGTAGCCGAACGGGCGCGCGAACTGCGCGAACGCGCGCAGCTTGTCCGGGTCGGGGTCTTCGTGCACGCGGTAGACCGTCGGGTTCTCGCGCTTGCACATGAACTCCGCGACCGCCTCGTTCGCCTGAAGCATGAACTCCTCGATGAGCTTTTCGCTCTCGCCGCGCTCGCGGAAGCAGATCTCGACCGGCTTGCCGGTCTCGTCCACGCGGATCTCCGCCTCCGGGATGTCGAGCTCGAGCGCACCGCGCTCGATGCGGCGCTTGTAGAGCGCATGGGCGAGATCGTTCATTTTTTCTGCGGTTTCGACGAGAAAAGCGTATTCCTCGCGCAGATCCTTGTCGCCGGCGAGGATCTTATTGACCTTGTTGTACGTCATGCGCGCCTTGGAGCGGATGATGGATTTGGAGAACTTCGCGCTGTAGCGGCGGCCGCTCGCGTCCATCTCCATGAGCGCGGAGAACGCGAGACGGTCAACGTTCGGGTTGAGCGAGCAGATGCCGTTGGACAGCGCGAACGGCAGCATGGGCACAACGTGGCCGGGGAAGTAGACCGAGGTGCCGCGGCGGAACGCCTCCGCGTCGAGCGGAGAGTCCGGCGTGACGTAGTGGCTGACGTCCGCGATGTGGACGCCGAGCAGATAATGACCGTTATCGAGCTTTTCGAGCGAGACCGCGTCGTCGAAGTCCTTCGCGTCGTCGCCGTCGATGGTAAAGATGAGCTTGTCGCGCAGGTCGAGACGCTTTCCTGCGGTGGCAAGGTCGACCTGCTGCGGAATGGCGTCCGCCTGCTTCAGCACCTCGTTCGGGAATACGTCATACACGCCGTTTTCGTGCAGAACGGCCGCGATAGACGCTTCCATCGTGCCGTTCTCGCCGAGCGCCGCGGACACGATGCCCTGCGGATGATAGGTGTCGTCGCCGTAGTTCGTCACCTCGACTGCCACGCAGTCGCCGACCTGTGCGTCGCCGATGTCGCGGCGGCTGACCGCGATCTCGGGGTACTTTTTGGACGAGGGCTGCACGAAGAATGCCTTGCCGCGCTGCACGAGCTCGCCGGTCAGCTCCTTGCCGGAGCGGCTGAGGACGCGCAGCACCGTCGCCTCGCGGCGGCCGCGGTTGTTCTTGCGCTCGCTGACCTTGACGAGCACCCTGTCGCCGTGCCATGCGACGCCGACGGCGTTTGGCGGAATGAAATAGTCGTCCGGTTTGGGCGCACCCGGCTCTACGTCGGGCGCGACGAAGGCAAAGCCGCGCTCGGTCGCGAGGAACGTGCCGGTCGCGCAGCCGTAGTGCGAGGCCACCGCAAAGCGGTTTTTCTTGTTTTTCATGATCTTTCCGTCCTGCGTCAGACGGTCGAGCGCATCCTTCAGCTCGTGCTTTCCGATGTCGGGCAGCGCGCGGCGGATCTCCTCGATGCGGAGCGGCTGTGCAAGCAGCGTCAGCAGCCTGCTGTCAAGCGTATACTCCTCCATATCTTTCCCTCCGATCTGTAACGAAGAATATATTTCTAACCTGTAGTTACAGTATACCATTTCCGCGCCGGAATGAAAAGAGCAGTAAAGCGACGGCATGGGCGTTGCCTGTCGAAAAAGTGTAATTTTTTCGAAAAGACAGGTCAAATCCTGTTCGTTCCGATGAACGGCCGCAGTTGACAGCAGAGCGTTCTTACATTATAATTAAAAATCATCGAATACCCAGCTTAACCATGTAAATCAAGTGTCGCGGAGACGGCTCAAAAACCGGGCATCGCGTCCCGAAAAGGGGAGATATACCAATGAAACAGATCATTCTTACCGGCGACCGTCCGACCGGCCGTCTGCACGTCGGCCACTACGTCGGCTCGCTGAGCGAGCGCGTCAAGCTCCAGAACTCGGGCGAGTTCGACGAGATCTATATTATGATCGCGGATGCGCAGGCGCTGACCGACAACGCCGAGCACCCGGAGAAGGTTCGTCAGAACATCATGGAGGTCGCGCTCGACTATCTGGCCTGCGGCCTTGACCCGGAGAAGGTCAACATCTTCATCCAGTCCATGGTGCCGGAGCTGACCGAGCTGACGTTCTACTACATGAACCTCGTCACGGTCTCCCGTGTGCAGCGCAATCCTACCGTAAAGTCCGAGATCCAGCAGCGCGGCTTTGAGTCGAGCATTCCGGTCGGCTTCTTCTGCTACCCGATCAGCCAGGCGGCGGACATCACCGCGTTCCGCGCGACCTGCGTTCCGGTCGGCGAGGATCAGATGCCGATGCTCGAGCAGTGCCGCGAGATCGTGCATTCCTTCAACCGCGTTTACGGCGAGACGCTGACCGACCCGAAGATCATGCTCCCGTCCAACTCCGCCTGCCTGCGTCTGCCGGGCACGGACGGCAAGGCGAAGATGAGCAAGTCGCTCGGCAACTGCATCTATCTGGCGGACGACGAAAAGACCGTCCGCACCAAGATCATGTCCATGTTCACCGACCCGGACCACATCCGCATCGAGGACCCGGGCAAACTCGAGGGCAACACTGTGTTCACCTATCTGGACGCTTTCTGCACCGACGAGCACTTTGCGGAGTTCCTGCCGGAGTACAAGAACCTCGACGAGCTCAAGGCGCACTATACGCGCGGCGGTCTGGGCGACGTAAAGGTGAAGAAATTCCTCAACAACGTCATGCAGTCCATCCTCGGCCCGATTCGCGAGCGCCGTGCTTACTGGGAGGCGCGCAAGCCGGAGGTCTACGAGATCCTCAAGAAGGGCAGCGAGGTCGCAGAGCGCAAGGCAGCCGAGACCCTCGCGGACGTCCGCGCCGCGATGAAGATCAACTACTTCGACAACGGCAACCTCATGAAGTAAAATTTTATCGAAAACACACGAAACGGAGACCTGTCTGCAAGGAACGGTCTCCGTTTTCTGTTTGACGAGCGGGACGGGCTGTGCTACACTGATAATTATATTATACTGAATTACAGGGAAATGGAGGAGAACGCATGAAAGCGCTGATTACCGGTGCGTCCTCGGGACTGGGACGCGAAATGGCGATTGCGCTCGCCGAACGCGGCTACGAGCTGGTGCTGTGCGCACGGCGCGAGGAACGCCTGCGCGAGCTCGCCTCCGAGCTGCCGACCGTGTGCCATGTGATCGCGGCGGATGTGAGCGATGAGGAAGAATGCCGCCTGCTGTACCGCGCGGTGCGCGGCGACGATCTGGAGATCGTGATAAACAATGCAGGCTTCGGCCTGTTCGGCGAGTTTCTGGACACCGATCTGGACGAAGAGCTGCGCATGATCGACACGAATATCCGCGCGGTGCATATCCTGACCAAGCTCGCGGTGCAGGATTTCGCGAAGCGCGGCCACGGATATATTCTGAATGTGGCCTCGTCGGCCGGGTTCCTGCCCGGTCCGCTCATGGCGACCTACTACGCGACGAAAAACTATGTGCTCCGTCTGACGCAGGCGCTGCGCGAGGAGCTGCGGCACAGGAACAGCGCGGTCAAGGTGTGCGCGCTCTGCCCGGGGCCGGTCGACACCGAGTTCAACAAGGTAGCCGGTGTGCGGTTTTCGCTGAACGGTCTGCCGGCAAAGCGTGTCGCGCGCGAAGCCATCGACGGCATGCTTGCCGGGAAAGCGGTCATCGTTCCGGGCTTTACGATGAAGGCGATGACAGTGGCGCGCCATTTCGCGCCGGACAGCCTGCTCGCACGCATCACCTACCATTTTCAGCATAAGAAGGGCGCAAAATGACAGCAGAAGAGATAAGAAAGACATTACAGCGCGAATTTGTGCGCACGATACGCAAGCCGTTTGTGGATGCGGTGAAGGAATATGACATGGTGCGCCCGGGCGACAGCGTCGCGGTGTGCATCTCGGGCGGCAAGGACTCCATGCTGCTCGCGCTGCTGCTTCAGGATTTGCAGCACACGGTGGATTTTCAGCTGAAATTTCTTGCGATGGACCCGGGATATGCGCCCGAGGGACGCAGACATCTGGAGGAGAACGCGCAGAGACTGGGCATTCCGCTGGAGATTTTCGACACGGATGTGCTGCGCGTCGCAGGCAGCCATTCGGCGGAGCACCCGTGCTTTCTCTGCGCGAAAATGCGCCGCGGCTATCTCTATACCGAGGCAAAAAAACGCGGCTGCAACAAAATCGCCCTCGGCCATCATTATGACGACGCGATCGGCACGGTGCTGATGGGCCTGATCTACGGCGGCCAGGTGCAGGCGATGCTGCCGCGTGTGAAGGCAAAGAATTACGAGGGCATGGAGCTGATCCGGCCGCTGTACTTCACGCGTGAGGCAAATGTCGTGAAGTGGGCGGAATTCTGCGGCCTGACCTTCCTGCCGTGCGACTGTCCGGCGAAAAAGCTGGAGAACGACACGAAGCGCGCGGAAATTAAGCAGCTGATCGCGTCTCTTGC